>SKRI01000014.1 GCA_007118565.1 Gemmatimonadota bacterium | reverse complement strand
TTCGACACGGGGATGTACGAGTTCGACAGCCGCTACGTCTACGTTCCCCTCGAGGCGGCGCAGGACGTGGGGGCGCTGGACGGCGCGGTGACCGGGCTCGAGGTGCGGGTCCCCGATCCCGGTGAGGCCGGGGTGGTGGGTCGCCGGATCGTGGACACGCTCGGCTATCCGTACCGTGCGGACGACTGGATGACGATGAACGCAGCCCTCTTCGGCGCGCTGCAGCTGGAGAAGCTGGCGATGGAGATCATTCTCCTGCTCATCGTGATCGTGGCGGCCTTCAACATCATCTCCACCCTGGTGATGATGGTTACAGACAAAACCCGGGAGATAGGAATCCTTCGGTCGATGGGGCTGACCTCGTGGCAGATCCGTCGCGTCTTCATCCTGCAGGGGGTCACCATCGGGGTGGTGGGAACCGCGCTCGGCACCGCGGGCGGCCTCTTCGTCACCTGGCTCCTGGACAGGTACGAATTCATCCAGATCCCCCCGGACGTCTATTTCATCGACCGCCTGCCGGTGGCGCTGAACTTCGTAGATATCGGCATCATCGTGGCGGCGAGCCTCACCATCTCCCTCCTGGCCACCATCTACCCGGCGGCGCAGGCGGCGCGTCTCACCCCGGTCGAGGCGATCCGGCATGACTGAGCGATCGGACTCGGTCGGGGACGGGCGTCCAGAGGTACTGGTCTGTCGCGACCTGTCCCGCTCGTACCCCGTCGTCGACGGAGGGGCGCTCCACGTGCTGCAGGGCGCGGATCTCTCCGTCAGGGAGGGGGAGGTCGTCTCCGTGACCGGGGAGAGCGGCGCCGGGAAATCTACGCTGCTCCAGCTGCTGGGCGGGCTCGACCGCCCCACCTCCGGGACCGTTGTGGTGCGGGGTCAGGCGCTGGATACGCTGAACGAGCGCGATCTCGCCCGCTTCAGGAACCAGCGGGTCGGCTTCGTTTTCCAGTTCCATCATCTCCTCCGCGGGTTTTCGGCATTGGAGAACGTCATGATGCCCCAGCTCATCGCGGGAAAACCGCGGTCGGAGGCGCGGGGGCGGGCTGAGGAGCTTCTCCGCCGGGTGGGGCTCGGGGAGCGACTCGGCCACAGCCCTTCTCAGCTTTCCGGAGGTGAGCAGCAGCGCGTGGCCGTGGCGCGGGCGCTGGCGAACCGGCCGGATGTCCTCCTGGCCGACGAGCCGTCGGGGAACCTCGACATGAGGACGAGCGGCCGCCTGCACGATCTCCTGTTCGAGGTGGCGCGAGAGGAATCCTCCGCAATGGTCCTCGTGACGCACAACCGCGATCTGGCCCACCGGGCGGATCGGGAGTTGCAAATGGAGGAGGGGAAGCTCATGGACATCAGGGAACCGATGCAGAGCAGGGCGGGGGGACGCCATGAAGTGTGACAACTGCGGGCAGGAGGAAGCGACCGTCCACCTCACGCGGGTGGTGGAGAACAAGATGAGCAGCTACCACCTCTGCGAGCGGTGCGCGGCGGAGCAGGGGCTGGAGGAGGGCGTGGGAGGCTCTCCCTCGGCGCCGCTCACAGACTTCTTGGCACAGATGGGCAAGGCCGAGCCAATCGAGCAGACGGCCACCGAAGTGGCATGCGAAGGATGCGGCCTGACCCTCACTCAGTTCAAGAAGTCGGGGAGGCTCGGCTGCGCGGACTGCTATCGCACCTTCGATCAGCATCTGAGAAGCCTCTTCCGACGGCTACACGCGGGAACGCAACACGTTGGCAAGGTTTACATGCCGCCGGACCCCTCGGAGGCGGATCGAACTGCCCGCATCGCCAGTCTCCGTCGGAGCCTTCAGCGGGCGGTGGACGCGGAGGACTTCGAGCGCGCAGCATCGATCCGCGACCAGATTCGGGAAATGGAGGACTCGACTTGACCGATGGACCAGACTGATTTCCTCTCGCCGGCGGATGCTGGCCTCGACTGGATCGGAGCGGACGGTCCCAGTGCGGACATCGTCCTCTCGACACGCATCCGGTTGGCCCGTAACCTTCGCGATCACCGCTTCGGTCCCTTCGCCCGCCCCGAGGATCGGGCAGCGGTGCGGGACACGATCCTCGATGCGGCCGAGGAGATCGAAAGTCTGCGGGATGGGATCCGCCTGGAGATCGGCTCGCTCGGGTCACTCGAGAGGAGCCTCCTGCTGGAGCGTCACCTGGTCAGCAAGGAGCTGATCGGGGAGGGTGATACGGGCACCACCTCGCAGTCGATGCTCCTCCTTGGATCGCCCTCGTCCGTGGGGGTGATGGTGAACGAGGAGGATCACTTCCGGCTACAGAGCCTCGTGAGCGGGCTTCGCATTCGAGAGGCGTGGCAGGAGGTGGACCGGCTTGACGACGAAATGGGGAACCGCCTCGCCTACGCCTTCCATCCGCAGTTCGGATATCTGACCTCCTGCCCGACGAATGTCGGGACGGGGCTCAGGGCATCGGTCCTCATGCACCTGCCCGGGCTCGTCCTCACCCAGGAGATCGGCAAGGTCCTGCAGGGAATCGTGCAGGTGGGGCTCACCTTCCGCGGTCTGTACGGGGAGGGGTCCGAGGTGGTCGGGAATTTCTTCCAGATCTCCAACCAGACCACGCTTGGGAAGACCGAGGAGGACCTGCTCGATCACCTCACCAAGATCGTGACCCAGGTGATCCAGTACGAGAGTCACGCGCGAAGCGTTCTCCTGCGGGACGCCCCCACCGTGATCGAGGACAAGGTGTGGCGGGCGTACGGCCTGTTGCGCCATGCGCGAACCATTTCGTTCGAGGAAGTGATGAATTTGCTGAGCGGTGTTCGGCTGGGTGTGAGCCTGAAACTTCTCCAATCACCCAGTGTATACACGCTCAATCGCATCATGGTCTTCACTCAGCCCGCGCATCTGCATCGCGCGGCGAATTCCACGCTCACGCAAACGGAGTCCGAGGTTCATCGGGCCTCCTTCGTCCGGAAGATCCTGGAGGACGACGAGGGGCAGCGACGAGCCTGATCGGCATTGCATCGCGCGCGGGCACGGCCCGCCAACGGAAGGCAGAGGCGAATGAACTACAATTTCACGGATCGGGTGCGAAAGGTACTCGCAATGGCCCGGGAAGAGGCGATCCGGCTCCAGCACGACTACGTGGGGACGGAGCACATCCTTCTCGGTCTCATACGCGAGGGTGAAGGGGTCGCGGCGGCCGTGCTCACGAACCTGGAGGTGGATCTCGAGCAGGTCCAGTCGAAGGTGGAGGAGTCGGTCCGGCGCGGGAAGGCCACCATCGCCCTCGGCGAGCTTCCCTATACCTCTCGGGCTAAGAAGGTGCTCGAGTTCGCCATGGCCGAGGCCCGGGAGCTCAACCACTCCTATGTGGGGACCGAGCATCTCCTGCTCGGACTGCTGCGCGAGGAGAAGGGGATCGCGGCCGAGGTCCTCGGCCAACTCGGCGTCGGGCTGGACGACGCCCGACGGGAAACGCTGAAGTTGCTCGGATCCGATCCGGGCGGAGCCCAGCCCGCCGGTGTAGGATCGCCGCAGGGAGCGAGCGCGACCGGGAAGGGGGAGAAGAAGTCCAAGACACCGGCGCTCGACCACTTCTGCCGAGATCTGACCGAGCTCGCCCGCGAGGAGGAGCTCGACCCGACCATCGGCCGGGAGGACGAGATCGAGCGGGTGATGGAGATCCTCTGCCGCCGCAAGAAGAACAACCCGGTGCTCATCGGTGAGCCCGGGGTGGGGAAGACGGCGATCGCCGAGGGGCTGGCACAGCTGATCGCCGATGAGAAGAGCCCCGAGCCGCTCCGGGATCACCGGGTGCTCGCGCTCGACATGGCGGCCGTCATCGCAGGCACCAAGTATCGCGGTCAGTTCGAGGAGCGTCTCAAGGCGGTGATGAACGAGATCTCCCAGAACAAGAACGTCATCCTCTTTATCGACGAGCTGCACACGCTCGTCGGGGCAGGAGCCGCGGAGGGCGCGATCGACGCCTCCAACATGCTGAAGCCGGCGCTCGCGCGCGGGGAGCTCCAGTGCGTGGGTGCTTCGACGCTTAACGAGTACCGCAAGTACATCGAGAAGGACGGAGCCCTCGAGCGGCGCTTCCAGACGGTCATGGTCGATCCTCCGAGCATCGAGGAGACGGTCCAGATCATCGAGGGACTGAAGCCGCACTACGAGGAGCACCACAAGGTCACGATCCCGAAGAACGTGATCGAGTACGCGGTGAAGCAGTCCGAGCGGTACATCACCGATCGCTTCCTGCCGGACAAAGGGATCGACGTCATCGACGAGGCCGGCGCGCGAGCGCGCCTGGCCACCCAGGTGCCGCCGCCCGAGGTCGCGGATCTCAAGAAGGAGCTCGACGAGATCGCCGAGAAGAAGGACCAGGCGATCCGCGATCAGGATTTCGAGCGCGCGGCCGAGCTGCGCGATCGCGAGCGGGAGGCGCAGAAGAAGATCACGGAGCGGGAGAAGGCGTGGGACGAGGAGCGGAAGACGCACCGTCCTGCGCTCACGGAGGACGACATTTCCTTCATCATCTCCCGGTGGACCGGGATTCCGATCACCCGGATGAAGCACGCGGAAACGGCGCGTCTGGTGGGCATGGAGGACGAGCTCCACAACCGGATCGTGGGGCAGGATCAGGCGGTCAAGGCCATTGCCCGGGCCATCCGGCGCTCGCGCGCGGGCCTCAGCGATCCGAAGCGGCCGATTGGAAGCTTCGTCTTCGCCGGTCCGACCGGCGTCGGTAAGACCGAGCTGGCGCGTGCACTGGCGGAGTTCATGTTCGCGGACGAGCAGGCCATCATTCGGGTCGACATGTCGGAGTACATGGAGAAGTTCTCCGTGTCCCGCCTGATTGGTGCCCCTCCGGGGTACGTCGGCTACGAGGACTCCGGCACGCTCACCAAGGCGGTGCGGCGCAAGCCGTACTCGGTGGTGCTGCTCGACGAGATCGAGAAGGCGCACCCGGATGTGTTCAACATCCTGCTCCAGGTGCTCGACGACGGGCAGCTGACCGACAACTACGGCCGGGTGATCGATTTCAAGAACACGGTCATCATCATGACCTCGAATCTCGGGGCGCGCGACATCGGCAAGGGGCCGGGGCTCGGCTTCCATCCGAAGTCGGAGCGGACAGCGTACGAGGCCATGGAGGCGAAGGTCAACGACGAGATCAACCGGGCGTTCAACCCGGAGTTCATCAACCGTCTCGACGACGTCATCGTCTTCCATCCGCTCGATCGTGGCGATATCGGCAAGATCGTGCGGAACCTCCTCCGGGAGGTGGAGAAGCGGCTCGAGCAGGAGGAGATCAAGCTCCATCTGACCGATGAGGCGATCGACTTCCTCGTCGAGCACGGGTATGACGAGAAGTACGGCGCCCGGCCGATCCGCCGCGCGATTCAGCGCTATGTGGAAGATCCGCTCTCCGAGAAGATCCTGACCTCGGAGTTCAAGGGTGGGGAGGAGATCGAGGCCACGGTGAACGAGAGTGGCGATGCGCTCGCCTTCCATGCAGTGGCGACACCCACCCCCTCGGAATCGAGCTGAGGGTACAGCACCTGACGATCTCGCAGTCCCGCGGGCGCTTTCCGGCGCCGCGGGGCTACGAGTCTGCAATCCCATTCCGGTTCATTTGATGTTTCTGATGGTTTCGAACGAGTGCATCTCTACGGCTCGCCGCGGTCTCCTCATGACCGCCGCGATCGCGATTCTCGCGATCCTCACTCAGCCGCTCTCCGCCCAGGACGTTCCACCGGTGCCGGATGCCGGCGCGGTCGGTGAAGCGGGGGTGATGGTCGATACCATCGAGGTGCGCGGGCACGAGAGGATTCCCGAGGCCGCCGTGATCGGGACGACCGGGCTGAACATCGGCGCCGTGATCCGTCCGCCGGACATCCCTCTCGCCATCCGCCGTCTCATGGCAACGGGTGAGTTCGAGCACGTGGAGGTCCGCTCCCGTCGGACGGTGGCGGGCGGAACGGCACTCATCATCGAGGTGGAGGAGCGACCATTCATCGCCTCCTTCGATTTCGAGGGGCTCGAGCGCATCAATGCGCGGACCGTGCGCGACTCGGTGGGCCTGGAAGGGAACCAGACGCTGAGGCCGAGCGTGGTTCCGCAGACCGAGGCCCTCATTCGCGACCTCCTGGGGCAGCGAGGCGTTCAGGTGATCTCGGTCGACACCGCCCTCACCCCGGTTGGAGATGTGGACGAGGGATACCGCCTCACCTTCCGCGTGGTTGAGGGGCAGCGGCTGGCCATCGCCGAGGTCGAGTTCCGTGGTAACACGAGCTTTCCGGACCGGACGCTGGAGCGTCAGATGGCCACTCGGCCGGAGGGCTTCCTCTGGTTCCGGCAGGGACGTCTCGACCGCGACGTCCTCGCGGAGGACCTCCAGCAGAGGCTTCCCGATTTCTACGGGGCCCGTGGCTTCATCGACTTTACGGTGGTCTCGGACAGTGTCATCGTGGACCAGGAGACCGGCAAGGCACGGCTCGTTGTCGAGGTGGACGAGGGGCCGCAGTACCGGATCGGGGAGTTCGACGTCCAGGGCAACACCCGCTTCTCCACCGAGAGGATCCTGGAGATGCTCACCCTGCACCGGCGGGGCGTGCTGGGGCTCCCGTTCGGTCCGCGTGCCGGGCGTGAGCGGGGAGACGTCTTCGATGAGCTCGCGGTCCGCGACGTGGCCACCCAGCTGGGGAGCCTCTACCGGAACGAGGGTTACCTCTACTCCGAGGTCCGGCCGCGCATCGAGCGGCGGGGTGAGGTGAACGGCGAGCCGACGGTTGACGTCACCCTCGAGGTGGTCGAGCGGCAGCCGTTCTACATCAATCGGATCGAGATCGCCGGGAACACGCGTACCCATGAGTCGGTGATCCGTGACCGGATCTTCGTGCTCCCGGGCCAGATCTACAACGAGGATCGGCTCATCCAGAGCTACCAGAGCATCAGCGGGCTCGGCTTCTTCGAGACCCCTATGCCGACGCCGGACATCCGGCCCGACCCCGAGGCGGGGACGGTCGACATCGTCTTCGAGGTGGAGGAGAAGCAGACCGGCAGCATCAACTTCGGGACCTCGCTCGGCGGATACGGCCGCGCCGGCGGGCTCTCCGGTTTCCTCGGCTACGAGCAGCCGAACCTCTTCGGGCAGGCGAAGCAGGCTGCGATCCGCGCCGAGTATGGATGGCGAAACACCTTCGAGGCGTCGTACACCGACCCCGCGCTCTTCGGAACGCGGAACTCGGGGAGCGTTTCGCTCTTCCACATGCAGGACCGCTTCTCACCGTTCAGCGACGGTCGCCGGACGCGAACGGGTGCCTCGGTGCGCTTCGGCGTCCCGCTGATGGGGCTCCGGTTCACGCGCGCCTTCGTGGGGTACACGCTCGCGCAGACGTCGTACGACGCCTTCGAGCAGGCGGAGGACGACCCGGAGAACATCTTCCTCCTTCCGGAGGCCCTCGCGAGCGGAGTAACGGTGGGGCTGACGCGCGACACCAAGAACCACCCGATCTTCCCGACGGTGGGAACGCGGCAGTCGCTCAATGTGGAGCAGACGGGCGGACCGCTCGGCGGCGACGGGAACTTCCAGAAGCTGGTGGGTGATTTCGAGTGGTGGGTGCCGGCCGGCCGCATCGGCGGAGACCAGCCGGGCGAGCGGCCCATCCAGTTCACGCTCGGTCTGCGCGCACGCACCGGAACGCTCTTCGGAGACGCCACCCGGTTCCCGCTCGAGCGCTTCTACGTGGGAGGCGTGCAGGACGGGATTCAGCTCCGCGGGTACGAGGAGGCGAGCATCACGCCGCAGGGATACCTGCCGCGGGGCAGGGGCGCGGGTGATCGCGGGCGGCTCGGTGACGCCTTCCTCGTCATGTCGGCCGAGTACGCGGTGCGGCTGAACGACAACATTTCGGTGCAGGCATTCGCGGACGCAGGGAACAATTGGGCCCGTGCGGGGCACATTGATCCGACCCGGCTCTTCCGGGGCGCGGGGCTCGGCGTGACGCTGGTGACCCCGTTCGGTCCGCTCGGTCTGGACTACGCGTACGGCTTCGACCGTCCGGAACCGGGCTGGCAGTTTCACTTCCGGCTGGGACCGGGATTCTAACCTTTTGGAGTGAGCACGATGACCAGGATCATTGCAGCGTTAGCGACGGCTGCGGCCCTTTCGTTGGTCGCGATCCCCGGGGCCGCAGAGGCACAGGCGCAGGCGGGCGGCATCGCCTACATCAACTCGCAGGAGATCATCAACCAGTGGCCGGCGGCGCGTGAGGCCATGGAAGAGTTCCAGCGCGAGGTGACGCAGGCGCAGACTCGCGTTGAGACCATGGAGCGCGAGATCGTCGAGCTGCAGGAAGAGCTTGAGCGCCAGCAGGGGACGATGTCGCAGGAGGCGCAGCAGCAGAGGATCAGCGACCTGCAGGAGCGCTTTGCCGCGTACCAGGAGAGCCGCGGCCAGCTCGAGGGCCAGCTCGAGACCTCGCAGCACCGGCGCATGAACCGGCTCCGCGAGCAGATCACCGCGACGGTGGAGCAGGTCCGGAGCGAGCGGAACGTGGCCATCGTGATCGATCAGGCCGCAGCAGGCATGGTCGCCGCGGATCCGAGCCTCGATCTTACCCAGGAAGTTCTGCGTCGGCTGAACCGGTAGCGCCGTTCTGGCTGCTACGTAGAGGACGTCCGCGCCCGTGCGCGGACGTCCTCCTTTTGTTTCTCCCCCCTGCATCCGATGCCACATTCCCTGCGATCGATCGCCGAACGGGTTGACGCCGACCTTCACGCCGATCCCGATGTGACGATCAGCGGCGTCGCTCCGCTGGACACCGCGAGCCCGGACGACATCTCCCTGGTGGTGAGCGCGCGGTACGCCGACCTGGTCGGGAGCAGCGCCGCGGCCGCCGTTCTCGTCGGGCGGAAGCTCGTCGAGCACCTTCCCGAGGGCACGCCGTACCTCGCGGTGGATGATCCGCACGTGGCCTTGCGGCTGGTACTGCTGGCGCTCTACCCCGAAGCCCCTCCCGAGCCTGGCGTGCACCCCAGCGCGGTGGTTGCGGAGAGCGCGGAGATCGGGGCGGACGTGTCGGTGGGGCCGTTCTCGGTGATCGAAGAGAAAGCCGTTCTGGGAGATGGAGTCGTCGTCTCTTCGCACGTTCGGGTGGGGCGGGGGGCCCGGGTCGGCGGGGGAACGCTCATCCATGCCCACGTCACGCTGTACCCCGGCACCGAGCTCGGTCGCGATTGCATCATCCACAGCGGATGCCGCCTCGGCGCGGACGGGTTCGGATACGCGTTGACCGGGGGTCGTCACGAGAAGATCCCGCAGGTGGGGGGGTGCCGGATCGGAGACGAGGTCGAGATCGGCGCGAACAGCACGGTGGACCGCGGCTCGATCGGTGATACGGTGGTGGGCTCCGGATCGAAAATTGATAATCTGGCTCACATTGGTCATAATGTGCGGATCGGGGAGCGGGTCATCGTCGTCGCCCAGGTGGGCATCTCTGGAAGCACGACGGTCGGGGAGGGCGCCGTGCTCGGGGGACAAGCCGGCATCGGCGGGCATCTCAGCATCGGGCCCGGGGCACGGGTGGGGGCCCAGGCGGGGGTGACCGCCGACGTCCCGGCCGGGCAGACGGTCTCCGGATACCCCGCGCGCCCGCACCGCGAGGCGCTCCGGGCGCAGGCCGCGCTCTTCCGTCTCCCCCAGCTGCTCCGGCAACTCCGGGAGGGTGGGAAGGCCGGTGACGGCACATCGTGATCCTCATACTCCGACGACTCCGCGCGTGAAGGACAAACCGCAAGCGACTCCCCGGCAGCGTACGATCCGTGAGGAGCGGGAGCTGGACGGCATCGGCCTGCATACCGGAAAGGCCACCCGCATCCGTCTCCGGCCCGCCGAGGCCAATACCGGCATCGTGCTGCGCCGCGTGGATCTCGATGGATCGCCCGAGGTGCCGGCAACCGTCGATTCGGTACACAGCACCGATCGCGGGACAACGCTCGCGCGGGGAGATGTGCTCGTGCATACCGTCGAGCACATGCTCGCGGCGGTCGCCGCCCACCAGGTGGACAACCTGGTCATCGACATCGAGGGGATCGAGCCGCCGGCGGGCGACGGGAGCGCCCGTCCGTACGAGGCGCTGATCACCTCGGCGGGGATCCGCGAGCAGGATGCCCCGGCGCGGGTCATTCGTCCCACCGAGCCGGTCACCATCCGGGAGGGCGACGCGAGCTTCGTGGTGGCGCCGGGGCCGGACTACCGGGTCTCGACCACCATCGAGTTCGACCACCCCCTGGTCGGCCGCCAGTACGGCTCGTTTCTCATCGACCCGGAGAGCTTCGAGGCGGAGCTGGCGGAGGCCAGGACCTTCGGGTTTCTGCACGAGGTGGAGAGGCTGCGCTCCCGCGGGCTCGCCATGGGCGGCTCCACGCTGAACGCCCTCGTCCTGACGGACGAGGGGATCGCGGACGATGTGCAGCTCCGCTTTCCGGACGAGTTCGTGCGCCACAAGACGCTCGACATCGTGGGGGACCTGGCGCTGGTCGGAGCGCGGATCAATGCCCACATCGTCGCGGAGCGGCCGGGGCACCGCGGGAATGTGGCTCTGGCCCGAACGCTCCTGGAGAGGTTCGGGAACGGATCGGACTCCGGCAACGGTCGGAGGCTCGACATCCAGGACATCCTCAATTATCTCCCGCACCGGTATCCCTTCCTGCTGGTCGATCGGGTCGTCGACTATGTGGAGCGGAAGCGCATCGTGGGCATCAAGAACGTCTCGATCAACGAGCCTTTTTTCGTGGGCCATTTCCCGGGGCATCCAATCATGCCGGGGGTCCTCGTCATCGAGGCGATGGCGCAGGTCGGCGGCCTCCTGCTCATGGACGCGCTCGAGAACCCGGATGCCAAAGTCGTGTACTTCATGTCACTCAACAACGTGAAGTGGCGGCGGCCAGTGACGCCGGGCGATCAGATTCGCTTCGAGGTCGAGGTCGTGCAGATTCGCGGGACCACCTGCAAGATGAAGGGCGTGGGACGTGTGGACGGAAAAGTTGTCGCTGAAGCCGAAATGATGGCACGTGTCGTCGATCGCTAAAACCTCCCAGGCCCTCCGAACGGCGTCCGAAGAGGCGTCGTGGATCCATCCCACCGCCCTCGTCGACGACGAGGCGGAGATCGGGGACGGCGTGCAGGTCGGCCCATTCTCCATCATCGGGCCGAATGTGGTCGTGGGAGCGGGCACCCGAATTGGCCCCCACGTTCTTATCGAGAGGGACACCGTCGTCGGCCGCGACTGTGTGATCGCGAAGGGAGCGGTGCTCGGGAGCGACCCCCAGGACCAGAAGTACGCAGGCGAGCAGACCTTCCTCGAAGTGGGCGACCGGACCCGGATCCGCGAGTACGTGACGCTGAACCGCGGGACGACGGCGTCGGGGAAGACGACCGTCGGTTCCGACTGCATGCTGATGTCGTACGCCCATGTGGCGCACGATTGCGTGCTCGGGGACCATGTCATCATTTCCAACGCCGTCAACATGGGCGGGCACGTCACGATCGGTGACTGGGCGATCATCGGCGGAATGACCCCAATCCACCAGTTCGTCAGGATCGGCCAGCACGCTTTCGTGGGCGGCGCGTCCCGGGCGGCGAAGGACATCCCCCCGTACGTCAAGGCGGCCGGGAATCCGGTGCAGCTGTACGGACTCAACTCGGTCGGTTTGCAGCGCCGCGGTTTTCCGGACGAGGTCCGGCGGGAGCTCAAGCGGGCATACCGGCTCCTCTTCGCGTCGAGCTACAACACGACGCAGGCGCTCGCCCGGGCCGAGGAGGAGCTGCAACATTACGATGAGGTCGAGACCTTCCTCGCCTTCTTCCAGGCGAGCGACCGAGGCATTTCGGGCCGATGATGACCACCTCGAGGATTCCTTTCGCGGTGATCGGGGTCGGAAGCCTCGGATTCCACCACGCGAGGATCCTCCGCGACCTTCCGGGCGTCCGCCTCGAAGGTGTCCACGACGCAGATCCGGTTCGCGCCGAGGAGGTCGAGAAGGCGCTCGGGATCCGCACCTTCTCCGATCCGAAAGATCTCTTCTCCCGCGTCGAAGCGGCGGTGATTGCTGTGCCGACGCCGGCGCACGCCGCCGTGGCGCTCCAGGCCGTCGAAGCCGGCGTCCATCTCCTCATCGAGAAGCCGATCACCTCCACGTTGGAGGAAGCGGATCGCGTTCTCGAGGCGGCGGATGCCCGCGGGCTTCTGGTGGCCACCGGACATGTGGAGCGGTTCAACGGCGCGCTCCGGGCGTGTGAGAAGTACCTCGACGCGCCCCGCTTCATCGAGTCGCACCGCCTGGCCCCCTTCGGCCCGCGGGGCACTGAGGTGGCCGTCGTGCTCGACCTCATGATCCACGACATCGACCTCATCCTGAGCCTGGTGCACGAGCCGGTCGCAGACGTGGCGGGGATCGGCGTTCCGGTACTCACCAGCAGCGTAGACATCGCCAACGCGCGCATCACCTTTGCAGGGGGCGCCGCCGCGAACATTACGGCGAGCCGCGTTTCCATGGAACGGATGAGGAAGATCCGGCTGTTCCAGGAGTCCGGGTACATGAGTCTGGATCTCGCTCGCGGGGAGGGATCCTTTTTGCGCCTTAAGCCGGGTGTCAGCCTCGGGGCGCTAACCGAGATCCCGATGGCGCTGACGGACGTGGTGGAGCGTATCCAGCTCAGCGGGGACGGCGCCGAGCCGCTCCGCACCGAGCTGGAGGCCTTTCGTGAAGCCGTGGCGGGACGGAGCGAGCTCGTCGTGAGCGGCAGGGATGGGCGGGAAGCCCTCCAGGTCGCCCTGGAGATCATGCAGCGTACGGAGTCCAATGTCCTTGCTTCGCGTCCGGCGTGAGCGAAGGGAGAGCGGTCCCGGGCGATCGAAGAGGCCGCCCTCGCCGCTTCGCCTCGTCCTCCTGCTGGTTTTTGTGATCGGCCTGATCTGGTATCTGGGTCAGCTCTTCTGAGGCGCTGGGAGATGACGTGTCCGGACGTTGCACCGCTCCGGGTCCGGCGCGCACCACGCACGCGTTCCGCACGCCGGGGGCGGGCTTGAGCGGTTCCCCCACGATCTTCCTGTCGGCCGGCGAGCCGTCGGGCGATCTGCACGGCGCGCCGCTCGTCCGGGCGCTGCGCGAAAGAGTTCCCGATGCGCGCATCGTCGGTCTCGGCGGGCGCCGCATGGCCGCGGAGGGGATGGAGGTTCTCGTCGATGTAGGCGATCTGGCCGTCATGGGCTTCGCCGAGGTCGTTCGTCGCATCCCATACTTCCTGCGGCTTGAGCGGCAGATCGCGTCACGGTTTCACCAGGACGACATCTCCCTCTTCCTCCCGATCGACTTCCCGGGCCTCAACCTCCGCCTCGCGCGCCGCGCCCGACGGGCCGGCGTCCCCGTCCTCTACTTCATTGCGCCCCAGGTGTGGGCCTGGAGAGCGCACCGTGCCCGCGGCCTGGCGCGCGACGCCGCTCGCGTAGCGGTCATCCTTCCCTTCGAGGAGGAGTTCCTGCGGCGCGCCGGCGTGAACGCGACCTTCGTGGGGCACCCCCTCCTCGAGCATGCAGCTGACGATGAGCCGAGGCGTTCCTGGTGCACCCGGATGGGGCTCGATCCCGACCGTCCCGTCCTCGCGCTATTTCCCGGATCGCGCGGGCAGGAGATCATACGTCACGGCGAGCTCTTCTCCGAGGCGGCGCGGAGGGTCGTGGGAGCACGACCGGAGGTGCAGCCGGTGGTGGGCTTCCACCCGGATGTCCCCGCCTCCCGGTATGGGAGTCTGCCGTTCCCCCGCGTCTCCGGGAGCGACGGGCTCCTTGCCCACGCCACCGCCGCGCTGGTGAAGTCCGGCACGAGCACGCTCGAAGCCGCGCTCGCGGGTGTTCCCTTCGTCGTCTCCTACCGGGTGCACCCGCTCAGCTTCGCGGTGGCCCGGCGGGTGGTGAACGTTCCCCACGTGGCACTCGCGAATCTCGTCGCCGGGAAGCGGGTGGTCCCCGAGCTCCTCCAGGAGGATGCAACGCCCGGTGCTCTCGCCGATGCGATCCTCCCGCTCCTCGATCCGGAGTCGGAGGCGCGCCGCGAGATGCTCGCGGGTCTCGCCGAGATCCGCGCGCGACTCGGGGGCCCGGGCGCAGCCGATCGGGTCGCGGAAATGGCGATCGACCTCCTCGGCGACGGAACGTCGTGAAGCTCCCTCCCCGGCTGGTGGGAGCCGTGGGATCGGTCGCGGTCGGGAGTCTCCTCGGCACCGTCCGCTGGGACTCCGAGGAGAATGCCGAGCTGCGTGCGCTCCGGGAGGCAGGGGAGCCGCTGATCTACGTCCTCTGGCACGGTCGGCTCCTTCCCCTCACCTATTACAACCGCGGACGGGCGATCCATACGCTGATCAGCCGGAACGTGGACGGAGAGTACATCGCTCGGGTGGTGGAGCGCTGGGGATACCATGCGATTCGCGGCTCTAGCAGCCGTGGAGCGAGCGCCGGAACGCGCGGTCTCCTGCGTGCCCTTCGCGGCGGGAACTCGGTGGCCGTCACACCGGACGGTCCACGGGGACCGCGGGAAGTCATGAAGGCGGGGGTGATCTTCCTTGCCCGTGCCAGCGGCGCGCCGCTGGTGCCGGCGGCGGCCGCTCCGACCGCGGCATGGACCTTCGGGAGCTGGGACCGATTCGTCGTGCCGAAACCCTTCTCGCGCGTGCGGATCCGGTACGGCACCCCCCGACGGATTCCCCGGGAGGTGAACGAGTCCGGAGTCACCGAGGCGGCAAGCGAGCTCGGTCGGGAGCTGAACGCGTTGACTGCAGCGGTCGATCGGGAGGTGGGATGGGACGGGTGAGGGAACGCGCCCACCGCCTGGCGAGCCGGGTGTGGGAGGATCCGCAGGGCGGCGCGCGCGTGGCGCGCGGCGCACTCGCTCCGGCAGCGGCGCTCTATGGGGGCGTGGCGGCTCTCCGCAATCGCCTCTTCGACAGCGGTATCCGCCGTGCCGAGCGAGCTCCGATCCCGGTGGTCAGCGTGGGAAACCTTACGGTCGGCGGGGCGGGGAAGACCCCGATCTCCGCATGGATCGCCGCCCGCCTCTTCCAGATGGAGGCCCGACCGGCGGTCGTCATGCGAGGCTACGGGTACGATGAGACGCTCCTGCACCGCGAGATGAACCCGGATATCCCGGTTGTCACTGATCGCCGGCGTATCCGTGCCGTGCGGGAAGCGGCGCGACAGGGGTGCACGGTGGCGGTCCTGGATGATGGGTTCCAGCATCGCCGGCTGGCGCGGAAGCTGGACATTGTGCTCGTGCCAGCGGACCAGCCGGCGGAGGCCACGCTCCCCGCCGGGCCTCTCCGGGAGCCGTTCCGCGCTCTCGGGCGGGCCGATCTCGTCCTCATCACGCGCAAGCGCCCCGACGACGATCCGGATGCCGCCGCCCGGCGGGTTCGGTCTGTGGCGCCCGGCACCTCCATCTCCCCCGCCCTGATCGCTCCCGCCGGGATCCGTCCTGTGACCGCCTCGAGCGGCGGCCTCCGGCCCCTCGACTCGCTCAAGGGGCGCGCGGTGCTGGCGGTCTGTGCCATAGCCCGCCCGGAGCCGTTCCTGAGGACGATGAGGGACGTAGCAGGCACCGTCGAGGAGGTCGTCCTCCCCGACCATCACCCGTTCACAACGGACGAGGTCACCGCCCTGGCTCGCCGCGCCGGGGGTCGACCGCTCGTCATGACCTGGAAGGATGCGGTCAAGGTCCGCGAGCACCTGCCGCCCGGGGTGGAGGCATGGATCCTGGTGCAGCAGGTCTCCTTCGACGATGACGGTCGGACCATCGATCGACTCCTGCGGGAGGTGATCGTTGGGAGATGAGCTCCCGGAGCGCGTCGACGTGATGGTGGTGGGGAGTGGAATCGCCGGTCTGGTCTTCGCTCTCCGGGCTTCGGCCTTCGCGGAGGTCGCCGTGGTCACCAAAAAGGACCGGCCGGAGTCGAACACCAACTATGCGCAGGGAGGAATCGCCGCGGTCGTAGCGGAGGACGACGAGGCGGAGCTGCACCGCGCCGACACGCTGGCTGCCGGCGCGGGCCTCTGCCATCCCGATGCGGTGGAGGTGCTCGTCCGGGAGGGACCGGGGCGGATCCGGGACCTGGTAGCGTGGGGAGCGGAGTTCTCCGCCACGAGCACCGGCGGCTTTTCCCTCGGCCACGAGGGGGGACACTCCCGCCGCCGCATCGTGCGCGCCGCCGACCGCACCGGGTGGGAGGTCGAGCGCGCCCTGCTCGACGCGGTGGCCGCCGCTCCGGGCATCCGTGTCTACGAGAACCATGCGGTGGTCGACCTTTGGACGGTGGGGGAAGGTGTCGATCGTCGCTGCGTCGGCGCCTGGGTACGGATCGGCGAGGCGGGTGAGGCCCGTCCGATCCGGGCGCGCTCGGTCATGCTGGCCGCGGGCGGGTGTGGGCGCGTCTATCGATATACCACCAATCCCGCCATTGCCACCGGGGACGGGGTGGCTGTGGCGCACCGGGCAGGTGCGCGCATCGCGAACATGGAGTTCGTCCAGTTCCACCCGACCATGCTTCACGACCCCTCGGGGACGTCGTTTCTGATCTCCGAGGCGGTGCGGGGAGAGGGGGCGGTGCTCGTGCGGCCGGACGGGGAGCCGATCATGGAAGGAGTTCACGCCCGGGGCTCGCTCGCGACGCGGGACGTGGTGGCGCGCGCCATCGACCGGGAGATGAAGCGCACCGGCGCGGAGCACGTCCTCCTGGACTGCACCGGGATCGACGAGGACCGTCTCGACGAGCGGTTCCCCACCATCGTGCGGGAAACCCGCCGGCGGGGATTCGACATGACGCGCGAGCCGATCCCGGTCGTCCCGGCCGCTCATTACGAATGCGGAGGCGTCCTCACCGATCGCGACGGATGCAGCACGCTCCCGGGATTGATGGCAGCCGGGGAGGTCGCGTGCACCGGTGTCCACGGCGCCAACCGGCTGGCCTCGAACTCGCTGCTCGAAGCAGTGGTGTATGCTCATCGGGCGGCCGAGCGGCTCCGGGAGACGGAGCCGACGGATGGCATCGGCCGGATCGATGCAGCTCCACCGCGTGCGGCCGAGTGGACCTCACCCGATCCCCAAGAGGTGACCAGGCTGGAAGACCGGATTCGCGATCTCATGTGGCAGGATGTCGGCATCGTTCGCTCGGACGCCGGACTCGCGCGCGCGGCGGATGCGCTCGAGGGGATGTCCGCCGACATCGCCCGGGCCGGCTCGGACGAGGCGCGCAACATCTGGGAGACGGCGCGGCTCATCGTCCAGTGTGCCCGGAGCCGCAGGGAAAGTCGCGGTCTGCACTTCAACCGCGATCATCCCTACCGGGACAACGAGCGCTTCCTCCGCTCCACCGTGGTCTGCAACGGGGAGGGGGGATGAAGGTGCTGCTCGTCGTGGTGGGCCGGATTCGACCTCCTCTCACCGATGCGGTGCAGGAGTACGAGGCGCGCGCCGCGCGCTACCACTCCTTCGAGGTCGTCGAGGTGAAGGAAGGGAAGGGAAGCCGACCGCCGGAGGAGGTGAAGGCGGAGGAGGGAGCCCGCCTCGAGGCGGCAATCCCCGACCACTACCGCGTCATCGCCCTCCATCGCGGCGGGCGGGAATGGTCGTCCGAGGATCTCGCGCGGCGTCTCTCCGACTGGGCGCTCCAGAGCGAGGCGGGGGTTGCGTTCGTGATCGGGGGTGCCCTCGGCCTGTCGGACGACCTCCTCCGGAGCGCGGACATCACCCTCACCCTCTCTCCGATGACGCTTCCCCATGAGATGGCACGCCTGGTGATCGCGGAGCAGCTCTACCGTGCGGGCACCATCCAGCGCGGGGAGCCCTATCACAAGGGGCGACCCGCATGACGCCTCCGGACGGTGACGTGGTGGCTGACGCGGCCTGGTACGTCCGCTGGTTCGGGGAGGATTACCTCCACCTCTACCCGCACCGCGACGAGCAGGAGGCCATCGAAGGGGTGGATCTCGTCCTCGACCATCTCGAGCCGGCCTACGGATCGACGGCGCTGGACCTGGCGTGTGGCGCCGGACGCCATGTGGAGGGTCTGACGAGGCGCGGGCTGACGGCGTTCGGACTCGATCTTTCCCTACCGCTCCTCCTCCGGGCGACGGCGCGGGACGGGTGCTTCGTGCGCGGTGACATGCGCTCCCTCCCGTTCGCGGACGACACCTTCGACCTGGTGACCAACTTCTTCACCTCCTTCGGCTACTTCCCGGCACGGGCCGAGGATGCCCGGGTTGTGGACGAGGTCCGCCGCGTGCTCCGCCCAGGGGGCGGATTCGCCTTCGACTTTCTGAATGCGGATCTGGTCCGCCGAACGCTGCGCTCGAGGGACGAGCGGAGCGTCAACCAGCGGCGCGTAATCCAGGAGCGTCGGCTGCTGGAGGAGGGGCGTATCGTGGAGAAGCGGATCGAGATCCACGGCGATGGACCGCCCCGTATCTACCACGAGCGCGTTCGCCTTTACGATGTGGAAGAGCTCGAGGAGATCCTCGAGGACCACGGCCTGCGGGTCACTGCGCATTTCGGTGACTACCAGGGGGTCGCACCCACCCCGGAGACGCCACGGGTCATCCTCCTGGGGAGGGCCCGCTGACTCCCGAGATCCTCAGCGCTTGGCCCGCGGCGGGCCATCCGCTCGCTGCCGGCTTCCTCCGCGGGCAGTCCAATCTCTTCCCGGAGCTCTACCCCGCGCGCTGGGACCGGTTGGATTCCTTTCGTGCCCGACTCGAGGAGATTCGGGGCGCATTCGGTCCTGCCGAGCGCGCCCGCGCTGCCTCGGCGATGATGCCTTCATCGCCGCGCGCGGCGGGGAGAATCGAGCGGTTCGTGCGGGAGGGGGGAGCGATCGTCACCACCGGTCAGCAGACGGGCTTCCTGACGGGGCCGCTGTACACGGTGTCCAAGGCTGTCACCGCAGTCCGGCTCGCTGATCTGCTCGAGAGGGAGTTGGGCTGCGTCGTCCTCCCTGTCTTCTGGGCAGCTTCCGACGACCACGATTTCGCCGAGGTGCGAACTGCCTGGCTGGAGCGCGGTGGGACGCTCAGAGCGGTCACGCTGGATGAGGGACCGGCCGGCGAGGCCACCGTCCCTATGGCCGAGCGACCGCTCGCCAGTGGCTTCGACAGCATCGCAGAAGAAATCAGGCAAGCGCTTGGAGATGAACGAGATAGCAGTCACTGCATAGAAATAATCGAGGCCGCATACGCGGACAATCAAACTGTCGCCGACGGCTTCCTGCGCCTTCTGCGAGAGCTGCTCTCGCCTCTCGATCTCGTGCTTACCGACGCGGCGCATCCCGCGATTCGGGACGCGGCCCGGCCAATCGTTCGGGCGGAGATCGAGCGGCGTAACGAGATAAACGCGGCGATGTCCGAACATACCGACCGGCTCGAGGAGCGGGCGGGAGCGACCGCCCAGGTCCCGATCCTTCCGGGCGGTCTCAACCTGTTCCTGCGGACACGAACCGGGCGGGAGCGTCTCTTCAGCGCCGGGGAGCGGGGGGTGGTCGCGCGGGAGTCCGGATTGAAGCTGGATGTCGACGAGCTTCGGGACATGGCCGACCGAACGCCGGAGCGCTTCAGCCCGAACGTCCTCCTGCGTCCGGTGGTGGAGGCCGAGGTCTTCGCTCCCCTGGCCTATGTGGCAGGCCCTGCGGAAATCGCCTATCTGGCGCAGACCGGGCCGCTCTTCGAGCGGCATGGCGTCGCACGCCCGCTCGTCTTTCCTCGGACATCGTTCACAATGGTCGAGGCGGAGGTGCGCCGGACGCTCGACCTTCTCGGCCTCGACCTGTCCGAGCTCGGCGCCCCCTGGTCGGAGCTCTGGGAGCGGGTGGTGCGCATGAAGCACCTTCCCGCGCTGACGGAACGGAGCCGAACGCTTCGCAGGGAGATCAGCGAAACCTACGAGCGCTTTCTCTCGGCCGGGGATGCCGATGAGCTGCCGGACGACGCCCGCCGGCGGGTCGCCGCGCTCCGGGACCGCGCAATTTCCGGCGCGCATCGTGCCGAGCGGGCCGTCGTCCGCTCGGTGAAGGGTCGCGCCGACCCCGACCGGCAGCGTCTGGAGCGCGTCTTGACCGCGCTCCATCCCCTCGACTCGCCACAGGAGCGTATCCTCAACATCATGCCCTTCCTTGCGCGCCACGGACCCGATCTCATCGAGCGTATGGCAGCGGTGATCGATCTTTCCTTCCTCGAGGCGGGCGGTCGGACATCGCCTGCGGGCGGGGCAGGGCAGGGCGGATGACGGAAGGGGAGCACACCCCCGCCTCCGGCGCACCGCCCGAGGAGACGCCGCCGGAGGCGGTTCCCGAGCCGGAATCCTCCGCCGACACCCCGCAGGGAACCCCGGGAACCGCGAAGGAGGGGGAGGAGGACTCGGGCGGCCGGTCCTCGGCGCTCGTCGGCGCCGGGATCCTCCTCAGCCGAATCTCCGGGTTGGTGCGGGAGCGGATCTTCGCGCAGTTCTTCGGCACCTCGCTCTACGCGGACGTCTTTCGGGCCGGCCTGCGCATGCCGAACGCGCTCCAGAACCTCCTCGGTGAGGGGACGCTCTCGGCCTCTTTCATTCCGGTCTACTCGGAGCTGCTCGAGGAGGGGAGGGAAGAGGAGGCGGGCCGCGTGGCGGGCGCAATCTTCGCCCTCCTCTTCTGCATCGCCGGCGCGCTTGCGCTGCTCGGCGTGCTGCTGGCCCCGCTCATCGTCAGCATCTTCACCCCCGGCTTCACGGGCGAGCGGCGTGAGCTGACCATCACGGTGGTCCGCATCCTCTTCCCCATGACGGGGCTGCTGGTCCTCTCCGCATGGTCGCTAGGTGTCCTGAACAGCCACCGCAAGTTTTTCGTCCCGTACGTGGCGCCAGTCCTCTGGAACGGTGCCATGATCGGAACGCTGCTCTTCCTCGGGGCGGGAATGACGATGGATGCCCTGGTGGTCGCGCTCGCCTGGGGAGCGCTCGTAGGCGGGGGCTTGCAGTTCGCCATTCAGCTTCCCTGGGTTCTCCGTCTGGACAAGAGCATCCGCCTGTCGCTCGGCCGGAAGATGGAGAACGTCCGCGAGGTGGTCCGCAATGCGGGACCGGCCATCATGGGGCGGGGTGTCGTCCAGGTAAGCGGCTATCTGGACATGGTGCTCGCCAGCCTCCTGGCCATCGGCGGTGTCGCTGCCATCGGTTATGCCCAGACCCTGTACATGCTCCCGGTGTCGCTCTTCGGCATGTCCGTCGCCGCTGCCGAGCTCCCCGAGCTGTCGCGGCGACGTGGTCAGACCATGGTCCTTCTGCAGGATCGGACGAATCGCGGGCTGCAGCGCATCGCATTCTACGTCGTCGCCTCCTTCGTCGCTTTCATGGCGCTGGGAGATGTGATCGTGGCCGCCCTCTACCAGACCGGGGAGTTCGGTCGCGCCCAGACCCTCCTGGTCTACGCGACGCTGGCTGGATACGGCCTCGCCCTCATGGCCTCAACCTCGACCCGCCTCCTCAACTCGACCTTCTTTGCCCTCCGCGACACCAAGACGCCCGCCGTGTACGCTGGTGTTCGGGTCGCACTCGCCGCGGTGATCGGCTTCACCCTGATGGTCCAGTTCGAGTCCGTCACCCTCTTCGGGCTCACGGTGGGGCCGGGGGTATTCTCGTGGCTCACGATCGAGGACGGGGACACCATCTGGTACTTCGGCGCGGTAGGGTTGTCGACCGCGACGGGGATCGCCGCCTGGGTGGAGTGGTTCCTCCTGCGGCGGAAGCTCCGGGGTTCGGTGGGGAAGGTCGGAGCCGGGGCAGCGCCGCTGTTGCGTCTCTTCGCCGCCGCCGCCGCCGCGGCCGTCGTCGCTTGGGGCGCGCGCCTAATCCTGCCGGAATTCCAGCCGACGCTCCGGGCCGTGGTCATCCTCGGCCTCTTCGGTGTGGTCTACTACCTGGTCGCCGCCGCCCTGGGGAACCCCGAGGCCCGCGGAACGCTGAACAGGATCCCACAGACCGCTCGCAGGTTCCTCCCGGGGCGATGAGGCAGGCCAGTCCCGCGGACGGCGGCCGGCGATTTGCCGGTCGACCGCGCCATTGCCCCGGAAGTGCCCGGAACTGATTGAGGGAGATGGGATCCATACCGTCCACAGGGAAGGAGGTCGAGGAGCGAGACGGACCGTGTGCGCCTGCCTGGCACAGCCGGGAGGTCGATCATGTTCTGGCCGAGCTGGAGACGGAGGAGAAGGGGCTTTCCGCGGAGGAGGCGAAGCGGCGCCTCGAGGCGGAGGGGCCGAACGAGCTCCCCGGGGAGAAGTCGGCCGGGCCCGTCGTCCGGTTCTTCCGCCAGTTCCACGACGTACTGATCTACCTGCTGATCGCCGCCGCGGTCGTGACCGCGCTCCTGGGAGAGTGGATCGACACCTGGGTAATCCTGGCGGTGGTGGTCGTCAACGCCGCCATCGGCTTCATCCAGGAGGGGAAGGCGGAGCGGGCGCTGGAGGCCATCCGCGAGATGCTCTCCCTCAGGGCCACCGTCCTCCGCGGAGGCGATCGAACCTCGATCCCGGCCGCCGAGGTAGTTCCCGGCGACATCATTCTCTTCGAGTCGGGTGACCGCGTCCCCGCGGACATCCGTCTGATCGCGGCCAAGAACGTCCGGGTCGAGGAGGCCCCGCTCACCGGTGAGTCCGAGCCGGTGGAGAAGAGCCCGGATCCGGTGGAGGAGGACTCTGGGGTCGGAGATCGATCGAGCATGCTCTTCTCCGGCACGATGGTGACCAGGGGAGGAGGGAAGGGGGTGGTCGTGGCCACCGGCGCCGACACCGAGGTCGGGAAGATCGGCACCATGGTGGCCGGGGTGGAGACGCTCACCACCCCCCTCCTCCGCGCCATTGGTCGCTTCGGCCGGACGCTGGCGGTCACCATCCTTCTCTTCAGCGGCGCCGTCTTCGCCTTCGGGTACCTCTTCCGCGAGTACACCGTCGCGGAGCTCTTCATGATCGCCGTCTCCCTGGCCGTGGCCGCCATCCCGGAGGGGCTCCCCGCCATCATCACCATCACCCTGGCGCTCGGCGTCCAGCGGATGGCCGGACGCAACGCCATCATCCGTCGCCTTCCGGCCGTCGAGACGCTGGGATCGGTGACCGTCATCTGCACGGACAAGACGGGCACCCTCACCCGGAACGAGATGATGGCCCGCGAGATCACGACCCCGGCCGGACGCTACTCGGTGACCGGGGACGGATACCGGCCGGAGGGATCGTTCCTGTCGGAAGACGAAGAGGAGATCGATCCCGGTGAGGAGCCGATCCTGTCCGAGCTGCTCCGGTGCGGATTCCTGTGCAGCGACGCCGAGGTCCGGCCGGAGGAGAACGGAGACGACTGGACGGTGCACGGCGACCCCACCGAGGGGGCGATGGTCGTCCTCGGACGGAAGGCCGGCTGGGGAAAGGGGGGTAAGGAGGAATACACCCGCGAGGACGTCGTCCCGTTCGCCTCCGAGCACCGCTTCATGGCCACGCTCGATGAGGGCCCCGAGGGCCGTTACATCCACCTCAAGGGAGCTCCCGAGACGGTCCTCGACCTCTGTGATCGGCAACGCGGACATGAGGGGAGCGACGAGGAGATCGATCGTGACGGATGGATCGAGACGGTCCACGGGATGGCGGATCGCGGCCAGCGCGTCCTAGCGCTGGCGATGAAGCCCACCGACCGGGACGAGCTGGATCCGGAGCAGCTCGGCGGGCTTACACTTCTCGGGATGGTCGGCATGATCGACCCGCCGCGGGCCGAGGCGGAGGATGCCGTCCGCGAGTGCCAGGAAGCCGGTATCCGGGTGAAGATGATCACCGGCGACCACCTGGCCACCGCGCAGGCCATCGGCCGGCAGCTGGGGATCGGGGAGGATCGGGAGGCGATTGCGGGGAAGCAGCTGGAAGCAATGAGCGACGATGAGCTGGAGCGGGCCGTGGTGGATCACGACGTCTTCGCCCGCTCGAGCCCGGAGCACAAGATCCGGATCGTCCAGGCGCTCCAGAAGCTGGGGGAGGTCGTGGCCATGACCGGTGACGGGGTGAACGACGCACCGGCGCTCAAGCGCGCCGACGTGGGCGTGGCCATGGGAATCAAAGGCTCGGAGGCATCGAAGGAGGCGGCGGAGATGGTGCTGGCGGACGACAACTTCGTCACCATCGAGCGCGCGGTGGAGGAGGGGCGTACCATCTACGACAACCTCCGCAAGACCATCCTCTTCATCCTCCCCACGAACGGCGCTCAGGCCCTGGTGGTGATCGCCGCGGTCGTCTTCGCCTTTGCAGAGCTGCCGCTGACACCGGTCCAGATCCTCTGGATCAACCTGATCACCGCCGTCACCCTCGCGCTCGCTCTCGCCTTCGAGAGCGCGGAGCCGGGCATCATGCGGCGGCCTCCTCGGGATCCGGACGCCTCGATTATCACCGGGCACCTCCTCTGGCGGATCACCTTCGTGTCCGGCATCATCGCGGCGCTCGCGATACTCGTCTTCTTCCGGTCGCTCGCCCTGGGCGCCCCGCTGGAGGTGTCGCGAACGCTCGCGGTGAATGCCCTCGCGGCTGGGCAGCTCGCCTACCTCTTCAATAGCCGCTACATCATCAGGCGGTCACTCTCGATCGAGGGGCTGATCGGAAACCGCATGGCGCTGCTCACCGCCGGGCTCCTCATCGTCTTCCAGCTCGGATTCACCTATCTCCCGGTCTTCCACCTCTGGTTCGGGACGGCGCCGCTGGAAGGTGACCACTGGCTCTGGGTGCTGGGCGTGGCGGCAGTCGTCTTCTTCGCCGTCGAGTTGGAGAAGTGGGTCGTCCGCATGATCCGCGACCGGAGCGGGAGCTAGCGGAGAAGGGCTCGTAGGGGACAGGAACGTGGTCCCGCGCGGGCGGTACCATGGTTCGACCGAACGTCTCCCGAAGTCGCCTCTCCATGTCGCCCGATCCGCTACAGCGCAAGCTTCGCCACCTCCCGACCGGTCCCGGCGTCTACCTGATGAAGGACGCGGACGGCGAGATCCTCTACGTGGGGAAGGCGAAGTCACTGCGGAGCCGTGTACGCTCCTACTTCGGGGCGCAGGCGGCGGACTCCCTCAAGACGCGGCACATGGTGCCCCGGATCGCGGACGTGGACACCATCGTCACCGATTCGGAGCCCGAGGCGCTCATGCTGGAGAACACGCTCATCAAGGAGCACCAGCCCCGCTTCAACGTCAACCTCCGCGACGACAAGAGCTACCCGTACATCAAGGTCACCATCCAGGAGCCGTTCCCGCGGGTCTTCGTCACCCGCCGGCTGATCCCGGACGGCGGCAGGTACTTCGGTCCGTTTACGGACGTGGGCCGGATGCGGCAGGCGCTCGACGTGATCAAGAAGGTGTACACCGTCCGCTCCTGCCGGTATCGGCTTCCGGAGGAGCGCCCGGATCGCCCCTGTCTGGACTATCACATCGGACGGTGCAAGGCGCCGTGCGTCGATCTCCAATCCGAGAACGAGTATCGGGCCATGACCGACGAGGTGGTCGAGCTCCTCGAGGGACGGACGCGGCGGGTGGCCGCGCGCCTGCGGGACCGGATGCAGGCCGCCGCCGCGGCGCTCGACTTCGAGGAGGCGGGCCGCATCCGGGACGCGCTCGGCAAGCTCGACGCGCTCGAATCGCGCCAGAAGGTCGTGGACGTGCGGGGAGATGACCGGGACGTCATCGGGCTCGCGCGCGACGGCGCGGGTGGCTGCCTGGTGGTGATGCGGATCCGGGAGGGGAAGCTCCTCGGGCGTGAGACGGTCTTCCTCGACGGCCTCGAGGACCAGGCGGACGGGGAGATCCTCTCTGCCGTGGCCACGCGCCACTATGCGGTGCAGGTGGAGAAGCTCGGCGAGAATCTTCCGCCGGAGGTCCTCTTCCCGTCGGAGTTCGAGGACCGGGAGACGCTGGAGACGCTCCTCCGCGAGCGGTCGGGGCGCGCGGTTCGCACGCATGTGCCGCAGCGCGGGGAGAAGGCGCGGCTGGTGGAGCTCGCCACGCGCAACGCGCAGCATCTGTTGGAGGAAAAGGTCCTCATGGAGAGAACGGCGCGGACGCGGGCGCCGGACGCGCTTTACGAGCTGCAGGAGGAGCTGGAGCTGCAGGCGGTACCAAGGGTCATCGCCTGCTTCGACATCTCCCACACCAGCGGGACGGAGACGGTGGGCTCGTGTGTGGTGTTCGAGGACGGCAAACCGAACAAGGCCGAGTACCGGAAGTTCCGTGTCCGGGGCGATTGGGGGAATGATGACTACGCCTCGATGCACGAGGTGGTTACACGCTACGTGCGCCGCAGGATCGAGGAGGAGCTTCCCCTTCCGGATCTCCTGGTGATCGACGGAGGCAAGGGGCAGCTCTCGGCCGCAAGGCGGGCACTGGAGGAGCAGGAGTACGCGCAGCAGGCGGTCGTTGGACTGGCCAAGCGCGAGGAGGAGGTGTTCGTGCCCGGCCGCGAGGGGGCCATTCACCTCTCCCGCCGCTCAGCCGCCCTGCAGCTCCTGCAGCGCCTCCGGGACGAGGCGCACCGCTTTGCCGTCGGATACAACCGGAGCCTGCGGTCGAAGCGAACCGTCCGGTCGGCGCTCGCTGACATTCCGGGCGTCGGCCCCGCACGCCAGCGGGCCCTCCTCCGCTCCTTCGGGTCGGTGCGCTCGATTCGCGCGGCCGAGGTGGATCAGATTGCGGCGGTGCAGGGGATCGGCCCCGCGCTGGCCCGGGTCATCGCGGAGCGGCTGGCCACCCTGGATGGCGATTCGAGCGCCGCCTGAGAGCGGTATCCTCCGCGTACGGTTTCTGCATGGCGCGCCCCTCACGCGCGCCATCCATTCATCCTCTCGTCCATTTCCCATGAAGATCGCCGTTCTGTTGGGGGGAAGCAGCTCCGAGCGCGAGATCTCCCTCGCCTCCGGCCTCGCAGTTCTGAAAGCGCTGCGCGAGGCCGGGCACGAGGCGCACGCCATCGATACGGCGCGGGGGTTCATCTCCCCAGAGAACGAAGCCGAGTTGCTTCCCGAGGGGGTGCACTCCGACCCTCCCGAGCAGGGCGACGACGCCCATCTCCCCCCCTCCGAGCTCGGCACCGTGCCACAGCTCCTGGATGCGGACGTCGCCTTCATGGCGCTGCACGGCGGTGCCGGGGAGGACGGAACGGTGCAGGCTCTCCTCGACCTTCTGGGAGTCCCGTACACGGGATCGGGCGTGCTGGGCTCCGCCATTGCCATGGACAAGGATACCTCGAAGCGACTCCTGCGTGACGCCGAGATTCCCACGCTGCCGTGGCGCACCATCCGGGCGCCGCACTTTCATTACGATCCGGAGGCCATCCGCGAGTTCGTCGGATATCCGTGCGTCGTGAAGCCGTCGGCCGAGGGCTCGAGCGTCGGGCTGCACGTGGTTGAGTCGGAGGAGCAGTTCGCGCAGATCATCGCCCAGGAGCGAGAGCGGTACGACGAGATCTTGGTCGAGAGCTTCGCCAAGGGGCGGGAGCTCACGGTGAGCGTTCTGGGAGATGAGACCTTCCCGCCGGTGGAGATCCGGCCGAAGGGCGGGGGCCTCTACGATTACAAGGCGAAGTACACCTCCGGACAGACCGAGTATCTCTGTCCGGCACCGCTGGACGTGGAGACCACGGCCGAGCTCAAGGCATTCGCGCTGCGAGCTTTCCGGGTCCTCAAGCTGCGCGACTACGCGCGCATAGACTTCATCCTCTCGCGGGAAAGGCTGTTCTGTCTGGAGGCGAACACCCTCCCGGGGATGACGGCAACGAGCCTACTTCCGAAGGCGGCGAAGGCCGCCGGGGTCGAGTTCGTCGAGCTCTGCGACCGGATCGCTCGATCGGCGAACGGGCGCTGACCCTCGTTTCCCGACCCGGATGAACCGGAACCGGCTTCACCGGCCGGGTGTTCTAGAAGGAGAACCCCCTCGAAGTCGCGGTGCCTCGTGAGTTCCGGAGGGCCCACGGGCAGGGTAGATGCAGCGCAGACGGTCGGCGCTCCGGCACACTTCACACGGCTCCAGGCTCGGTATGGCGTACCGGGAACGTCAGTTCCAGAATCCATTCGGTTTCCGCATAACCCCGTGGGTGAAGCGGCTGCTCATCGCCAACGGCGTCGTCTTTCTGGTGACGATGGCGTTTCCGCAGCTTCTCGGCTTTCTCGCCTTCACCCCGTCACGGCTGCTTGCCGTTCCCGAGCCGTGGACACCGCTGACGTACATGTTCGCGCACGGAGGGCTGTTCCACCTCCTGTTCAATATGCTCGTCCTCTTCTTCTTCGGGCCGCCGCTCGAGGAGAGATGGGGGTCGTCGAGCTTCATCAAGTTCTACCTGGTGGCCGGCATGTCGGGTGCGGCCCTTTCCGTCTTCTTCTGGAACACGCCGATCATCGGCGCCTCCGGTGCGGTGTACGGGGTGATGTTCGCCTACGCCTTCTACTGGCCGAACAACCCGATCTACATCTGGGGAATCCTTCCCGTGAAGGCGAAGTGGCTGGTCGGATTCCTGATCGGAATGAGCGTCGTCTACCTGCTCACGGGAACCGCGACTGGCGTGGCGCACCTCGCGCACCTCGGCGGCGTGGCGGGGGCGTACGGATTCATGAAGAGCCCGTGGGGGCCGGGGTCGTTCGGGCCGAAGCCGCGGAAACCCAAGAAGAAGTCGCCGCGCAGGACGGACTCGCTCCGCGCGAGTCGGCCCAAGCCGACCCGCAGCGCGCGGGAGGCCGAGCCCGCCGGTGTTTCGAGTCGGACCACGGCCGAGGAGCGCGAGCTGCTTGAGGAGGTCGATCGCATCCTCGACAAGATCTCCAAATCCGGCCTTCGCTCGTTGAGCGACGAGGAGCGCTCCAGACTGGAGGAGGTGAGCAAGCGGTACCGGACGCACTGATCGGTCTCGATCGGCAGGCAGAGACGCCTTCACGCCTTCGACCGCACCGGAGCGGGCGCTGCGGCTGACGGCCGGGCGCTGATGGTTCAGCCGTGAGCTAGCAATCCTCTGAATCGAGGAACGCTCGTCCCCACCTTCAAAGTGACTTCGTATAATATATATTATGTAAACTTCATCTGTTGATAACCCTTGGTTTTTCCACTCTTTCCACCGTTTGCTCTCTTCTCCTCCCCCTCCGGCTCGCTCCGTCGATGGCTGGAGCGACGGCGCGGTTCGACCTAGAGCCGACCTCGCAGCGAGAGCAGCCGCAGTCGCCAGACCCTCCAGACCGCCTCCGCCACGATCGGCTTCGACATCTTGCTCTCGCCCACATCGCGATCGACGAAGGTGATCGGGATCTCGGCGATCCGGAATCCCTTCTTCCAGGCACGGAAGCTCAGCTCGATCTGAAACGCATACCCGTTCGACTCCACCTCCTTGAGCGCCAGCGCCTCCAGCACCTCGCGACGGAAGCACTTGAAACCACCCGTCGCGTCCGCCACCGGCAGACCCGTGACCCGGCGGGCATACATGTTGGCGGCGTAGCTCAGGATCAGGCGGCTGATGGGCCAGTTCACCACCGTGACTCTCCCGTGGAGGTAGCGGGAGCCGAGCACGACGTCGTACCCCTCCTCGATCTTCGTGACGAACGCCGGAAGGTTGCCGGGATCGTGCGAGAAGTCGGCATCCATCTCGAAGAAGATGTCGTAGTCGCGCGCGAGCCCCCACCTGAACCCGGTGATGTAGGCGGTCCCGAGCCCCCGCTTCCTGTCCCGATGCAGGGCGAATACGCGGTCGCTCCCCCGGGCCAGCTCGTCCGCGATGGCCCCCGTTCCGTCCGGGGATCCGTCGTCGACGATGAGGACGTCGAACCGTGGATCCTGGGCCAGCACGGCCGGCACGATCCGTGGAAGATTGTCCTTCTCGTTGTAGGTCGGGATGATGACGAGCGCGGACTCCAACACTGCCATGAGGTTCGGGTAGCTTGAACCGGGTGGCGCCACCCGGTACCTTTGCCGGGTTCCGAACTTACCGTCGCTCCCGAGGCCGAACAAGCGCCCTGACCCTTGCGAACCCGCCGTCGTGCGCGCCGGAGGCCGGTCCCCGCCTCCGACCGGACTCCCTCCGGACGAGGGTATGAGGGTCCTCTTCGTGGCGAGCGCCTATCCCAGGTTCGCGGGTGATGTGATCACCCCCTGGCTCGGCACGCTCCTCGGGCACCTGAAGAACGCGGGCGTGGAGGCCGAGGTCCTGGCGCCCGCGTACCGCGGCGGGCCCGACCATGTCGTGGACGACGTCCGGGTTCATCGCTTCCGTTACGCGCCTTCGTCCTGGGAGCGCCTCACCCACGAGCAGACCGCACCGGATCGGATCGGGGAGAAGCCGGCGTACGGCGCGCTCGTCCCCGGGTACGTCGCGTCGGGCGCGCTTACCGCCGCGCGTCTGGCCCGCTCCGGCCGTTTCGACGTGATCCACGTCCTCTGGCCGGTTCCCCATGCGGTGATCGGTATGGCCGCCCGCCGCGCCTCCGGCGTGCCGCTCGTCTGCAGCTTCTTCGGCGTGGAGGTCACCTGGACGCGGAACCGGTTTCCCTTCCTTCTCCCCTTCCTGCGCCAGGCGATCCGAACGGCCGATGCCGTGACGGCAATTTCCTCCTACACGGCGGAAATGGTTCGGGAGGTCTGGGATCGTCCGGTGGCGAGGATCCCGTTCGGAGCGGCAGTCGAGCTACGGGAGCCGCCCCCGCCCCCCTTCCCTGCCGGAAGAGAGCGTATCGAGCTGCTCTTCGTGGGGCGGCTGGTGCGCCGCAAGGGGGTTCATCGACTGATCGAGGCGCTCGCCTTGCTTCCCGAGGACATGGCCTTGGGGCTCACGGTGATCGGCGACGGCCCTGAGCGCATAGCGCTGGAGCGTGCATCCGCCGAGCTCCCCCCTGGGCGGGAGGTCCGCTTCCGCGGTTTCGTCCCGGATGCGGAGCTCCGCGAAGCGCTCATCGCATCGGATTTGGTCGTGCTCCCCGCGGTTCGCGACGAGAAGGGAGATGTCGAAGGGCTCGGGGTCGTCCTGATCGAGGCGCTCGCGCACGGGCGACCGGTCATCGGATCGAGAGACGGGGGAATCCCGGACGTTGTCCGACACGAAGAGACGGGGCTGCTCGTTCCGCCCGACGACCCGGGAGCCCTTGCGAACGCGATCGAGACGATTGTGGCCAACCCCACCGTAGCAAAGGAGATGGGGGCACGTGGCTCGCGTGATGTCGAGACGCGTTTCGGATGGGATCGGGTGGTCGCCGACCTCGTCGGAGTGTACGACTCGATCACGCGGCGACGATGACAAAGGCTGCCGATCCGACAGACTGGGACCGTTTCGAGGTCGAACCGATGAGGCGCGGCACATTCCTGAAACGTGCCGCCATACACGCCGATCTCGTCCTGGAGACACGGCGCCGGGCGGGGGCCGCGGGAGTGCTGGAGGTCGGTGTCGGGAGCGGTGCCCAGAGTGCGCTCCTCAGCCGGACGGGTGTGTCCGTCACCACCGTGGACAACGATGTTCGCATCCTGGCGGTGGCGCGCGAGAACCTGCGCCGCTTCGGACCTCGGGCCCGGCCGGTGCGGGCCGATGCCTTCCATCTTCCTTTTCCCGAGGGCACCTTCGGGGTAGCCCTCTCGCAGGGGCTCATGGAGCACTTCGACGACGAGCGGATTTCCGCGCTGCTGCGAGAGCAGCTGCGCGTGGCTCGGTCGGTGGTCTTCAGCGTTCCCTCCGCCGCGTACCCCCGACAGGACGTGGGGAACGAGCGACTGATGAGCCCCGACGCATGGCAGCGGATCGTGGCGGAGGCCATCTCGCCCGCACCCTATCGGGTCCGTGCCCGCGGGTACCGCCTCGATCTCGAAGCGCTCAAGCACTCGCTGCTCCGGCGTCGCTGGGGGGGAAGCTACAGCGTCCTGGTCAGCGTGGATCCGCGGTGAGGATCCTCCATCTCCTGTACGACCATCCGGACAACCCGTGGGTGGGCGGAGGAGGCGCGATTCGGGCACGCGAGATCAACCGCCGGCTTGCGGCGCGCGGGGAGGCCGAAGTCGAGATGGTATGCGGCGCCTTTCCCGGTGCGCGGGACGTCTGGACACCGGGCTTCCTGACCCGCTTCATCGGCCGCCGCAAGCCCTACCCTCTCAGCCGCTGGAGCTACAGCCGCGCAGCCGAACGGCTCCTTGCCCAGGGGCGGCACGATATCGCCGTGGTCGACTTCTCCGCCTATACGCCGATTCGCCTGCCGCGGCCTGCGGCCGCTCCGGTGGTCGCCGTCGTCCACCATGTGACCGGGACGGAGGCACGGGACCGTTGGGGCCGTCTGCTGGGAGGCCTGCTCGACCGGAGCGAGGCCCGGCGCCTGAACAACTTCCGATGGATCTCCGCCGACTCCCGACATACCTTGGAGGCGGTCCGAGCGCGTGTGGGGACCGGAACCGAGGTCCGCTTGATCGGTAATGCGGTCGACTCCGCGCTATTCGAAGCCGAGCGGGCGATTGAATCGCCTCCGTTCCTCCTCTATCTGGGCCGGCTCGATCTCTTCCACAAGGGGTTGGATGTCCTGATCGAGGCGTTCTCGCGGCTCGCTACAGGGAGGCCCGAGGTGGAGCTGCGGATCGCCGGCCGGGGAAAGGACGCGGAGCGTCTCGGGGAGATGGTCTCTCGCTCTCCGGCTGCCGAGCGGATCCGCCTCCTCGGCGCGGTCGAGGAAGCGGAGAAGCGCGCGCTCCTGGCGACGGCCGCAGCGGTCGTCATGCCCTCGCGCATGGAGGGTTGGGGGATGGTGGCCGCGGAGGCGATGGCGGCGGGCGCGCCGCTGGTTGCGAGCACCGCTGGATCGCTTCCCGAGGTCGCGGGAGAGCATGCCCTCTTCGTCCCGCCCGGCGATCGAGACGCGCTCGTGGGGGCCGTCGAAGAAGTCCTCGACGATCCGGCCGGCCGGGAGCAGCGGGCCCTGGCCGGGCGGGAGGAGGCAGGGAGACGCTTCTCCTGGGATGCCATCGCAGACGAGCACCTCGACTTCCTCCGGGATGTCGTGTCGTCCAACGAATCCTGACGTGACGATCCTTTCCGCACGATGAATCGAGCGACCCGGCGTCGTTCCGCCACCAAACACTCCCGGTCCGAGCTTCGGGAGGAGCCCACGATCGGCGATCGCTACCTGATCCTCTCGTATCTGGGGATGGCGATCGCCATGATGCTCCCGGCGCTCAACCCGGCGGTGCATCTCTTCGGCACGGACTACCTGGCTGGCGGCTACTTTTCCCACGAGTTCGTGTCCGACCGGTTCGCCGCGGGGGAGCTCCCGCTCTGGAACCCCTTTCTCTACGGCGGGCTTCCCCACTACGCCAATCCGGGGAGCACCTTCTATCCGCCGATGCTCGCGCTGCGGGCGCTCCTGCCGACGCACGCGATCCTCCCCTGGATTTTCTCCCTGCACCTCTTTGCCGCGGGAACGGGGATGTTCTACCTGGTCCGGGAGATGGGCGCGCGTCGCACCGCCTCCTATCTCGCGGGCGTGAGCTACATGCTGACGGCCATCCTGCTGTCCAGCGTCTACGCGGGCCACGACGGGCGGATGATCGTGGCAGCACTCGCGCCGGCCTTCTTCTTCTCCCTGCACCGCGGCGTCCGAACCGGCGTGATGCGCTGGTTCGTCCTGGGAGGTGCCATTCTAGGCATGGCGCTTCTCTCCTTCCAGATCCAGAGCAACTACTACCTGCTCCTGGCCGGGGGCATCCTCGGTATTTACGCCCTCTTCGCCTTCCGGGCGAGGATCCCGGATCGGCGCAGCTGGGCGATGAGGGTCGGAGGCGGCGCGCTCACCCTGGGGTTGGGCTTCGGACTGGCCGCGGTGAACTTTTTACCCTTCCTTTCCTATGTGGAGCACTCGCCCCGCGGAATGGAGGGTGGCCGCGGCTACGAGTACTCCGTCTCCTGGTCCATGCCGCCGATGGAGCTGGTGGGGATCGCCGTGCCGGACTATGTGGGGATGAACGTCGGGGGCCGCGCCTACTGGGGGGACAACCCCTTCAAGCTGCACGCGGAGTACATGGGAGTGTGGGCGCTGCTCCTGCTCGTCTGCGCCTTCGTAGTTCTCCGAGGCGATCGGCGGGTCTGGCTCTGGATCGGTCTGGGGACGCTCGCGCTCCTCATCTCCTTCGGGGGATACACTCCGATCTACCGGATTTTCTACGAAATCCTACCGGGAACGCAGCAGTTCCGGGCGCCCTCCATCGCCTTCTACCTCTTCGTGATCTCGGCGACGGTGCTGGCGGGACTAGCCTTCTCCCGCATTCAGGACGTCGCCGATCGGATGCATGCCTCCGACACGTCTGCCGAGGGGCCGGCACGCGCCATCCTCTGGACGCTCGGGGGCGCGGTGGGCGTGGCGCTGCTGGTGGCTGCCTGGGCCAGCCTGACCCCGCCGGCCGGGCCGGGCGAAGTCCCGGGGAGGATCGCCGACGACGCTCGCGCCGTGCAGGCGTATCTCGCAAACTACCAGAACTTCGTGGCAGGCATGTGGCGCCTCGTCGTCCTGGGCGGGGTGGCCGGAGCTCTGATCGTCGCGCACCTCTACGGTCGTCTCGCCCGCCGAAGCATGGCCGTGGCGCTGACGGCGGTCATCTTCGTTGATCTCTGGAGCTTCGGGAGCCGATTCGTGGAGACGGTCGAGCACCCGGACCGGTACTTCGCCCCAGACGACGTCGTTCAGGTTCTGCGTGCCGTTCCCGATCGTCCCGCTCGCGTCTGGTATCTCCCCGGCCTTCCGCAGACGAACTACCCGACGCTCTACGACATCGAGCTCCTCGGCGGGGAGCATGGAAACCAGCTCCAGCGGTACAACGAGTTCCTGGGAACGGACGGTACCGCGTACACCGACTTCCGGAACGTCGGCCAGCACCCGTCATTCCTGGCTGCGGGGAATGTCCGCTATCTCGTCTCGGCGCAGCCAATCGAGCTCCCCTTCCTCACCGAGATCCACCGGGGGTCGGCGTATGTGTACAGAAACGAGATCGCCCTTCCCCGCGCCTATCTGGTCGACGGCTTCCGCGTGGCCACCGAGCCGGACGGCGCGCTCGAGGTGATGAGGGCGGAGGATTTCGATCCCTCGCGGGAGGTCGTGCTCTACGACCAGCCCACCCTTCTGACCGTCGCCGAGCCCGCGCTCGGCGTCGGGCTTGCCGAGATCGTGCGTCATGACCCTGACGAGGTGGTGGTTCGCGTCGAGCCGGGGGCGCCTTCGCTGCTGGTATTGGCGGACAACTACTATCCGGGGTGGGAGGCTACCGTCGACGGACAGCCTGCCGAGATCCTTCAGGCCAACCACACATTCCGGGCGGTGGAGGTACCGGAGGGAGCTTCTGAGGTCCGCTTCGAGTTCCGCCCCGCCTCCGTGACCATCGGTCTCTGGATCTACGGGATTCTCCTGCTTCTCCTCGTCGGGTACGGCGGCTGGCTTCTCTTCGCATTCCGCCGTGGCAGACGCGATCCCGACGTCTGAGGAGCTGGCGCCGCGTCGCTCCCGGTGGTGGACGGCGGCGACGGTCCTCTTCCTCCTCGCGGCATTCGGCTTCCTTGCGGCGGCGCTCGCGCGCAATGTCGACTCCCTCCTCGCCTTCGACTGGGAGGTTCGCCCCCTGATCCTCCTGGGCTCACTGGCCGCGCTCGTCGTGAGCTTCCTGTGGGGGGTGTGGATATGGCGGATGGTTCTCCTCCGCTTCGGAGTGCGGACGGCATGGCGGCCCCTCTGCCGGACCTGGTTTCTCTCCAATCTGGGTCGCTACATACCGGGCAAGGTCTGGCAGTTCGTGGGTGCCGCACAGCTCGGCGCCGAAACGGGACTCTCCCGACTCACCGTGGTGAGCTCCCTCCTCGTGCATACCGGGGTGAACCTCGTGGCCGCGACAGCAGTCTGCCTGGCGATCCTTCCGGCGCACCTCGACCTGCCGGGAGCCGCGGCGTGGGCACCCGCCCTGATCCCGCTGCTCCTGGTCGCCGTTCATCCGCGCGTCATCCATCTGGCGAACGGCCTGTTCCAGCGCGTTGCCCGGCGCCCGGTGGCCGAATGGGAGGGGAGCTGGCGGGACGGAGCCGTGCTCCTCGGCATGTCGCTGATCGGATGGGTCGTGCTCGGCGTTTCCTTCTACCTCATGGTCCAGGCGCTCGCCCCTGTCGGCATTGCCGCCCTCCCGCTGCTCGTCGCAGCGAATGCCGCCGCCTTCCTCGCAGGATACCTGGTATTCGTGGCACCGGCCGGGCTCGGTGCCAAGGAGGGAGCGCTGGCCGCGCTCCTCTCCCTCCTCTTCCCCCTTCCCGTAGCCGTGGCGCTGGCCGTGGCCGCACGCGTCTGGACCGTCGTGGCCGAGCTCGTTCCGGCTCTCTTCCTGCTGCGCCGCTCCCGCCCGCCGAATCCGTAAACGGGCACGCGCGATGCTGTCCAAGACGGCCTGCCGGGCCTATCTTGACCGGTCGTTTCGAATCCTTATCACGAGAGCGACTCCCGACGAATGCTGGAAGAGCTGAAGACGAAGCTTGGCGAAGAGATCGAGCGCCTGTCGCGCGAGCTGAACGTCACCCTACCAAAGGTCATCCAGACGGCGGTCGAGCACGGCGATCTGCGGGAGAACTCGGAGTACAAGGCCGCGCTCGAACGGCAGCAGTTCGTCCAGGCTCGTCTCGGACACCTGACGCGGCGCCTGGGTGAGCTCTCGGCGATCGATCCCGAGCACATCCCCGCCGATCGTGTGGGCTTCGGATCGCGCGTGACGGTGGAGGACGCGAAGACGGGCGATCGGGATACATATGCCCTGGTCTTCGGCGACGACATCGACGTCGACAGCGGACAAATCTCCATGGCTTCCCCCATCGGTCGTGCCCTGCTGGGAAAGAAGGTGGGGGAGGAGGCGACCCTCAGCCTTCCCCGGGGCGAGCGCACGCTGAAGGTGGTGGAGCTGGTTACGCTGCCCGAGATGGTCGGGGAGAAGGGGTGAGCGGTTTCCGCGGCTGGTGAACGATCACCTCCGACTCGGCCAGTTCTATCGGTCGCGGTACCGAAACCCGCCCGGCGAGCTCAGAGACTACCGACTCTATCTCGACCTCCTTCGTCCCTTTCCTCCTGCCGGATCCCGGATGCTCGACATCGGGTGCGGAGAGGGCTTTCTCCTCCGCGAAGCCGAAGCGAGTGGACTCTCCACCGTCGGGGTGGATCTGGTTCAGCCGGCTCTCGACCTTGCACGATCCCGCCTTTCCTCCGTTCCGCTCGGGATAGGGGCCGGAGAGGCGCTGCCGTTTCGCCGGGAAGCCTTCCATGTCGTGACCTGCCTCGGTAGCCTGGAGCATTTCGTGGATCCCGAGGCAGGTGCCCGGGAGATTCACCGCGTTCTCCGCCCCGACGGCCGCGCACTCGTCGTCGTTCCCAATCGCGCCTTCGCGGGATGGTGGCTTCCCGGCTGGAACGGGACGGAGCAGCGAAAGGCGTCGGAGCTGATGCTCACCCTGGAAGGTTGGCGAGCGCTGCTCGAGCAAAACGGGCTCTCCGTACTCGCGGCACGCCCCGAGCCCTGGTACAGCAAGAGGGTTCCGACGGCGATCCAGCGCATCGCCCTGCGAGTCGCCTGGCGCCTCCTCCCCCTGCGCTGGACCTATCAGCTCGCCTTCGTCTGCGCACGCGGCTGAGCTCGGGGCGATCCCCTCAGCGGTCCCTCAGCTTCCGCCGGACGTCGTCGATCTCCGCTCGCAGGGTGGCGATCATCTCGGCGAGGAATCCCACCCCGAAGAGCACGACCCCCATCATCTCCAGGAGGAGCACGAGGGTGAGCAGCGGGCGGTAGCCGAAGGGAGGCATCCAGCCGCCCACCCGCAGGACGATGGCGACGATCCCGACCAGGATCCCGAGCACGATCAGAATCAAGCCGGAGCCGCCGAAGAACTCCATCGGCTTCCGGCTGAATTTGAGGTAGAACCAGACGACCAGCAGGTCGCCCATTCCGACGAGCACCCTGCCCGTGCCGGTGTACTTGGACTCCCCGGCCTCGCGCGGGTGCAGCTCGATATCGATCTCGGTGACGGAGTACCCCTGAGCGTACGCCAGCGCCACGAAGAAGCGGTGCCAGTCGTGCCGCAGCGCGATCTCATCCAGGATCTCGCGGCGGAAGGCCTTCATCGAGTTCAGGTCCCGAACTGGCAGGTGGAAGAGCCTCCGCGACAGCCAGTTGTAGACCGAGCTCACCGTCCGCTTCTCGTAAGGACCGACCTTCCTGCCGGTCACGATGTCCCACCCCTGCTCCATCCGCTCCAGGTAGCGGGGGATCTCCTCGGTGGAGTGCTGCAGGTCCGCGTCGAAGAGCACGATGCGCCCAGCTCCCGTATGATCGGCGGCGGTGAGCAGGGCCTCCGTCTTTCCGAGATTCTTGCGATGCCGCACGATGCGGAGCCGGTCCCAGTCGGCTCCCTCCTGCACGGCCATTTCGTAAGTTTCGTCCGTGGAGCCGTCGTCCACGAGCACGACCTCACCCTCCAGGCCGTGCCGCGTAAAGGTCTCCCGCAGCCGGCGCATCAGCCGGGGGATGTTCTCGACCTCGTTGTAGGCAGGGATGACGACGGCGAAGTCGGTGAAGCCGCGGGTTCGCGGCTCGCGGCTCGCGGCTCGCGGCTCGTCGGGCGGCCTCGGGCGCGTCCGGTGGGAGTCTAGCTCGGTCCGTGGAAGGTCGGTCATCGGGAGGGTGTGACGTGGCGGGCTGCCGAAGCACGGCGCGGTCACGGCGTCGGCGGAAGCGATCGTGACCCGAAGGGCGGAGACCCCGCAGGGGCGAAGCCCCGAGGAGGCTCCGTTTGCACCGGCACAGTCGTATCGTGCCGATGCAAATAGAGCGCGGTCCCGGCGGACGCCGGGATCCGTCCGCTGAAGCTTTCTTACACGGCCCTACACCCGCTTGCGCATCCTCGCGGAGAGGATCCCGAGCTGGTCGCGGTACTTCGCCACAGTTCGGCGGGCGATCTTGATTCCCTGCTTCTTGAGGATGTTCACGATCGCCTGATCCGTCAGCGGCTTGGATGCGTCCTCGTCGGCCACCAGCTTCTGGATCTGCGCCTTGATGCCGCGCGCGGAGACGTCCTCACCGGAGTCGGTGGCCAGTCCGGAGGAGAAGAAGAACTTCAGCGGGAAGACGCCCCGGGGCGTCTGGACGAACTTCTCGTTGGTGACGCGCGAGACGGTCGACTCGTGCATGTCGATTACCTCGGCCACCTCGCGCAGGGTGAGGGGCTTGAGATACTGCACCCCCCTCTCGAAAAACTCGCGCTGCCGGTCCACGATGAAGTTCATGACCTTGAGCATGGTCTGACGACGCTGCTCGATGGCCTGGATCATCCAGTTGGCCGAGTTCAGCTTGTTGGAGATGAACTCCTTGTTCTCACCCTGGAACTTCTTCTTGTCGCGCGCGATCTCCCGATAAGCGCGGGAGAGCTTGAGCCGGGGAAGCGAGGTGTCGTTCAGGAAGACGAGGTAGTCGCCGTCGATCTTGTCGACGATCAGGTCCGGGATGATGTAGTTGTCTCCCCGGTTCCCGTACTTCAAACCCGGCTTGGGATCGAGCTTGGCCACGTCGTCCGCCGCATCCTGCACCTCACGCGGGGAAATGGAGAGATCCTTGGAGATCTCCGACCAGCGGTGGTTGATGAGCTGCTCGAAGTAATCCCGCACGATCCGGAAGGTCAGGTCCTCCTCCAGGAACTCGTCGATCTCCTCCTCACTGGGCTCGCTCGACGGATCCGCGGCCGCGATCTGCTGGAAGGCCAGATCGCGCAGCTGGAGGATGAGGCACTCGCGGAGGTCCCGCGCGGCGATTCCGGGGGGATCGAAGGCCTGGACGGTGCGAAGCATGGCCTCGCCTTCCTCCAACGTGAACGGGTCCCTGCCGTCGAAGTCCCACGCCTCCCCGTTCTCCGCCAGGAAGGCGTTCAGCCCGGTGATGATCTCGTCGAGAGAGCAGGAGAGGTATCCTTCGTCGTTGACGTTGCCGATGATCTCGTCCCCGAGCAGGAGCTCCCGGTCGGAGAGGCGCAGCAGGGTGAGCTGGTCCTGGAGGTGGTCGGAGAGGTCACGCGTCGCTACGGAGACCGGCTCGTAGTATTCGCGCTCCTCGTACTCCTCCCGTCGTCCGCCCGCCTCGAAGCCGTTCAGGAGGATCTCCTCCCAGTCGATCTCGTCCTCCTTCTCGCGCTCCTCCGGATCTACCTCCACCGTCTCGGCAAGGTCGTTCTCCGTCATCTCCAGAAACGGGTTGTTCATAAGCTCCTGCTTGAGATGCGTCTGGAGGTCCAGGAGCGGCATGTAGAGAAGATCCATCGCCTGGTAGAGGCGAGGATTGATCTTCATCTCCTGCTTGAGGGCGGTGCCCTGATACAGACCGGTCTTCATGTGCTCTCTCGATTCGAATTGGGGTACCGATCCCTCATCCGGGAGGTGAGGGTCGGGCCGAAATAGATCTCGGCGACTTCTTCGTTCCAGACCAGCTCGGATACCGTTCCCGAGACACGCACCCGACCATCGTACATAATGTATGCCCGATCGACGATGTCGAGCGTCTGCTCCACGTTGTGGTCGCTGATCAGGACGCCGATGTTGCGCTGCCGAAGGTCGGCCACGATCTGCTGGATGTCGTGGACCGCGATGGGATCGACACCGGCGAAAGGCTCGTCCAGGAGCATGAACTTGGGAACGCCGGCCAGCGCCCGCGTGATCTCGAGCCGGCGACGTTCTCCCCCGGAGAGGGCGTACGCCTTGGCGTTGCGGAGATGAGCGATTCCCAGCTCGTCGAGGAGCCGCTCCAGCCGCGCCTCACGCTCGGCGCGGGGGATGCGGAGCATCTCCAGGATGGCCAGAACGTTCTGCTCCACCGTAAGCTTACGGAAGATCGACGGCTCCTGCGAGAGGTAGCCGATCCCCCGGCGCGCGCGCTGGAACATCGGGACGCGCGTGAGTCGCTCCCCGTCCAAAAAGACGTTCCCGGCATCCGGGGCGATGAGCCCCACCAGCATGTAGAAGGTGGTCGTCTTCCCTGCCCCGTTCGGCCCGAGCAGTCCGACGATCTCACCCTGGGACAGGGAGAGCGCCACATCATTGACCACCCGGCGGCGCTTGTACGCCTTGACCAGCCCCGAGGCGCTGAGCGTGCGACCATGGTCCGGCGCGGCAAGGGTGGCCGATACCTCTCCGGAGGTGTCGACAGCATCGTGCTCGAGCTCCCATGCGGTCGGCTCGCTCATCGGTCCGCACCGCCGGGCGCGGGTGCATCATCACCCGCCTCCTCGTCCTCACCGGCCGGCGCCGGAGGGGCCGCGGCGATGCCCTCCGCGTCAAGGAAGACCCCGCGCCGGAGCCCCTCGACGTTCGCCACCTCAAGCTCCCCGTCCGCCATGCGGAGCTCGATCTGCCTCCCCGCCACATAGTTGAGCGATGGCGGACCGTCCGGATCCCCGTCCTCGTCTCGGGCGCGGAACAGGGTCCCGGCCGTCCCCACCGCGAGCAGCCGCTCGAGCTCGACCCGCTCGCGCTCGGGCTCCGCAACAGCCTCGGCCATGGGCGGCACCTCGTCGATGTCCGGCTCCGCCATGACCACCGCTGGAGAAGCCTGGACGAAGAATCCGGTGATGGTGTCTCCCCGGATCCAGTCCCGGTCGATCGCCACGGTCCGGTCACCCTCGACCTGGAGGGTGGCGTCGGTCCCCTCCGTATCCAGCGACTCGGCGTAGGCCGAGCCGACGGCGATCACACGCTCGAGGACTTGCCCGGGCAGCACGGCGTCCAGCGAGTCCGCCTCCATCCGGAAGTCCGCGGTTTCCGCGACGGTGGGGATGCGCGGCTCCCCCTCGGCATCCGGAGATCCTCGGGAGACGAGACGCTGCAGGACCTCCGCCTCGAAGAAGAGATCGAGCGTCCGACCGCGAACCGCGAGGTCCTCGCCGGTCAGCACCGCATTGCCGCGCGCGGCCACGTGCTCCAGTCGCTCCCCCGGTAGGTCCGCCCGGATGGAATCGCCAACGAGCTCGAGGTCCTCAGCCTCGACCCGGGCATCTCCCGCGAGATCGAGGCGGCCGACGCCGGTATCGTAGAAGGCGGTGCTCCCATAGGCGGTCATGTCAGGCCTGCGGATCACCACCGTTCCCGAAGCGCTCAGCTGCTCCTCGCCGATGGTGGAGATGCGGTCGGCGTCGATCACCACGGAATCCGCGGGAGGCGCGTCCTCGGCGGGGAGCGCGACCAGCCGCGGCCGCCCCGTGGCGGAGACCCGTGCCTCCGGTCGGCCCTCCATCGGCCGGAGATACTCCAGCTCGGGGCCTCGCAGAGTCGAACGACGCGCCCGGTCGCGGAAGACCACGTTACCGGTCGCGTGAATCCGCCCCGTGACGGAGAAGTAGGAGCCCCGGTCGGCCGAGAGATCCCGTTCCGCGTCCCGATAGGAGACGTTGCGAAAGAGCTGTACCTCGTTCCGCTCCGAGTACACCACCGCGCTGTCCGCCCGCAGCTCCTCCCCGGCCGCGCAGCGCACCAGGAGAGGGCCCCGGACGTAGACGATCGGCTCGCCGGCCACCACGGAGCGGGTGACCTCCTCCGTCTCGACGACCCGGCAGTCACCGGTCTGCTGTGCGGCGAGGCTCCCCGGTGGGACCGCTACCGCGAGCACAAGCACGCCGAGAAGGAGCGGGAGGCGCATCAGAAGGTGATCTCGCCGCCGTTGCGCGCTCCCCCCTCGTCCTCACGGAGCTGGGTGACCCGGATGTTCTGGAAGGTGAGGTCCGATTCGAACCCACTCCCGCGGAAGACGCGCCCGTCCTCGCTTAGGGTGGTGGCGCGATCACTCCAGATTCGCTCGCGCGCCACGTCGTAGTGGAGCTCCTCGGACTCGATCCGCTGGTCCTCTCCATCGACCTGGACGATCAGGACGGCGTCACCGGTCGCGGTGAAGGCACCGCTCTCCATGTCGTAGAGGCCGGTCCGCGAGGTGAGGCGGCCCGACTCCCGACCGGTGACCGGATCGTAGAAGGTCGCTTCGACACCGCGCAGATCGGTTCGAGAGTCGCCCTGATAGAAGAAGGCGGTATCGCTCACGAGATCCGCCTTCCGCACCCCCTGCTCCGTGATCCTGAGCCGGACATCGAAGCTGATGTTGTCGGCAGGAAGATCCCCGAACTCCGCGCCGGGGGTAGGGGTCATGGCGTCCTCTCCGCACGCCGCCAGACCCACGGCCAGGAAGGCAGCAGGAATCAGCGTTCGGAAGTCCAGGGGGCGCCGGATCATACGGCCCCCGCGCGCATGAGGTCGTGCAGATGCACCATTCCCACCAGTTTGCGGTCCTCGTCGATGACGGGGAGGCACATGACGCCGTGCCGCTCCATGACCCCCGCCGCACTCGCGGCAAGGTCTCCGGGCGACCCCGACTTGGGATCGGGCGTCATCACCTCCGCTATGGAGTACCCCAAGAAGTGTTCCTCGCGTTCCATCAGCCGGGTGAGGTCTCCGCTGGTGACCACGCCGATCAACCGTCCATCGGCGTCGACCACCGCGACGGTGCCCCGCTTCTCGGCCAGGAGAAGGGTGCACTCGCGCATGGTGGCTTCCGCGGAAAGCGCGGGGAGATCGTGATCGATCATGACGTCCGCGATGCGCAGGAGGAGCTTCCGGCCGAGGGATCCACCGGGATGCAGCCGGGCGAAATCGCTCCGCTCGAATCCGCGGGCTCGCAGGAGCGCGACTGCGAGCGCATCTCCCATGGCCATGGCCACCGTGGTCGAGCAGGTCGGCGCGAGGTCGAGCGGGCAGGCCTCTTCCCCCACCGATCCGTCCAGCACGACCTCGGCGTGCCTCCCCAGGGTGGAGGCGTGGTTGCCGGTGATGGCGACGACGTGCGCGCCGATCCGGCCCAGATGGGTGAGCAGCCCCATCATCTCCTCCGACTCTCCGCCCTTGGAGAGGAGCAGCGCGACATCCCGCTCGGAGACGATGCCGAGGTCGCCGTGTAGGGCATCGACCGGGTGGAGAAAGGTGGCCGGCGTTCCGGTGGAGGTGAGGGTCGCCGCGATCTTGCGCGCGACCAGCCCCGACTTGCCGACCCCGGAGACGATCACCCGCTCGGCACCCGCCATGAGCTCGACGGCACGCGAGAACCCGGCGTCCAGGTTCTGGCTGGCGCGGTGGAGTGCATCGGCCTCCATCCGGAAAACGGTCCGTGCATGGTCGAGCGGCGAATCCGCCTCCGGCCCCTCGGCACGCATCACCCTTCCGCTCATCTCGCCCCGCTTCTCGAGGCCACGTACCCCTCTGCGTGAGATCGCCAGCCGTCCCGCGCCGTCAGCAGCGCCTCGACGAACTCGCGGACCGCTCCCTCGCCGCCGGGACGGCGCCCGACCCAGCGGACCATGGCGCGCACCTCGGGAACGGCATTCGCCACGGCTGCGGGAAGCCCCACTTTCCTCAGCACGGCGAGGTCCGGGAGGTCGTCCGCCAGGAAGGCGAGCTCCTCCCATCTCCACCCCCGGCGCTCGATCAGCCGCGCCACGATGTCAAGCTTGCGTGCCTCTCGATCCTGGTGACATTCAACAATCCCGAGCTCCTCGGCGCGGAAGCGGACCGCATCGGATTCCCGGCCGGTGACGACGACCGGCTCGACCCCCGCCTCCTTCAGGAGATGGATCCCGAGCCCGTCCTCGACATGGAAGCGCTTCATCTCGATCCGCTCCCCGGAGGCGGTGGCGCCGATCAGGATTCCGCCGTCGGTCATCACCCCGTCAACGTCGAGGATCACGGCGCGCACGCGGCTGGCGAGCTCGACATCGAGCCGCGTGGCCGGTCGTGGATCACGCATTGGCTCTCGCGGGCTGCCGCCCGAGCGCGGCGCGTAGCTCGAGCACTTCCGCGAGGAGCGGTCGCAGCCGATCGAGGGGGAGCATGTTGGTGGCATCGGAGGGGGCGGTCTCCGGTCGCGGATGCGCCTCAAGGAAGAGCCCGTCCGCGCCCGCGGCGACCGCGGCCCGGACGAGCGGCGGGATGAAGCGCGGCTCCCCCCCGCTCCGTCCCTCGCCCATGCCGGGGCGCTGCACGGAGTGGGTGCCGTCGAAGACTGCCGGGCAGCCGCACGCCTCGCGAAGCTCCTCGAAGCTGCGCATGTCGACCACCAGATTCCCGTATCCGAAGAAGGTGCCCCGCTCGGTGACCGCCGGCGTGGCGCACCCCGCAACACGGAGCTTCTCCACGGCGCCTCCCATCTCCCCCGGTCCCATCCACTGGCCTTTCTTGACGTTCACCGGCCGGCCGGTGCGCCCGGCCGCGGTGAGGAGGTCGGTCTGGCGGCAGAGGAAGGCGGGGATCTGCAGGACGTCTACGACCTCGGCGACCGTGGCGCACTGATCGGCTTCGTGCACATCGGTAAGCAGCGGAAGCCCCGTCTCCTCGCGCACCCGTTCGAGGCGTCGCAGCCCCTCCTCGATCCCGGGGCCTCGCGGCGCTCCCTCGGCCGAGCGGTTGGCCTTGTCGAAGGATGCCTTGAAGATGACGGGGAGGTCGAGCTCCCTGCCGAGCGCGGCGAGCTTTCCGGCCACGGCCAGGTTCAGGTCATCGCCCTCGAGCACGCAGGGGCCGCTGATCAGGAAGAAAGGCCCCTCCGGGGAGAACCAGCTCATCGGCCGGCGGCCGCCGGGACGCCCTCCTCGCGAGTGGCCTGCCCGGCCTGCTGATCCTCTCCGTTCCCCGAGCGGGAGTCGCGGCGCCGGACGGCCGCCTCGATGAACGAGGCGAAGAGCGGGTGCGGGCTGAGGGGGCGAGACTTGAGCTCGGGGTGGAACTGGGACGCCACGAACCAGGGGTGGTCCGGAAGCTCCACCATCTCGACCAGCTCGCCGTCCGGAGAGGTGGCGGCGATACGCATCCCCTCGGCAGCGAGGCGCTTCCGGTAGGCGTTGTTCACCTCGTAGCGGTGGCGATGGCGCTCGCTGATCTCGTGCCTGCCATAGATCTCGGCGGCGTGCGATCCCTCCGCGATCCTGGCGTTGTACGCCCCCAGCCGCATCGTTCCGCCCAGATCGATGACCTCGCGTTGCGAGTTCATCAGGGCGATGACCGGATGCTCCGTCTCCTTGTTCCACTCCGCCGAGTCGGCGTGGTGCAGCCCGCACACCGAGCGTGCGAACTCGATGATGGCTGCCTGGAGCCCGAGGCAGACGCCGAAGAAAGGCAGCTCGTTCTCCCGCGCCCAGGTGATGGCGTGTAGCATCCCCTCCACGCCCCGCACGCCGAATCCTCCCGGGATGAGCAGGCCGTCGTACTCGCCCAGGCGCTCGGCCTGCTTCGGCGTATCCAGCTCCTCCGAGGAGAGCCAGTCGATGTCCACCGAGACGTCGCTTGCCACGCCCCCATGGATCAGCGCCTCCTGCACCGACTTGTACGAGTCCACCAGCGCCACGTACTTCCCCACCACCGCGATGCGGACGCTCCCGCGGGACGGCTCGTAGATCCTGTGCACCAGCTCGCGCCACCCCTCCACCTGCGGCTCCGGCGTCTTCAGCCTGAGCTTCTCCAGGACCTGCTCGTCCATCCGCTGGTCGTTGAGGAGGAGCGGCACCTCGTAGATCGAGGCCACGTCCTTGGACTCGATGACCGCCGCCACGTCGATGTTGGCGAAGAGGGCGATCTTGCGCCGCATCTCGTCGGAGAGCGAATGCTCGGTCCGGCAGACCAGAATGTCCGGCTGGATCCCGATCTGCATCAGCTCCCGCACCGAATGTTGCGTGGGCTTGGTCTTGAGCTCACCCGCGGCGGCGATGTAGGGAACGAGGGTCAGGTGCACGAAGAGGACGTGCTCCCGTCCCACCTCCTGCCGGTACTGCCGGAGCGCCTCCAAGAAGGGGAGCGACTCGATGTCGCCCACCGTGCCGCCGATCTCGGTGATGACGACGTCGTGGTTCGGCGCCAGCCGCTTGACCGCGCTCTTGATGGCGTCGGTGATGTGGGGGATGACCTGCACCGTGGCGCCCAGATAGTCGCCCCGCCGCTCGCGGGTGATGACGTCCTGGTAGATGCGGCCGGTGGTGATGTTGTTGGCCTGAGAGAGGGAATGGTCGATGAAGCGCTCGTAGTGCCCCAGGTCGAGGTCGGTCTCGGCGCCGTCCTCGGTGACGAAGACCTCCCCGTGCTGGAAGGGGGAAAGGGTGCCGGGGTCGACGTTGATGTAGGGGTCGAACTTCTGGATGGTGACGCGAAGCCCCCGGTCCACGAGCAGACGCCCCAGGGAGGCGGCCACGATTCCCTTGCCGAGCGAGGAGACCACCCCGCCCGTCACGAAGATGTACTTGGTCGGCGTGTTCGTCGTCTCGCTCATGTCGGTGGGGCGGGTCTCTGTTCCGGGAATGATTGCTCCTGCTCCAGGAGGCGCTCGACACGCCTCGCGTCCTCCGGGGTGTCGACCCCCGGCGGTGCGGCGTCGACCTCGGCGAGGCCGATGCGGATGCCGGCGGCAAGCGGGCGGAGCTGCTCCAGCCGCTCGATGCGCTCAAGCGCCGACTCCGGTAGCGATACCCAACGGAGGAGCGCTTCCCGCCGGTAGGCGTACACCCCGATGTGCCGGAGGTGCATGCCATCCGCTCCGATGGTGGCGTCGGTCGGCGGAGCATCCCGGGAGAAGGGGACTGGCGCGCGGGAAAAGAAGAGCGCGCCTCCGTCATCTCCCCGGACAGCCTTGACCTGGTCCGGGCTCTCCCAGTCTGTCCGGCTCGGAAAGCGGGTGACGAGCGTCCCCACCTCCCACCCCTCATCCACGACGAGTCCGCGGGCCGCGGCGAGATGGCTCCGCTCGACGAGCGGCTCGTCTCCCTGCACGTTGATCACGAACGGGAAGGAGCCGAACTCCGGGCTTTGGACCACCTCCGCCACCCGGTCCGTGCCCGACGGGTGCTCCGGGGCGGTGAGCCGCGTTTCGGCACCGAAGCCGGCAGCGACCCGCGCCACCTCATCGCTGTCCGTGGCGATCACGAGGCGCTCGAAGAGCCGTGTGCTCCGCGCCCTCCGCCAGACCCACTCGATCAGGGGGCGCCCGGCGACGGGGTGCAACGGTTTACGGGGAAGCCGGGTGGAGCCGATCCGCGCGGGAATGACCCCGAGAACTGCAGCGCTCAAGCGCTCTCCGGCGGCGCGTGAGGGCCGCGCCTCTTAGCAATAAGCACGCCATGAATTTAGAGGGACTCGGCCCTCCTGTCAAAGCGGATCTCGAGCTCAGAAGGGAGAGGTCAGCCCGAACAGCACGCGTATCTGTAAGTCGGCGTCCGCCGGATTCACCCAGCCATCCACGGTCAGGAAGAGAAGGCGCACTCCCACACCGAGGTTCTGCTCCCAGTCGCGGGACGGTTCGCCGGTGGCGCGGGCGCTGCCCGCGGCGTGAAGCAGCCGAAGCTCGGGCGAGCCAGCGATCGGCACGGTGACACCCAGGGGGACGCGATAGACCGACTGGACGAACGAGACGCGGTCACCGCGCATCTCGCCGACCGCGAGGGTGGGAAGGGTGGCCGAGCCACCGAGCTGCGTCCAGCGCTGCCGGGGTGCGGCCGCATCGCCGAGCGGTCGGCGGGCGTGGATGCGTATGGAGAGGATGTGGTCGAAGAGGGCGTCCATCGACCACCGTCCGTCGACGATGCCGAGGGTGAACCCGGGGGTGGCGCTTCCCCCCACGGCGTGCTCCACCGTTCCGACTCCGCGGAAGCGGCTCGCTCCTCCGAGCCAGTTGAGTTCCAACCCGGGAACGAAGGAGGTGATGGTTCCGTCGTCGATCGGCGCATTGGGCCGGTCGAGCGTTCCGAAGAGCGACCAGGGGGAGGCCGTGGGGAGGGAGCGATCCCGGGAGTGGCGCGCCTCCAGGAAGGGGGTCAGACGCAGCTCCTCGCGCCCGAGCGCGATTCCCTCCCGCAACCCCGCCCTTACGGCCGCACGATCCGTCCGGTAGTACTCCCGCGGATCGCTCCCAAAGAAGAGAGCGGTCCCGGTGTTGCTCAGGTCGGCGCGGCCCCACCGCTCCTCCGTTTCGGTGGTTCGCTCGACGGTCGCCTCGATATCGAAGGCACCGACCCGCTGGCTCGCGACGAGTCCGCCGTCCAGTGCGCCCCGAGCCGTTCGAAAGGTCAACCGGCCTTCGACCTCCGGGCCCTCGATCCGGCGGAGCGGGTTGAGGGTGGCGAGCACGGGAACGCTGAGGCCGTCGACTCGGTCGTAGGTGGGGAGCCAGAGTCCGAAGAGTCCGGGAAGCGAGATGAAGGGCGGGGGCGGAGCCGTTTCGATCCGAACCAGATAGCTCCCGTCGGGAAGGCGCTCGACCTCGGAGGCGCCGACATAGATCTCGCGGAGATCGACGGGATCGGCGAGGCCCGAGACGACCGCAATTCCGCCGACCGCGTACACCGTCTCCCCGATCCGCGCACCCGGTCGCACGAAGAGCGCGCCCTGGGGGCCGAGGATCGCGACATCCCCCGCCATGACCCCCTCCAGGCGGACCGACGCATCCAGGACGACCACGTCGCTCTCGATCCGCACATCCGGCCCGAAGGTCGTGTCCCGGGCGAGGACGATGTAGTCGTCGCGCTCCAGTAGCGCGCGCACCGGATCCAGCGCCCGCTCCCCCTCTCCCCCCTCGAGACGCACCTGCGCCTCGGCGGCGAGCGGGCCCAGCGCCAGCACGAGGAGCGCCGCGAGGAGCGCGCCCATTCGGTTCATGCAGCCACCGGCGCGGGCAGACCGAGGAAATTGCGGAGCAGCTCCATGCCGAGCTCGCTGGCGATCGACTCCGGATGGAACTGTACGCCCCACACCGGATGCTGCCGGTGGCGGACCGCCTGGATCTCGTCCTCGAACCCGTTCTCGTCCGTCCGGGCCGTGATCTCGAGCTCGTCCGGCACCGACTCCGGCTCGATCACCAGAGAGTGGTAGCGGGCGACGGTGAGGGGGTTCTCCAGACCGGCAAAGAGGTCGGCACCGCTGTGGCGGATGGGGGACGTCTTGCCGTGCATTACCCGCCTAGCGCGGACGACCCTGCCACCGTAGGCCACCCCGATGGCCTGATGGCCGAGGCAGACCCCGAGGATCGGGATGGTGGAACCCAGGCGTCGAATCACCTCCACCGAGATCCCGGCTTCCGCCGGTGTGCAGGGTCCTGGGGAGATCACGATTCGCTCGGGCGCCATCTCTTCGACTTCTTCGACGCTGATGCGATCGTTGCGGTGCACGACCGGATCGGCATCCAGCGCACCGAGATACTGCACCAGGTTCCAGGTGAAGCTGTCGTAGTTGTCGAGCACCAAAATCATCGTTTCGCCTCCTCTGGCAAGGATCTCTCGAGGCCATTCCGCACGATGCCGCGGCCGGCGGGGATACTGCGCACGTGTGGGGAGCCGGCAGCGGCGGTCGTGCCACTCCTCATGCCCTCGGATGATAGCTCCGGTGTACCTCCCGCAGATAGGAACGGTCCACGTGGGTATAGATCTGCGTCGTCGAGATATCGGCGTGCCCGAGCATCTCCTGGACCGCCGCCAGGTCGGCTCCGCCTTCCAGGAGGTGCGTCGCAAAGGAGTGACGAAGCGTGTGCGGGCTCACCTTCTTCTCGATGCCCGCCGCCTCCACGTTCTTCCGCAGGATCTTCCAGACCCCCATGCGGGAGAGCGGACGGCCACGTGCGTTCAGGAAGACACGCCCCCTACCCTCCCCCTTCTCGATGCGTGGGCGGATGTCCCGCAGGTACAGCGACAGCGCACCGACGGCCCTCCGCCCCACCGGGACGAGTCGCTCCTTGCTCCCCTTCCCGGTCACGGATGCAAACCCCTCCTTCAGGAAAAGCCGGGAAACCTCCAGGTCGATCAGTTCGGAAACGCGGACGCCGCTCGCATACGCGAACTCGAGGAGCGCTCGGTCCCGCCAAGCCAGTGGGTGGCCGATGTCCTGCGCTTGGAGGAGGGCCTCGATTTCTTTCACGGAGAGCACCTCGGGGAGGTTGCGCCAGCCACGGGGTGGCTCCAGCCTGTCGCTCGGATCGGCCTCCACGACACCCTCTGCCACCAGGAAGCGGAAGTAGGCTCGGAGCGAGGAGATGTTCCGGGCGATGGAGGTGGCCGCGAACCCCAGGTCCTTGAGGTGCATGACGCCGGCACGAAGGTCGGAGGAGGTGACCCCCCCGGGCGCCCCCTTGCCGCGGGTGCGGAGGAAGGCCGCCATGCGGCCGACGTCGTGAAGGTACGCCTCCACGCTACGCTCGCCGAGACCCCGTTCGAAGCGGAGGTGGTCAGCGAAGGGGCCAAGGAGGAAGGTCCGATCGAGCTCCGGGATCGGTTCAGTCATCCGGCTCCCCCGCCAGCCGATTGCGGATGACCCGCCGCGCGATCATCGCCGTCACAAAGAGTCCGACCACCCCCAGGAGGCCGAGCGCGAGCGCCACCGACGATGGCTCCTCCGCAGCAAGCCCCCGGGCGAGCTGATGACCAGTGAAGCCTCCGAACGCCACGATGGTTCCGTACCAGATGGCCGTGGCCATGGCGATGGGTAGGATCACGGCTTTCGCCGGGAGCGCCACGAGCCCCGCGAAGACCGGGACAACGTGGCGGAGGCCGGGAATGAACCGGGTGGCGAAGAGGGCGAACGATCCGGCGCGTCCGTGGTAGCGCTGCATCTTCCGGATTAGCCCCGGCCGGACGAGGCGCCGCAGCCCCGGGAGACGGACGAGCCATCGTCCGTATCTGCGGAAAAGGGCGTAGGCCAGAAGCGCCCCGCCGACACCTCCGAGCGAGGTCAGCACCAGGGCGATTGCGACCGAGCCGGTTCCCTGCCCCACCAGGATCGCGCTCACGAAGACCACGGTGTCCGCCGGCAGCGGCGGAACGAATGCCTTGAGCGCGGCGGCCCCCGCCATGACCAGGTAGAGACCCACCTCCGGGATCCCGCTCAGCCATTCGAATCCGGGCGCGTCGACCAGCTCCTCAGGCGCCGCCTGCTCGGACACGCGCGTGCAGGTCGTCGAGGTCCTCCATTCGGTCGATGAGCGCAACGGCCATGGCCGCAATCCCCTCCTCTCGTCCGATCCATCCCATGAGCTCGTTCGTTGTCGCCTTGATCGAGACGTGCGTGGGAGCGATCCCGATCACCGCCGCGAGCCGCTCCCGCATCTCTCCGGCGTGCGGTCCGATCTTAGGACGTTCCGCGACTACGGTAGCGTCCACGTTCACCACCTGGTAGCCGTCACGCTCGAGAATCTCGACCGCTCGCCCGAGGAGATCGATCGAGTCGGCGTCCTTCCACGCGGGATCACCCGGTGGAAAATGATGTCCGATGTCGCCCTGGCCCGCCGCTCCCAGGATGGCGTCGGTGATCGCGTGACAGAGGACGTCGGCGTCCGAATGACCCTCCAATCCCAGGTGCCACGGGATTTCGACCCCTCCCAGCAGGAGCGGGCGGTCGGGGGCAAAGCGATGAACGTCGTACCCTTGGCCGATACGCATGGCCCCCTTCTACGGGGAGAGGGATGGATCCGGGCGGCCGCGGGGCCGGCCGACCGGAAACTGAAACGGGAGCGCGGACGATCCGCCCGCGCTCCCGTTCGTCTGCGACCGGGAAAGATCAGTTCCAGCGGCGGACGACGAGAGCCACATTGTGGCCACCGAAGCCGAACGAGTTGCTGAGCGCCACGGAGACTTCCCGATCGACGCCGGACTCGGTGGCGTAGTCCAGATCACAATTCGGATCCGGAGTCTCGTAGTTGATGGTGCGCGGGATGTATCCGTCCCGGCAGGCCAGGGCGCAGATGATGGTCTCCACCCCGCCGGCCGCACCGAGGAGGTGGCCGGTCATCGATTTGGTAGAGCCGACGATGATCTCGCGGGCGCGCTCCCCCAGCACCGCCTTGATCGCCGCCGTCTCGTTCTTGTCGTTGGCCGGCGTCGAGGTTCCGTGGGCATTGACGTAGTCGACCTCCTCCGGCCCGGCATCCGCATCCTCGAGCGCAAGCCGCATGGAGAGCTGGGCCCCTACCCCGCCCTCCGCGGGCGCGGTCATGTGGTAGGCGTCGGCGGACTGGCCATATCCCGCCACTTCGGCGATGATGTGGGCTCCCCGCGCCTGAGCGTGCTCGAGCGATTCGACCACCACGACCCCCGAGCCCTCGCCGAGGACGAAGCCGTCGCGATCCGCATCGAAGGGTCGGCTCGCCGTCTCCGGGGAGTCGTTGCGCTCGGAGAGCGCCTTCATCGAGGCGAAGCCGCCGATGGCCATGGGCGTGACACTCGCCTCGGCGCCGCCCGCGATCACGATGTCGGCGTCACCGGCCTGGATGGTTCGCGCCGCGTTCCCGATGGCGTGCGCCCCGGTGGCGCAGGCCGAGACCGGCGCGTAATTGGGGCCCTTCGCGCCGTACCGGATCGACACCAGGCCGGCGGCGATGTCCGAAATGAACATCGGGACGAAGAAGGGGGAGATGCGGGTCGGTCCCTTCGCCAGCATCTTGCGGTGCTGCTCCTCGAAGGTGTTGATGCCGCCGATCCCGCTGCCGATGATGACGCCGAGCCGCGCGGGATCCACGCCGTTCAGCCCATCTCCCAACCCCGCCTCCGTCATGGCCTGGGATGCGGCCGCGATGGCGAACTGCGCGTACCGGTCGGTCCGCTTCACCTCCTTCCGATCGATGTACAATGTCGGATCGAAGTCCTTCACCTCGCAGGCGAAGCGGACATCGTGATCGGAAGCGTCGAACTGGGTGATGGGCCCGGCTCCGCTCGTCCCTTCACGGATGGCCGACCAGGTGGCCCCCACATCGTTTCCGATGGGGGTCACCAGGCCGGTCCCCGTGATGACTACTCGTCGAGTCATCCTCGAAGGCGTGTCGATCAGTCTTCCTGACGCTTCCGGATGTAGTCGACGGCCTCGCCGACCGTCTGCATCTTCTCCGCGTCCTCGTCGGGAATCTCGATGCCGAACTCCTCCTCGAAGGCCATGACGAGCTCCACCGTGTCCAGGGAGTCCGCGCCAAGATCGTCCACGAACGAGGCGTCGGTCGTAACCTTCTCCTCTTCGACGCCCAACTCGTTGATGATGATGTCCTTGACCTTCGTTTCGATCTCCGCCATCAAACCGCTCCTTGAATGAGGTGATGAATGCCGCGTCGTTCTCGATCGCGGGTCGCTACATGACCATTCCGCCGTCGACCGGCAACACCTGGCCAGTGATGTATCCCGCTCCCGGCCCGGCCAGGAATCGCACCAGCGGAGCGATGTCCTCCGGCCGGCCGAGCCGTTCAAGCGGGATCTGCGACTGCAGCGTCTCCCGCGCATCCTCCGGAAGACCCGCCGTCATGTCCGTCTCGATATAACCGGGCGCCACCGCGTTGACCAGCACGCCTCGCGAGCCCAGCTCCTTGGCCGCGGACTTCGTGAGCCCGATCAGCCCGGCCTTCGAGGCGGCATAGTTGGCCTGCCCCTTGTTCCCGATGATGCCGATGACGCTCGTGATGTTGATGATCCGGCCCGCGCGCCGCTTCATCATTCCCCGGGACACCGCGCGCATCGTGTGGAACGCGCCGCGGAGATTGGTGTCCATGACGTCGTCCCACTCATCGTCCTTGAGGCGCATGAGGAGGTTGTCCCGGGTGACCCCCGCGTTGTTGACGAGGATCGCGATGGGACCCACCTCCTTCTCGACCGAGCCCACAAGGTCGGACACCGCGGCCGGGTCTGCAACATCGGCGCCGAACCCGGCGTGCCCCTGGCCCGGGAGCGATGCGGCTGTCTCCCGCGCACGGTCCGGATTGCGTCCGACCACCGCTACTCTCGCTCCACCCTCGGCGAGGGCTTCCGCAATGGCCTTGCCGATGCCGCGGGACCCGCCGGTCACGAGTGCGACTGCTCCGTTCAGCTCCACCCTTCCCCTCCTTCCTCTCTGAGCGCTTGCACGTCCTCGGCCGTCCCCACGGTACGGCCGGATGCCTTCCGATCGATCCGGCGCAGGAGGCCGGTCAGAACCTTGCCCGGCCCCGGCTCCAGGAACCGGTCCACCCCCTCGACCCGCATGCGCTCCACCGATGCGGCCCAGCGCACGGGCGAGGTCAGCTGCTCGACCAGGAGGGCGCGGACGGCCTCCTGGTCGGTCACCGGCTCCGTGGTCACGTTCGAGACCACCGGAAAGGCGGGGGTCGAGAGCTCCGCCTCCGCGAGCACGGTCCGCAGCCCGTCGGCCGCGCTCCTCATGAGCGGTGAGTGGAAGGCGCCCGAGACGTTCAGCGGAACGACCTTCTTCGCTCCCGCCTCCCGGGCCAGCTCTGCCGCCCGCTCGACCGCGGCCGCGTCCCCCGAGATCACGATCTGCCCGGAAGAGTTGTAGTTTGCCGGCACGACCACCTCGTCCCCACGTGAGGCCCGCGCGCAGACATCCTCGGCCGTACCGTCGTCCAGGCCGAGGATCGCGGCCATGGTGCCGGGACGCTCGGAACCGCTCTCGAACATGAGCTCGCCGCGGCGGCGCACAACGCGCACCGCGTCGGCAAAGGAGAACGTGCCGGCCAGGACGTGAGCGCTGAACTCTCCCAGCGAGTGGCCGGCGGCGAGCGCCACGTCCAGGCCGAGATCCTCGATCACCCGCCATACCGCCACGGTGTGGACGAGGAGGGCCGGCTGGGCGTTCCGCGTCTCCGTGAGCCGATCGTCGGGCCCTTCCGTGCAGAGCTGCGCGAGGTCGAATCCGAGGATCTCGTTCGCTTCTTCGAATGTTTCCCGGGCTCGGGGATAGGCGTCGATCAGGTCGCGCCCCATGCCGACGTATTGCGATCCCTGGCCGGGACAGAGGAGGCCGATCCGTCCGCTCATAGCCGCACCACCGCGGATCCCCAGGTGAAGCCCGCTCCGAACGCGACAAGCAGCACGAGCGATCCCGGACCCACCCGCCCTGTTTCCCGGGCCTCGTCCAGTGCGAGCGGTACGGTGGCCGAGCTCATGTTCCCGTACCGGTCCACATTCACGTAGACCTTCTCCATCGGGATGCCGGCGTACTTGGCGGTCGATTCGATGATGCGGATGTTCGCCTGGTGGGGAACGAGGAGATCGATCTCCTCCGCGGCGACCCCCGCCCGCTCGAGCGCCGAGCCGGCCGCCTCGCACATGGAGCGCACCGCCGCCTTGAACACCTCCGGACCCGCCATCTGGACCAGGTGCGAGCGGGAGTCGAGGACGGCGATGTCGAGGGGAATGCTGGCGCCGCCCGCCGGTCGCCAGAGCAGCTCGGCGAGGGTGCCGTCCGACTTGGTGAAGGTGGAGAGAATTCCGCGTTCGTCCTCCGCGGGCTGCACCACCGCTGCCCCCGCCCCGTCGCCGAAGAGCACGCAGGTGCTGCGGTCGCTCCAGTCGATGATGGCGCTCATCTTCTCCGCCGAGATCACCAGGACGGTCTTCGCCTGGTCGGCGGCGATGTGCCCTTCCGCCAGCGCAAGCCCGTACGGAAAGCCCGAGCAGGCGGTGGTGATGTCGTACGCAGCCGCATTCTTGGCTCCGAGGCTCGCCTGGATGTCGCAGGCGGTGGAGGGGAGCAGGCGATCGGGCGTCGCGGTGGAGAGGATGAGGACGTCGATGTCCTCCGGCTCGATCCCGGCCCGCCCCATGGCCTCTCGCGCGGCGGCGGCACCCATGTCCGCGGTGCTGGTGTCGTCGTCCGCGATGCGGCGCTCGCGGATCCCCGTGCGGGTGCGGATCCACTCGTCCGAGGTGTCGACCAGCGACTCGAGCTCCGTGTTCGTGACCACCCGCTCCGGGGAGTAGCGGCCAGTTCCGGTGATCCGGGCACGGGGGCGTTCGTTCCGGGGTCGGATCATGACGTGGTCGGCACGAGGCGGGCGAACTGCTTCTCCATGTGGGTCACCATTCCCCGCTCCACCGCCTGCACCGCCACCCGGATCGCGTTCCGGATCGCGCGCGGCGGGGACCCGCCGTGACAGATGATCGAGACGCCATTCACGCCGAGGAGCGGAGCACCTCCGTACTCCGTCCAGTCCATGGTCCGCTCCACGTTCTCGATGCCGAGCTCCACCCCCTCCTCCGTGGCCTCGGCGCGTATGAGGCGAACGAGGTAGTCCGCCACCGACTCGTAAAACTTGAGGACCACGTTCCCCACGAATCCGTCGCACACCAGAACGTCGCACTTGCCGGAGATGATGTCCCGTCCCTCCACATTCCCAACGAAGTGCAAGCCGTCTGCCGCGGAGAGAAGCGCATAGGTCTCCAGCGTCAGGTCGTTCCCCTTCCCCGGCTCCTCCCCGATGTTGAGAAGTCCCACCCGCGGCCGCTCGCACTCCATGAGGTCGTGCGCGTAGATGCTTCCGAGAAACGCGAACTGGACGAGATGCTTGGGGCGGGTATTCACGTTGGCGCCCGCGTCGAGGAGGAGCGTGTGGCCCTTCTCGGTGGGAAAGATGGTGCCGACGGGGGGGCGATCCACCCCCGGGAGGGGCCGGAGGATGAACAGTGATCCGGCCATCACCGCGCCGGTCGACCCGGCGCTGATGAAGGCGTCGGCCTCGCCACGCTTGTGCAGGTTGAGCCCGACGACGATCGACGACTCCGGCTTCCGGCGGATGGCCTGGGCCGCTGAATCGCCCATTCCGATCCGATCCGGCGCGTGCTCGATCTCGATGCGCGAGCGATCGGCCTCCGGGTGGCGATCCAGCTCCGATTCGATCAGCTCCCGGTCCCCAACGAAAACGATGTGGACGTCATCTCCCAGCTCGTCGAGCGCCCGGAGAGCCCCCTCCACCTCGACGGCGGGAGCGTCATCCGATCCCATGGCATCCAACGCGATTCGCACGTGTAGCCGCTCAGGGAGAAGGGAGATGGACGGTCGGGTCGGCAGGGCGAATCCGGCGTCCTGCCGATCGGCGGAGGCGACGGCATCCGGCCGTCGTCATCCTGCGGGAGCCTGCGAGAGCTTCCTGCGCGCGCTTCCGGACTGCTAGAACTCCTCGACCTCGAGACGCTGCTCGTGCCGGTAGAAGCCGCAGGTCGAGCAGATGCGATGCGGAAGCTTGGGGTCTCCGCACTGCGGACAGCTCCGGTATGCAGGGGTGCTCGCCTTCACATGGGTGCGCCGCTTCCGCTGACGCTGCTTCGAGGTCCTTCTTTTCGGTACGGCCATATGCTCAGCCCCTCAGGTTTGGGCGTCAATCGAATCGAACGTCTTTGAGCGCGTCCCAGGGGTTGGCCCCCGCCTCCGGACGGCAATCACACTCCACCTCGTTCCGGTTCACTCCGCACTGTGCGCAGAGCCCCAGACACTCCTCCCGACAGGTCACGTACGGCGGCACGGCCAGGAGAAACTGCTCCCGGACGGCGTCGGAAAGATCCAGCTCCTTACGCTCCGGCCGGTACGTGTACACCTCGTCGTCGCCTTCTTCCGCATCGGAAGCTGGCTGGAAGACGAACCCGACTTCCTGGTCGATCGGCCGTCGCACGGTTACGAGACACCGCCGGCACTGCCTCTCGATCTCCGCCTCTATCTCGAGATCCACCCATACGGCCGCGCCCACGTCCCGCGCAGTCAGCTCGACCGCGACCGGACGGGTGAGGCCGTCGATCCCTTCCCAGAGAGGATGATCGGCCGGAACCTCGCGCCGCAGACGGACTTCTCCGTCGCGCAGTGCGCCCAGATCGACAACAAACATAAACCGCCAACATACCGGTGGATTCCCGGAATGTCAACGCCTGCGCGCCCTTCTCCGGTCGGGGAGCAGCATGGAGAGGAGGAAGGAAACGACGGCGATGATGAGCGCTCCCCAGAGCGCCGCTCCGAAGCTCTCCACGGTGAAGCCGATTCCGAGCCACCCGGCGAGCCAGGCGGTGAGGAGCAGCATCAGGGCGTTGATGACGAAGATGAAGAGCCCGAGCGTAAGCACGATAAGCCCGCAGCTCAGCGACATCACCAGCGGGCGGATCAGCGCGTTGACCGCCCCGAACACCAGGAGAACGCCGAGTAGTGGAAGGATCCCTTCCTCGAGGTGGATCCCCGGCACGAGCACGGCAGCCAGATAGACCGCGGCTCCCGAGACGACGAGCCGAACGAGCAGGTTCATCTCCCTCCTCCCCCCTTACCGGTGATCCACGGCTAGCGACCGCTGCCGATCCGCTCCGCCTCGGGAAAGAAGAAACTCGTTTCCCTCGCTGCGTTCTCGTCCGAATCGGAGGCGTGGATCGCGTTCCTCCCCTTGGACTCCGCGTATAGCTTGCGAATGGTTCCCTCCTCCGCCTCCGTGGGATCCGTCGCGCCGATCACCTCCCGCAGCCGGGACACGGCATCGTCCGCCTCGAGGGCGAGCGGAATGCACGGCCCTGAAGTCATGAACTCGACCAGCTCCTCGTAAAAGGGACGGCCTCGGTGGACCTCGTAGAAGGCCTCCGCTTGCGCACGGGTGAGCCGCACCATCCGTATGGCGCGGACGGTAAAGCCCTCGTCCTCGAGGTGGGCGAGAATCTTTCCGGCCTTCCCGTTGCCGGTGGCGTCGGGCTTGATGATGGCCAGCGTCTGAGACATGAGCTTGATCGTCGTTGGTCGTTTGCATCCGGCCGTTCTTCCGCCGGAGATGTCTTTCTATCCGAACATCTTTCGAATGATGTCACCGCGAGTGAGGAAGCCCGTCAGTCGGCCTTCCCGAACCACGGGGAAGCGCTCCACGTCCTTGTTCACCATGAGCGATGCCACGTCTGCGATGGACTGATCCTCGGAGACGCACATCACCGAGCGCGACATCACGTCGCGCACCTCCGAGGAAGCGATCGGGACACGGTGCCCCGATCCTTCCCGGTCATCGCCGGCCGAGACGCGGAGGACTCTCGGCATGAGGTAGCCGAGCACGTCCCGGTCGCTCACGATTCCCACGACCTCCCGGCCGTCCCCCACCACCGGAACCGCCCGGAGCCGGTGCCGGGCCATGAGGGACAGGAGCTCCTGGAGCGGACTGTCCGCGAAGACCCGGTAGACGCGTTGCGTCATCACGTCCCGCACCGTCAGCTGCTCCGGAAGGGTCAGCTCGGCGAAGGCCCGGATCGCCAGGACGTCCTGCGGGCTTTCGGCACCCTCCAGGTCGGAGATCACCGCTTCGTCCCGCAGGACCCGAGTGAGGGCCCCCACCACCTGGAGATACCTGTCGAGCTTGCCGGGCGGGCTCAGCACCAGCGCGACCACACGGACCCGATCCGTCCCCGCCCGATCGTTCTCGAGCGGAGGGTCGAGGACTCCGAGCGCCACGGCCAGCTCTCGGGCCCTTCCGGCCCGCCGGTGCGCGATCGCCGCCGAGCCCCCGACCCAGAGCAGGTCGCGCGGGTGCTGGTCGCGCCAGATGGTATCGATCACGTCCATCGAGGGGATGGCGCCGGCAGTCACGAGCCGTTCGGCGAGGGCCTCCATCGCTTCCCGGATCGAATTCGCCTCGAGCCGCACGATGATGTTCGCGTCGTGCAGGACATCGGTCAGACGCATCGGACTCCTCGTTCGGAGGACAGGGGGTGGCGCGGTTCTTCGTGCGCCACCCTTCGAGAGGCGATGGTCGTTACAGGACGTCGCGGATGAGCCCCACGACGTCGACGGGCCGCTGCGCCACGCCCACGCCGTTCTCCTCGAATGTCTGGATCTTCTCCTCTGCAGTTCCCGCGGATCCCGAGATGATGGCGCCCGCGTGCCCCATGCGGCGCCCCGGAGGTGCCGTCTGGCCGGCGATGAAGCCGACCACCGGCTTGGTCACCTTCTCCTTCACGTACCGGGCTGCCTCCTGCTCGTCGGTGCCCCCGATCTCCCCGATCACCACGATAGCCTCGGTCTCCGGATCGGCCTCGAAGGCGGCGAGGCAATCGATGAAGTTGGTGCCGTTGATCGGATCACCTCCGATCCCGACGCAGGTCGTGGTGCCGATGTCCGACGTCGCGAGCTTGTGGACCACCTCGTAGGTGAGCGTGCCGGACCGGGAGACCAGCCCCACCGGACCAGCGTGCGTGATTTCGCCCGGGATGATGCCGACCTTGCTCTTTCCGGGGGAGATGAGGCCCGGGCAGTTCGGTCCGAGAAGCCGCGCACCCTTCTCCATGACATAGGGACGGACCCGCATCATGTCGAGGACGGGGATCCCCTCGGTGATGCAGACGATGAACTCGATCCCGGCGTCCGCCGCCTCGAAGATGGCGTCCGCGGCAAATGCGGGCGGCACATAGATGACCGAGGTGTTGGCGCCCTCGTCACTGACGGCGCGCTCCACCGTGTTCAAGATCGGCACCGAGTCGTCGAATCGCTGCCCCCCCTTCCCCGGCGTTACCCCGGCCACCACCTGGGTGCCGTACTCGATCATCTGCCGGGTATGGAAGGAGCCGTCGCGCCCGGTGATTCCCTGGACGACGAGTCGAGTCTCCTTGTCGATAAAAATGCTCACTTGTCCGTTCCGGTTGCGAGGTTCACCGCCTTCTCGACCGCTGCATCCATGTCCGTCATTGCGCTGAAGCCCGCGCCTTCCAGGATCCGCACGCCCTCCGTCTCGTTCGTCCCGGTGAGACGGATGACGATCGGCACCTCGATGTCGATCTGCTCCGTGGCGGTCACGATCCCGTTCGCCACGTCGTCACACCGGGTGATGCCCCCGAAGATGTTGAAGAGGATCACCTTGACCGATGGGTCCGAGGTGATGATGCGCAGGGCGTTGACCACCTTCTCCGGGTTCGACGAGCCGCCGATGTCGAGGAAGTTGGCCGGCTCGCCCCCGTAGTACTTCACGAGGTCCATGGTGGCCATGGCGAGCCCGGCTCCGTTCACGCAGCAGCCGACGTTCCCGTCGAGCTTGATGAAGGTGAGCCCCGCCTCCCGGGCGGTCACCTCGGACGGCTCCTCACTGCTCACGTCGCGCATCTCCTCGACCTCGGGGCGACGGAACAGCTCGTTGTCGTCGATCGTCACCTTGGCGTCGATGGCCTTGACCGCGCCGTCGGGTGTCGTGATAAGCGGATTGATCTCCGCGAGCGAGGCCCCCGCGCCCATGAAGGCATCGTAGAGCTGGCGCATGATCCTGGCGGCGGAACGCTGCTGTTTGGCGTCCTCGTAGAGATCGGCGGCCATGAGATAGGCCTGGTGTGGCAGGAGCCCGTAGCGCGGATCCACCTCCAGCTTGCGGATGGCCTCGGGATTCGTATCCGCAACCTCCTCGATGTCCACGCCGCCCTCGGCCGAGACCATGAAGACCGGGCGCTTGCTGGCCCGGTCCACGACGATGCCGACGTACGCCTCGGACTCGATGTCCTCGGCGGGTGTGATCAGGACCCGCTCCACCGTGAGATCCTTGATGGTCATCCCGAGGATATTCTCGGCGTGCGAGCGGGCCTCGGATGCGTCCTTGGCGAACTTGACGCCGCCCGCCTTGCCGCGGCCTCCGGTGTGGACCTGCGCCTTCACCATGACCGCCGTACCGAAGCGGGTGGCGACGCGCTCGGCGTCCTCCGGGCTGGTCACCACCTCGCCGGGCGGCACGGGAATCCCCTGCCGGGCAAAGAGCTCCTTGGCCTGGTACTCGTGAATGTCCATGCGATGGAAATCGGGTAGTGGGTTCTCAGGCTACGATCGTGGTTCCGGCCTCGCCATCCACGGCGGCCCGGCCCTGTTCCAGCGGCGCGATGACGGCTCGCTCACCTCCCTCCCGGACGAATCGGATCGCGGCCTCGACCTTGGGAAGCATGCTTCCGGCTCCGAGCTGCCCGGAGCCGGCGAGCTCTTCGGCCTCGGCCACCGTGAGCCGGGTGAGAGCACGCTGGCGATCCGTCCCGTAATCGGCGTAGACCGCGTCCACATCGGTAAGGATGAGAAGTACCTCCGCCCCGATGTCCAGTCCGAGGATGGCCGCGGCGCGGTCCTTGTCGATCACCGCGTCCACGCCTTCGAGGTCGCCCTCTGCGGTCCGGTACACCGGCGTTCCTCCGCCCCCCGCCGCGATCACGAGATGGCCCTCATCGACCAGGGAGCGGATCATCTCCCGCTCGATGATCTCCAGCGGCATGGGCGAGGCGACGACCCGTCGCCATCCGCGCGGCCCCTCGGCCACGCTCCATCCCAGCTCGGCAGCCAGAGAGCGAGCGGTCTCCTCGCTCATGGTCCGACCGATCGGCTTGGTCGGCTCCAGGAGCGTCGGGTCGTCCTCTGCCACCCGCACCTGTGTGACGAGCGTCACAACTCTGCGATCCACCGACTCGGCGCGCAGCGCGTTCTCCAGGGATTGCTGGATCATGTAGCCGATCCACCCTTCCGTGGCCGCCACCAGCACGCCCAGCGGGAGCGGCGCGACCTTGTCCCGCGCCAGCTCGTTCCGGATCAGCGCGTTGCCGACCTGGGGCCCGTTGCCATGCACGATGGCGACCCTCCAGCCTGCGCGGGCGAGCCCGACGACCGCGCCGAGGCTGGTGCGCGTGTGCGCGAACTGCCGGTCGATGCTGTCGACCTCCCCGTCCGGGGCAAGAGCATTCCCCCCGAGCGCAATGACGATACCGGCCCTGTTCACTCAGCGCTCTCCTTGCCCGTCGTGCCCGGTCCGAGCCGGCGCTCTCGCGCCCCGGCGAAGGCCGCCAATCATATCGCGGCCCCAGGGAGCCGGCAACCCGATGCGATCAGGGTGATCCTCCTTCTTCCTCCTGAAGGATCCGGCGCAGCTGCTCCCAGCTCTCCCCGAAGGCGGCCCAGTCCCCCTCGCGGAGCTGCCGCTCGGCGCGCTGCATGACCTCCCGCGCGCGCGCCGTCTCGATGGCGGGCACCGCCGGGGGCGCCTCCACCTCCCGCTCCGCCGGATCCGCCGGGTCGTCCGGCTCCTCGAGGCGGACCCGACGGCGGCCGGCCTCGGCCGGGGCATCGGGATCGAGAAGCGCGGAGATGGCCTCCGCCAGGGTCGGTCGCATGACGACACGCCGGGCGCTCGCAAGGATCACTCGCTCAAGCTGGGGAATGGCTCCCTCCTGCGCCTCGAGAAAGACCGGCTCCAGGTAGACGAAGGTGTCGCCGATCGGGACAACCGCCATGTTTCCGCGGATCACGCTGCTCCCCGCTCGCTGCCAGAGGGCCAGCTGCTCGGCGATCTCGGGGTTCTGGTCGATCAGCGCCTCGATCTGCTGCGGTCCCGGGATCAGCTCGTCCCTGGGCAGCTCGTACAGGATCTGCTCGCCATAGCGGGGCGGGTCGTTCCGGGTGACGAAGAAGGCGGTCATATTCTGCCGTCCGGCCGCCACGAACGGAGTCGTGAGCGCGAACTCGGACCCCTCCTCTCCCGGGAGGGGAAGGATGGTGAAGAAGGGCTCGTACATGATGGCCCGGTTCTGATAGATTTCCGTGGGAATGTCCCAGACGTCCTCCTTGTAGTAGAAGGCGCGGGCATCCCGCAGGTGGTACTCGCTGAGCACCGCGGTCTGCAGCTGGAAGAGCACCGGAGGGAAACGGAGGTGCCGGCGGAGCCCTTCCGGCATCTCCTCCACGGGGCGGATGAGACCGGGAAAGATGCCCGCGTAGGTCCGCAGCACCGGATCGTCCGGATCCACCGAGAAGACACCGACCTCCCCCGTCACCGCATCCACGGTGATTTTCACGCTGTTGCGGACGTAGCGAACGGTGCGGTCGGCGAAGCGGCTGGCCGCGGCCATGGGAAAGGCGCTGCTCGTCGTATAGCCGTCCACGATCCAGACCACCCTCCCCTCGTGAATCACCGGATAGGGTCCGGCCCGCCCTCCGGCCGGAACCGCCAGGAAGGGCACCACCTCCCGCACGCGCTCGACCACCTCCCGCCGGTAGGTGATCCGGCTCTGGGGCGTGATCTGCCCGGAGAGGATCAGGTTCCGGCTCTGGAATGCCCAGGCGAACATGGCGCGCTTCCAGAACGCGTCCAGCGTGACCCCGACGGGAACGGGAGCGGCGTCGCGCTCCTCCGGTCCCACCGGCTCGTCCCCCCTGCGCTCCGCCGGCGTCATGTCCGGGTCGAGCACCACGTAGCCGCGCGTCCGCTCCCCAAAGTAGATCTCGGGATCGGTGAGCTCGAGCTCGGGCGGCGCGGTGGGCGCGACCCGCGGCGGAGAGAGGTCGCGCAGCCAGTACGCGGGCTCACCCCCCGCGCCCATTCGCGAAGCCGGGGTCACCACGGCGCCGGCCCCGTGCACCCAGTTGAGATGGAGGTTCTGCCAGGTCTGCGCGGCCGCCGGCAGCCCTCCGACATCGAGCTCGCGGACCGAGATGACGACCTGCTCCTGATCCCCCGGCGGGCCGTAACGGTCGTAGTGGAGGGAAACGAAGTCGTAGTAGCGGAAGAGCGCCTGCTGGGCCGCATACGTCCTCCGCAGGGGGCGGGGGTCCCAGAGCGGAACACGTCCCAGCGCCATCTCCAGCGCCGCGGCATCCGGCCTATCCCCCGGATCGTGGGGAAGCGCCCTGCGGTCGAGGTCGGTCAGGTCGTATGCCCGTCGCGTGAGCGCGAGGTTCATCTCGATGTAGGCGCTCTCCCGGTTCAGCTCGTCCGGCTCGACGAGGAGCCGCTGGAGGAGGCTCGGGTACACCCCCTGCCCTACCACGCCCCCGAGGATCAGCACCCCGAGAGCGATGGCGGGGGGACGGAGCGATCCGACCCATGCGCCGTACCCCACCGCGCCGGCCGCGACCGCGGCCAGGAAGGTGGTCACCACCCGCGCCGGGATGCGGGCGTGGACGTCTGTGTAGCCGAGCGCCCCGCCGACCCCCTGTCCCGATACGAGCAGCTGGTATCGGTCGAGCCAGAAGTCCCAGGCCAGCACGAGGAGCGCTGCCGCCGCGAGCATCCCCAGGTGGCGGCGGGCCAGCGGGGTGATCACCGGCCCGGTCTCGCTCCAGCGCACGGAGGTGGTGGCCACGTACGCCACCAGCACGAGGAGGAAGGTCCAGAAGAGGAGGACGCCCGCGAGGATCTGCAGCCGGCCGATGATCGGCAGGGTGAAGACGTAGAAGGAGAAGTCCCGCCCGAAGATCGGGTCCGCCTCACCCCATGCGGGGGCGACGAAGGCAGCGGCCACCTCGATGGGATTCCCCATGCCGAGCGAGAGCCACCATCCGGAGAAGAGGGCGACACCGGTGGCGACCGCAAGCACCCAGCTGCGTGGGATGCGCTCCTCGATCTCGATGTTCGCGTAGCGGCGCCGGATACGGACATTCTCGAGCGCCCGGGCCGCGATACGCAGGTTCAGGAAAACGAAGACGGCGGCGAGCAGCCCCACCGTGACCCGCACCCCCGCGGTGATCCACCACCGGGTCCAGAAGACGTCGTCGAAGCCGAGCGAGCGGTACCAGAGGAGGTCGACCGCGAATACCGAGACCATCCGTCCGGCGATGAGCAGAACGAACAGCGCGGCGATGACGCCTACGACGATCTTCCGTCGGCGAGACCACATCAGAGGATGATGCTTCGGGTTAAACAGATGCGGCCGGGACCTGGACGCCCTCGTTCGAGAGCCAGCCTTCGACCTGCTCCCGGATCTCGTTCAGGCGGCCCTCGTCCCGTGCCTCGTAGCGGGCCACGATCACCGGCTCGGTGTTCGAGGCGCGTACCAGCCCCCAGCCGTCGCCGAAGAGGACACGGGCGCCGTCCACGTCGATGACCTCGTGCTCGTGCCCGAAGTGCTCGACCGCGCGGTCCACGATCCCGAATTTCGTCTCCTCGGTGGCCGGGTAGCGTATCTCCGGGGAGGAGAGGTACTGCGGAAACTCGCCCACCCGCTCCGAGAGCGACCGCTCCGATCGGGAGACGATGGCGGTGAGGAGGCAGGCGGCGTAGAGCGCGTCGTCGAACCCGTAGTAGTCGTCCCCGAACATTATGTGTCCCGACAGCTCCCCGGCGATGAGGGCGCCTTCTTCCTTCATCCGCTCCTTGATGAGGGAGTGGCCCGTCTTCGCCATGATCCCGCGGATCCCGGCCTTCTCGAGGACATCGGGCAGCGCCTGCGTGCACTTCACGTCATAGACGACGGGGGCATCCGCGCCCCTGCGCTCCGCCAGCTCCAGCGCGAACAGGAGAAGGAGGATGTCGCCTCGCACGATGCCGCCCTTCTCGTCCACTGCGCCGATCCGGTCCGCGTCCCCGTCGAAGGCGACGCCGAGATCGGCTCCCGTCGCGCGCACCTTGTCGATCAGGGGGATGAGGTTCTCGTCCACCACCGGGTCGGGGTGGTGGTTCGGGAAGGTTCCGTCGGACTCGCAATAGAGCGGGATGACCTCCACCTTCTCATCCAACGCGCGGAGGAGATCGACCACCACCACGCTGCCGACCCCGTTGCCGCAATCCGCCACCACCTTCAGCGGACGCTTAAGTGCGAATCTGGGGGCGATGTCGGCCACGTAGCGGTTCAAAATCTCCTCCCGGCGCTCCCGCCCATCTCCCGACTCGTAGTCCTCCTCGCGGATGATGCGGAAGATCTCCTGGATACGCTCTCCGTAGATGGAGCGCCCCGCGACCGTCATCTTGAAGCCGTTGTAGTCGGGCGGGTTGTGCGAGCCGGTGACCTGCAGCCCGCCCGCGGCGCCCAGCACCGCGGTCGCGTAGCTGTGGACCGGGGTCGGCACCGTGCCCACGTCGATGACGCCGACGCCCGCGTCACGGAGCCCCGCCGAGACCGCGGCGGCCAGCTCGTCCGAGGTGAGCCGGTTGTCGCGGCCGAGCACGGCTTCGACCGGCTCCTCCGTGCCGGTCATCCGGCGCAG
>SKRI01000221.1 GCA_007118565.1 Gemmatimonadota bacterium | reverse complement strand
GGCTCCACGATCGATCTCCGGGCGCGGCTTCCCGAGGCCGCCCTCGGGCGGTTGCGCGGGCGCGAGGGGATCCGCATCGACGAGACTGCGTGAGCCGGGAGGGGCGTCCCCTCTGGATCATCGGACCGGGCCGTGCGGGGCTCTCCCTTGCCCTCATGCTGCACGGCGCCGGCGCGTTGGCCGGGCTCACCCTGACGGGTCGGTGGGACGAGCCCGCCCGGCTCAAGCTCCTGCGGGACCGCGGGCTCAGACCACGCTACACCTTACGGGTGGCGGATGGCGCGGCCCCGCCTCCACGGGGCGTGCTGATCGCGGTGCCGGACGGTGCCATTGCCCCGGTCGCCCTCGAGCTCCTGCAGGCCGGTTCGCTTCCCTCCCTCACCCCCGTCCTTCACCTGAGCGGCAGCGCAGGGCTCCAGCCGCTCTTGCCCCTCGCCGAGGCTGGGCATCCGGTGGGGGTGCTACACCCGCTCTGCCCGCTCCCGGACGCGGTGCGGGGGTCGTCGCGCCTGCGGGGGGCCTGGTACGGGGTGGCCGGTGAGGGGAAGGCCGGGGAGATGGCGCGCTGGATCGTGCGTCTGGCCGGGGGACGGGAGATCCCGCTGCGTGAGGGGGAGATGGCTCTCTACCACGCGGCGGCCTCCCTCGCCTCGAACGGGGTGGTGGCGCTACTTTCGGCGGCAGGCCGGGCGATGAATCGCGCCGGTGTCCCGGAGGAGGATGCGCGCGCTGCCGTCGCCGCGCTAGCGGCGGCGAGCGCCCGGGACGTCGCCGAGCAGGGCCCGGCGCAGGGGCTCACCGGCCCCGTTGTCCGCGGTGACGAGGAGACCGTGGCGCGGCACCTTACCCGGTTGTCGGGCCCGGAGCGGGACCTATATTGCCTGCTCGGAAAGGAGGCCCTGGAGATCGCCCGCGACCGCGGCCTCGATGCCGCGGTCGCGGAACGCCTGGAACGAGCGCTCGCGGACCCCGCTTGAGACTCTTCGTCAACATCGACCACGTTGCCACCGTCCGGCAGGCCCGCCGCACGGACGAGCCGGACCCGGTGCGCGCCGCCGTCCTCGCAGAGCTGGGCGGCGCGGACGGAATCACGGTCCACCTGCGCGAGGACCGGCGCCACATCCAGGACCGAGACGTGACGTTACTGCTCCAGACGGTGCGCACGCCGGTCAATCTCGAGCTCGCCGCCGTGCCGGAGATGGTGGACATCGCGCTCGCCGCTCCTCCGGCGCAGGTGACCCTCGTCCCAGAGCGTCGCGAGGAGGTGACCACGGAGGGGGGTCTCGCCCTCTCTGCCGGAAGCTCGGTCGATTCGGTCGCAGAAGCCGTGATGCGCCTACATCAGGCGAAGATTCGCACCTCCCTCTTCGTCGACCCGGATCCGGCGGCCGTCCATCAGAGTGCAGAGCTGGGCGTGGACGCGATCGAGCTGCACACCGGGGAGTTCGCAAACCTCCCTGCGCCGGAGCGCGACGGCCAGGTCGAGCGGCTGCGACGTGCCGCCGCTCTCGGCCGGTCGCTGGGGCTCGCAGTCCATGCCGGCCACGGGCTCACCTACGAGAATGTGAGGCCCGTCGCCTCGCTGTCGGATGTGGAGGAGCTCAACATCGGCCACTCCATCATCAGCCGAGCGGTCTTCGTCGGGCTCGAGCGCGCCGTGCGGGAGATGGCGGAGATCGTCCGTGATGCCCGGAGGGCCCCCTGAGCATGGCTTCCCGCCAAGATTCCGGGCGGCACCCCCGCGGCCGTTGAGCTCCGGGCCGGAATGGGCTCCGGCGGGCGCATCGGCAGGAACGGACGCACCCGCGAAGATCAACCTCTTCCTGCGCATCCTTGCCCGCGAAGAGGGCGGGTTCCATTGCATCGAGACCGTCTTCTGTGGCATCTCCCTCGCCGACCGCGTCGAGGTAACGATCGGATCGGAGTCGGGCATCCGCCTGGAGGTGACGGGATCGGTGGAGACGGGTCCTCCCTCGCAGAATCTGGCGGTCCGCGCGGCGGAGGTGTTCCTCGGCCGGCTGGGGAAGGACCGTCCGCTCCTGATCCGGCTCCGGAAGCGAACCCCCGCTGGTGCCGGCCTCGGCGGAGGAAGCTCCGACGCCGCCGCGGTGCTGCGCCTTCTCGATCGCCTCCATCCCGCGGCCCTTTCCCGGGAGCAGCTCCTCGAGATTGCCGCCGAGCTCGGTAGCGACGTCCCCTTCTTCCTCGCGGAAAGTCCGCTGGCGCTGGCCTGGAGTCGGGGCGAGCGTCTGCTCGAGCTTCCGTCACTCCCGGCGCGACCGCTGCTGATCGTGCATCCTCCCGAGCCACTCCCCACCCCGGAGGCGTACACCGCCTTCTCCGCCCGGCGGGGCAGCTACAGGCCGAGGCCGCGCATCGTCTTCCTGTCGGAGCTCGCGGAGTGGGAGGGGGTGGCGGCGGCGGCGCACAACGACTTCGAAGAGGTCGCCGCCGAACGGATTCCCCGGGTCGGCGAAGCGCTCCGCAGGCTGCGCCGGGCGGGGGCCATCGTGGCCCTTCTCAGCGGGAGCGGTTCCGCGGTCTTCGGCCTGTTTCGGAGCGTCGAGGAGCGGGACCTGGCCGCGGCGGGATTCGAAAAGGACGAGCTGGAGCCAGTCTCCGCGGAGACGCTCGAGGAGTGGCCGACGATCGAGACGACCTCGGTTTGATTGCTCGGGTGACCACGGGATTCCTGTTCGGCGGCGGGCCGAAGCGCTTCCGGTTGACCCTTGGCAGAGGGTCGGATAACTTTGAGGGTTCCTTCCCCCCTGGTGTAATGGCAACACACCGGTCTTTGGATCCGGCGATCCACGTTCGAATCGTGGGGGGGGAATCTCGAAAGGATGCTGGCCAGCCGGCAGTCGGAGCGGGAAGCTCGCGTCTCATGGATGCGCACGGCGTGAGCCTGACGGCTTGACGCGCACTGCGCGACCCACTTCGTGGGTGAACGCCAACTG
>SKRI01000242.1 GCA_007118565.1 Gemmatimonadota bacterium | reverse complement strand
AGCTCCGGCGTCCTGTCCTGCGCCCAGGCGACCACGAGGTCCGGGCGGAGGGAGACGAGCGCCTCGATGCTCGGGTCGAGCCCGCCCCCCACCGAGGGGAGGTGGGCTACCTCCGGGGAGGTGTCATAGTCGGTGCGGGCCACCAGCCGGTCGCCCGCGCCGAGCGCTACCACCGTCTCGGTGACCGAGGGCACCAGCGCCACGATCCGGGTTGCCGGCCGCTCGAGGGTGACGGTCCGGCCGAGGTCGTCGGTGGCGGAGACAGCTGCCCCACCCGCGGCGTCGTCGTTCCCGCCGGCCCGCTCGCACGCCGAGAAACCCGCCGCCACGAGGACGGCGAGCAGGATGCGCGCGAGGAGTCGATTGTCGGCTGAAAGCAAGAAAGCCGTTCTCTCCGTGGGAGAGGACGGCGATGGAGTCGACGCGGACGGGCGCCCGTGGCGCGCCCTTGAAGGTCGGCTCCCGCGCCCCTCCCGCGAGGGGTGATCGATGCGGGAACGAACAGGACGCGTCTCCTGGCTCGAGGCGGGTCGCGTTCACCTTCCCGGAGCGGACCTTCTCTCCAGTGGCGGGCGGCGGAGCGGATCTCCGCCGGAACGGACCTGACCGGACGACATCGTCCGGACCTCTTACAGTGGCGGGGCCGCGCCGGATTCACACCGGCTTCCGTGAGCCCCGTTCGTTGTATGTGCTGGAAAAGCTAAAGCAATCAGCGGGGAGACGCCACCCTGCCGCACGACCCTCTCCCGGCACCCCGCTGCGGTCCGCGTGTACCGCAGATCGCGCACCGTACCGAATCTCCCAGCCCCGACTCCGCTCGTGCGCCTCCCGGTCCTCGTCTCCCTCCTCATCTCCCTCGTAGCGATGCTTCCCGCCTGCGCCCCCTTCTGGCTGGTCCGGGCCGCGGACGCGGTCACCGCCGACTGCCTCTTCTTCGTGGAGACGGAGGAGCCGGTCATCGCCCTCACCATCGACGACGGGCCGGACCCGGAGACCACGCCCGCCATCCTCGACGTCCTGGCGGAGCACGATGCGCGGGCCACCTTCTTCCTGATCTCCGGCCGGGTGCCCGGCAACGAGGCGGTGGTGGAGCGGTTGGTGGACGAGGGGCACGAGATCGGCAACCATTTCACCGCCGAGAAGCCCGCCAGCTTCCGCCTTTCGCCCGACGACTTCGAGCGGGACCTGCTCGAGGCGGACGCGGTGCTCTCCGGCTTCGGGAATGTGCGCTGGGCGCGCCCTGCGGACGGGATCTTCACGGGGGAGATGGTGGAGACCATGGAGCGGCACGGCTACCGGTGCGCCCTCGGCTCCGTCTACCCCTTCGACACCCTGCGGCGCTCCCCGGAGCCGATCGCCAGATGGACGCTCAGGAGCGCCCGGCCCGGCGGGGTGATCGTCCTGCACGAGGGCGGGGAGCGGGGCGAGCGGGCTGCGGAGGCGCTAGACACCATCCTTCCCGCGCTGGCCGAGCGGGGGTACCGGGTGGTGACGCTCTCGGAGCTGGCGGCTCTCGACGAAGGGCGGTGAGCCTCGCCCGGCGATGAAGAACTTCCAACTGCGGTTGCGCTGGCTGCTGGCCGCGCTCGTCGTCCTGCTGCTCCTGCCGGTCGCCGGCTGGCTCACGGCCCGGGGTCTGGTGGTCACCGACCAATGCCGCCCGGGAGACGAGATGGTGGTCCTGGCCGGGGCCGGCGCCTTCCCGGAGCGGGCGGCCCGTGCGGCCGAGCTCTTCCACGACGGCTTCGCACACCGCATCCTGCTGACGGACGACGGGCTCAAGGGCGCCTATTCACTGGAGGAGGGGCGCAACCTGCAGCTCGTGGAGTGGGCGCGGGAGGCGCTCCTCGAGCAGGGGGTCCCGGAGGGACGGATCGAGATCCTGGCGCCCACGGTCTCCGGCACCATCGACGAGGCGCGCGTCGTCCGGAGCCACCTGGAGCGGAACGGGGTCGGCGCGCTCGTACTGGTGACCTCCCCCCACCACACCCGCCGGACGCTGCGAACCTTCCGGACCGAGCTCGGAGAAGGAGCATCCGTCGCGATCTGCCCTGTCGCGCCGGAGGGGTCGATCCGTCGCGATGCCCTCTGGTGGGCCACCCCCGACGGATGGCGTCGCGTCGCGCTCGAGTACGTGAAGCTCGGGTACTACCGCATCCGCTTCGGCTGACTCCGGCGCTGGCGGCGGCCGCCGCCCCGCGCTACCGTGGGGAACGCATCCCATAACCCGCCCGACCCGCCTCCGTTGAGCGATCCCGCACCCCGCAGCGCGCCTCCCGACGACGCACGCCTCATCGAGGAGGTCCGCGCCCTCGCGCCGGAGCTGGTGACGGACGGCGGCATCGATCTGGAGCGGCTCGTGGCCCGCCTCGCCGCCGGGGAGAATGCTCAGCGCGGCGGCCGCTACGGCCTCTCCTGGATGGGACGCGAGGCGGCCGAGCGCGAGACCGCACTTCCCGCGTCCGGCTCCCTCGTCGCCCGGCCTGCCGAGTCGTCCGGCGAGCCTGACACCCGCAACGCGATCATCGAGGGCGAGAACCTGGCCGTCCTCCGCCATCTGCGGGACAGCCACCGCGGCCGGGTCCGCTGCATCTACATCGATCCCCCGTACAACACGGGGGGAGACTTCGTCTTCGCGGACGACTTCCGGACCGGCCGACGGGAGTACCTGCGCCTCTCCGGCCAGACGGGAAGCGAGGAGACAGAGGGCCGCCTCCACTCGCGCTGGCTCTCCCTGATGCACCCGCGCCTCTCCATCGCGCGCGAGCTGCTGGAGCCGGAGGGGTTCATTGCCGTCTCGATCGGCGAGGAGGAGGTGCCCAACCTGCGCCTCCTCATGGACGAGCTCTTTGGCTCGGCCAACCACCGCAATACGATCGCGCTCCGCCGGCACGACAAGAACCTCAGCCGCCAGTTCATGCAGCGGGGGCTTACCTCGCTGGCGGTGGGCTTCGAGTACGT
>SKRI01000276.1 GCA_007118565.1 Gemmatimonadota bacterium | reverse complement strand
GGACCGAACCAGCGGAGCGCCTCCGGGAGGAGCTCCGCCAGCGACTGGCGAAGGTCGTTGCGCACCGCGTTCGACTCCGCCAGCCGGCGCGTCCAGCTCGTGGCGTAGCGGAAGTGGAAGCTCTCCTCGTCGAGGAGCTTCTGCACCCGATTGTGGATCGGCTCGTAGCGGCTGTCGAGGAGGGCCGCGTACTGCACCGAGAGGGCGGTGTCGAGCAGGAGCGCGGCAGCGATCATATCGGTCCACGACTCCAGCGGCTCGTCGAGCGGCTGGAAGGAGCGGTACTCCGAAGCATCGCGCTGGTGCTCGAGCGCCTTGGGGTCGTCCCCGAAGGCCGAGAGGAGGGCGTAGGTGAGCCGCCCATGCCCCCACTCGTCCTGGGCCATGGACGAGGCGGCGATGCCGGACTCCAGCGTGGGCGCGCCGAGCATCCAGTCCGAGTAGCGGATGCCGAGGACGCGCTTGCAGTCGGCGAGGGTCAGGATGAGGTCGCGGAGCGCGGTCCGCGCTCCGGTGTCGAGCTCCGTCGGATCGGTCACCTTCTCGGCCGTCGCCGTCATTCGGCACCTCCGTCGGTGACGTCCGAGCCGCCGTACGAGCCGGTGCCGGTCTGGCGGATGAGGCGGTCCTCTGCCTCCCCGCGGCGTGGGGCCACCCGGGGGCGGTCGTGGTGCGTCACCGAGAGGAGGGCGTCGCGGCGCACGATGTTCATCTCGAACCAGTTCTGTTCATCATAGGTCTTCCAGGCGTATACGCGCGCCAGCTCGTCGTCCGGCGCGTTCAGGTAGCCGATGTGGTGGAGAGGCTCCTCGCGCGTCTTCCGCGCGAAGACCTCGTAGATGGGCTCGATCATGGATCAGGAACGGATAAGTGAATGGGAGATGGAGATGGCTGCTAGAGCGCCACGCCGAACTCTTTGAGCTTCTTCCGGCCTTCCGGCGTCACCATCTCCCGGGTCCAGGGCGGGTTCCAGACCTCCTGCACCACGACGCGGGTCACGTCCGGCTCCTGGAGGAGGCGCTCCTCGATGTCCATCTTGATGAACTCGATGCAGGGGCAGGCGCTCGCCGTGAAGGTGCAGGCCACGAGCGCGGTGCCGTCGTCCAGGGCGATGTCGTAGATCAGCCCCAGGTCGACGAGGGAGATGGGGATCTCCGGGTCCAGCACGTCGCGGAGCGCGTCCCAGAGATGGCGGGTCTCCGCCCGCGGCTCCTCCAGCAGGGCGGCAGCGCTCACGCCGCCACCAGGAGGTCGCGGAAGGCGCGGCCCTCCTGGAGCGTCTCCACGTAGGACTTGTTCATCGGCCCGCGTGCCTTCCAGCGCGCGAAGACGTCGTCCCAGGAGATCTGCCCTTCGTCGAAGAGCCAGCGCTTCTCGTCCGGGTCGTACTGGCAGGGGAAGGGGAAGTCGAGGACGTATTCCTCGCGCTCCTCGTCGTAGTGCGCCGGGGCGTCCAGACCGAGACGCTCGCAGAGCGGGACTGTTGCGTCCATCCAGGTCTGCCGGAGCTGGTCGTTGGTGAGCCCCTTCAGCTTGTACTCGAGCTGCCCGGAGTGCCGCTTCCGGTCGTCCGGGAGCCCGAACCACTCGATGGCCATGGGGAACATCCAGTCCACGGCGCTTTGCACCTTCTCCTTGGCCTCGCCCCCGGCCGCGCAGAGCCGCTTCATCCACATCTCCCCGTGGCGGAGGTGGAAGGTCTCCTCCTGGTCGACCTTGACCAGGGCGCGCTTGAGCGGTCCGTACGAGGTGTTCTTGTAGACGTCGCCCAGCAGGGTGATGCCGGCGCGGTCGAAGAAGCCGTTGGCCACCACCAGCTCGGCCCAGTTCTCGAGTGGCTGGTCGAATCCGTACGGGTGCTTGAACTCGTGCGGCTGGCGCCCGTAGAGGAGGTGCTCCTTCTCCATCCCCAGGTCCTCGAGGAGCCGGTAGGCGATGTTGGCGTGCGCAAGCTCGTCCTGGATGATGGCAGTGGCGCTCACCATGGTGTTGGTGCTGGGCGCGTCCCGCGCGGCGCCGAAGTAGGCGGGTGCCGAGATGAGCTCGGTGTCCGCCTGCACCAGGAGCTGGACGATGAGGGCCTTCTTGTACCCCTCGGTCATCTCCTCCGGGTACTCCACGATGAACCCGTCATGAACCTTCTCCTTCAGCTCCTCGTCCGTGAATTGTGCCACGATATCTCCAGGTAGAGTATTCTGATCGGTCCTGAACGAACGTACGAACAACGTATTTCCGGGCGACTCCGGCGTCAACGCGCGGGGGTGTCCCCGAACCGTACCTCTCGCGCCCTTCAGGGCATCCCGTACCCATCCGTCGGCGCGGTGATCCGGCCCAAGACCGGGCCCCGGAAGGCGTCTTGCGGGGAGATGCCCCACACCTTCTTTTCAGGCAACGACTTACAGTTTTCTCCGGACCCGCCATGCGAATCGCATCTCTCCTTTCGAGCGCCACCGAGATCGTCCATGAGCTCGGCCTGGGTGATGACCTGGTGGCCATCTCCCACGAATGCGACTACCCGCCCGAGCTGATGGACCGGCCGGTCGTCTCCCGCTCCCGCTTCGACCCGGCGGGGCTCTCGGCCGGGGAGGTGGACGCCGCGGTGCGCCGCTCCATGGAGGAGCACGGGTCCGTCTACGAGGTGGACGGGGAGGCGCTCCAGGCGCTCCGGCCGGAGGTCGTGCTCACCCAGGCGGTGTGCGAGGTGTGCGCCGTCCCCACCGGATCGGTGGAGAAGGCGGTGGAGGGGCTGCACCCCGCCCCCCGCGTGGTGTCTCTCGACGCCCATTCGCTCGAGGAAATCTACCTGACCGTGCGCCAGGTGGCCGAGGCCGCCGGAAGCCCCAACGCGGGAAAGCTGCTCGTCTCCTCGATGCGGGAGCGCATCGACCGGGTGGCCGAGCGGGTGGCCGGGCGGCCGCGCCCCCGCGTCCTCCTCCTCGAATGGCTGGATCCGCTCTTCGTGCCCGGG
>SKRI01000037.1 GCA_007118565.1 Gemmatimonadota bacterium | reverse complement strand
CCAGAGGCGAGGTCGTCGAGGCGGGTGGAGCGGAGGAGATCCGAGGCGCGGGGCATGAGCGGAATCGGGTTCCGGAGGTCACAGGTCGAGAGGATGCCCGGCGTTCGGCAGGGGGTGTGCCGCTGGAGCGAATGATGGTCGTCCCCGCTGGCAGCGAAGAGGGTCCGGCCCTAGCTTCCTCCTGCACCACAGCGGACGCGGACCTTCCGCCTTCGCCCCCGATCGATCAGGAACAGCGACCGTCATCCATGACCTCGGCACCCGCGGCTCCCGCCGCCACCCGGCGCTACCTCTCCGGCATCCAGCCCTCCGGCAAGCTCCACCTGGGCAACTACTTCGGCATGATGAAGCCGGCCCTCGAGCGCCAGGACGAGGCCGAGTGCTTCTACTTCATCGCCGATCTGCACGCCATGAACTCGGTGCGGGACGGGGAAGCGCTGCGGGCCAACTCGCACGAGGTAGCGCTCGACTTTCTGGCCGCCGGACTCGACCCGGAGCGCACCGTCTTCTTCCGGCAGTCGGACATCCCCGAGATCCCGGAGCTCTACTGGATCCTGGGGACGGTGACGCCGCTCGGGCTGCTGGAGCGCTGCCACGCGTACAAGGATAAGACCGCCCGTGGCCATGCCCCGGACCTGGGGCTTTTCGCCTACCCCGTGCTGCAGGCCGCAGACATCCTCCTCTACGATTCGGACGTGGTGCCGGTGGGGCAGGACCAGAGGCAGCACATCGAGGTGACGCGGGACATCGCCACCAAGGTCAACCAGACGTACGGCGAGGTCTTCAAGCTCCCGGAGCCGGAGATCGGCGAGGAGGTTGCCACCGTCCCGGGGATCGACGGGCAGAAGATGAGCAAGAGCTACGGGAACACCCTCGACCTCTTCGCCCCGCCCAAGAAGCTGCGCAAGGCGGTGATGAAGATCGTCACCGACTCGGCTGCGGTGGAGGATCCCAAGGATCCGGCCGGATCCACCATCGTGCAGCTCTACCGGCTGGTGGCACGTCCCGACGACGTGGCCCGCATGGAGGAGGAGTTCCGAGCCGGTGGCGTCGGCTACGGGGACTTCAAGAAGCGGCTCTTCGAGGAGGTCGAGGGCTTTCTGGGGCCGATGCGGGAGCGGCGCCAGGAGATCGCCGCCCGCGGCGGCTATGTGGAGGAGGTGCTGGAGGCGGGCGCGGCCCGTGCCCGCGCCGCCGGCGGCGAGGTGATGGAGCGGGTGCGGAGGGCGGTCGGGCTCGGGAGATAGGGCGTGGCTGCGCCTCAGCCCGCCCCGTCACCCGCCGCGCTTCGGGATCGCTCTCCCCTCCCGCTCCCCGGTACGCGTTGTGCGACCCGAGCGACCAGGTGGGCCGCGGTCGGCGGTCCGCTCGACGACAACCGAAACGACCGGAGGAGGGCGATGGCCGTCGAAGATCAGGAGCCGGATTTCGAGGCGACCGACGACGATGAGGTGACCACCTTCGTCTGCGTGAAGTGCGGCGAGGAGTACTACTTCAGCGACGATGTGCCCGACGATCTGCGCTGCGAGCAGTGCGGCGGAACGACCTTCCGCCCCTTCCACTCCCCGGACGGCGGGGACGAGGTGGCCGCGGACTTCCGCGAATCCACCGAGCGGGATACCTCCACCGACGAGGCATCGACGGACATCGAGCCGGGGGACCTGGCCGATCTCCGTCGGCTGTAGCGCAGCCGCGGCGGCTTCCCCTCACACCTCTCCACGCAGATCACCATGGCCGATCCGAGATTCCGTGGCTCGGGCGTCGCCCTCGTAACCCCCTTCCGGGACGGCGAGGTGGCAACGGGCGTCCTGAAGGAGCTGGTCGCATTCCACCTCCGCGAGGGGACCGATGCCCTGGTGGTGAACGGCAGCACCGGGGAGGCCGTCACCATGAATCCCGGGGAGCAGATGGAGGCCGCCGCCGCCGTGGTCGAGGCCGCGGACGGCGCCGTACCCGTGATCGTGGGGGTCGGGGGGAGCGCCACCGCTGCGGTCAAGGCGCTGGCCCGAAACGCCGCCGAGGTCGGCGCCGACGCCATCCTCCTGGCGCCGCCCCCGTACAACAAGCCCTCCCAGGCCGGCATCGAGGCGCACTGCGTGGAGGTGATCGAGGCGGGCGGCCTTCCCGCCGTCCTCTACAACGTTCCCGGCCGCACGGCGTGCAACGTCCTCCCGGAGACGGTCCGACGCGTGGCAGACCGCGCCGACGTCATCGGGGTCAAAGAGGCGAGCGGGGACCTCTCCCAGATCGGTGAGCTTGCCCGCCTCGTCGTGGACGAGGTGGCGCTCTACAGCGGCAACGACGACCAGATCCTCCCCGTCCTCTCCCTCGGCGGAACGGGCGTCATCTCCGTGCTGGCCAACGTCGTTCCCGCGGACGTCTCCCGCATGGTGCACGCCTTCCTCGACGGGGAGATGGCGGAGGCGCGCCGCCTCCAGCTCCGCTACCTGCCTCTCATCCGGATGCTCTTCGCCGATCCCAATCCGGTGCCGGTTCGGGCGGCCGTTCGCCACCTTGGCTTCGAGGTCGGGGATCCTCGCATGCCGCTCCTCCCGCTCGGAGAGGAGTCACAGCAGCGCCTGGAAGGGGAAATGCGGCGGCTCGGCATCGAGGCAGGGCACGCGGCGTGAGGAGCCAGCCGCCGGTGCGCGTCGTTGTCAACGGGGCGAGTGGCCGCATGGGCCGGGCGATCGCCACCCTCGCGTCCGCCGATGAGCGGGTCGATCTGGTGGGCGGCATCGGCCGCGGGACGTACGAGGCGCGCGAAGCGGGCGAGCTCGGCTACGAGGTGATCCAGGGGATCGAGGAGGCCGGCTGGCTGATCGAGTCAGCCGAGGTCGTGATCGACGTCTCCCGTCCCTCCCACCTGGCGCGCCTCGTCTCCCGCTATGACGACCAGCTCGCCGGCCGGGGCCTCGTCATCGGCACCACCGGGATCGACGAGGAGACCGAGCGGCTGCTCCAGCGGACGTCACGGCGCACCGCCGTGCTCGTGGCCGCCAACTTCAGCCTGGGCAT
>SKRI01000244.1 GCA_007118565.1 Gemmatimonadota bacterium | reverse complement strand
GGGTTTTCGTCCCGCTTGTTCTGGAGCATGTCGAAGGCGCTGATCAGCCTCGCCCGCGTGTCGCGCGGATCGATCACGTCGTCCACGTAGCCGCGCGCGGCGGCGATATACGGATTGGCGAACTTCTCCCGGTACTCCTCCTGCCGCTCGGCGGCCACCTCGTCCCCGTTCTCCGCCGCTGCGATCTCCTTCCGGTAGAGGATCTCGACGGCGCCCTTGGGCCCCATGACCGCGATCTCCGCCGTGGGCCAGGCGTAGTTGATGTCGCCGCGGATGTGCTTCGAGCTCATCACGTCGTAGGCGCCGCCGTAGGCCTTGCGGGTGATGATCGTCACCTTGGGGACGGTCGCCTCGCAATAGGCGTAGAGGAGCTTGGCGCCATGACGGATGATGCCGCCGTGCTCCTGCCCCACCCCGGGAAGGAAGCCGGGCACGTCTTCGAAGGTGAGGAGCGGGATGTTGAAGCTGTCGCAGAAGCGGACGAAGCGTGCTCCCTTCACCGAGGCGTCGATGTCCAGCACGCCGGCCAGCACGGCGGGCTGGTTGGCGATGATCCCCACCGAGTGCCCACCGATATGGGCGAAGCCGACCAGGATGTTGCCGGCATAGTCCTCGTGCACCTCGTAGAGGTCCCCATCGTCCACCACGCGGCGGATGACCTCGCGCATGTCGTACGGCTTGTTCGGGTTCTCCGGGACGATGTCCAGCAAACCCTCGTCGCGCCGGTCGTACGGGTCGTCCGTCTCCCTGCGCGGGGCGTCCTCCTTGTTGTTCTGGGGGATGTAGCGGAAGAGCTCCCGGATACGCCCCAGGCAGTCGACTTCGGTGCGGCAGGCGAAGTGTGAGACGCCCGACTTGCTCGCGTGCGTGGCCGCCCCACCCAGCTCCTCCATGGTTACGTCCTCGTGCGTCACCGTCTTCACCACGTTCGGCCCGGTCACGAACATGTAGCTCGTGCCCTGTACCATGTAGACGAAGTCGGTGATGGCAGGCGAGTACACGGCCCCGCCAGCGCACGGGCCGAGGATCGCGGAGATCTGCGGCACCACTCCCGATGCCAGCGTGTTACGCAGGAAGATGTCCGCGTACCCGCCGAGGGATGCGACACCCTCCTGGATGCGCGCGCCGCCGGAGTCGTTGAGCCCGATGACCGGGGCGCCGTTCTTGAGCGCCATGTCCATCAGCTTCACGATCTTCTCCGCGTGTGCCTCGGAGAGTGATCCGCCGAAGACGGTGAAATCCTGGGAGAAGACGTAGACCAGCCGGCCGTGAATGGTGCCGTAGCCGGTCACCACCCCGTCTCCCATGTACTTCTGCTCGGCGAGCCCGAAGTCGGTGGCCCGGTGGGTGACGAAGCGATCGAGCTCCACGAAGGACCCCTCATCCAGCAGGATGTCCAGCCGCTCACGGGCGGAGAGCTTCCCCCGCTCGTGCTGCGCCTGGATGCGCTTCTCTCCCCCGCCCAGCTGGGCCTCACGGGAAAGCTCCTCCAGGTGCGCCAGCTTGTCACGCATCGTCATCGGCGATCTCGCTCGGGTCTCGGCGTTCGAAGCGGCGGCGGAGTCGTCGGTACCGCGCCGCATGGGTGCAAGAAAATAGGGTGCGGAGAATATCTCCGCACCCTATCCGTACCGATCTCGGTACGCAAACCGGAACCGGGGCAGACTACGCCTCGGACTCCTTCTTCGCGTCCCCGACCTCTTCCTCCTCCCCGGCCTCGGGCGCCGCGTCGGCGGATGCCTCCGCAGCGGACTCTTCGGCCTGGGGCTTCTTCGCTTCAGGCTCTTCGGCCGCTTCTGCCTCCGGCTCGGCCTGCGCTGTCGCCTCGGCTTCGGGCTGCTCGGCAACAGGCTCCTCAGCCACCGCCTCCTCAGCCTCGCCCTGCTCGGCTGCCGGCTCCTCGGTGACATCCTCCTCGGACTCTACCTGCTCGGCTGCCGGCTCCTCACTCTCCTGCTCCTCGGACTCGGTCTCGGCCTCCTCCTTCGGGGCGGGAACGACCGCGCCTGCTTCCAGCTTGGGAATGCGGGTCACGGTGAGCACGATGCGGCGGTTGTCGCGGTCCGCCTCGAGCACGCGGAGCTCCAGCTCGTCACCCTTCTCGAAGAAGGCGGACGGATCCGGGAGGTTCGCGCCGAGCTCGTCGAACGGTACGAAGCCCTCGGCGTCGTCGCCCAGATCCACGATCACGTTCTTCTCGTCGAAGCGGGAGATCGGAGCGGTGAGCTCGGTTCCCGCCGGGTACTGCTCGACGATGTCGTCCCAGGGGTCCTCCTGCGTCTGCTTCATCCCCAGGGAGATGCGCTTGCCATCCGGATCGATGGAGAGGATCATCACCTCGACCTCGTCTCCCTTCTGCACGACCTCGGACGGGTGCTCGATGCGGCGCGTCCAGCTCATGTCCGAGATGTGGACGAGCCCGTCGATGCCCGGCTCGACTTCCACGAATGCACCGAAGGAAGTCAGGTTGCGCACCACGCCGGTGATGGTCGTCCCGGTCGGGTACTTGGCCGGGAGCGTCTGCCACGGATCCTCCTCGATCTGCTTCATGCCGAGGGAAATCTTCTCACCCTCCACATCGACCCGCAGGACCGCGGCCTCCACCTCGTCTCCGAGCGTGACCACCTGCGACGGGTGGCGGACGTTGCGCGTCCAGCTCATCTCCGAGATGTGCACCAGCCCTTCGACGCCCTTCTCCAGCTCGATGAAGGCGCCGTAGTTGGTGATGGAGACCACCTTGCCGCGGATCCGGGAGCCGACGGGGTACTTCTTGTCCACGTCGGTCCACGGGTACGGCATGAGCTGCTTGAGCCCGAGCGAGAGACGCTCGCGCTCCCAGTCGATGTCGAGGACCTTGACGTCGACCTCCTCACCGATCTGGACGACCTCGTTCGGATGTCCGACGCGGCCCCAGCTCATGTCCGTGATGTGGAGCAGCCCGTCCATGCCGCCGAGGTCGATGAACGCACCGAAGTCGGTGATGTTCTTGACCACGCCGTGGCGGATCTGCCCGACCTCCAGCTCGTCCTTCAGCTTGTCGCGCTTGACCTCGCG
>SKRI01000011.1 GCA_007118565.1 Gemmatimonadota bacterium | reverse complement strand
CGCTACGAGCAGCACGCCATCTCCTTCCTCTCCGACTACCTCGACCTGCCCTATCCGTGGCCGCACATGACTGCGGTCGAGGGGGGGGAGATCATTGCCGGGGGCATGGAGTTCCCCATGATCACCCTGATGGGGGACTACAACGAGCGGGGAGATGTCGCGCTGTACGGCGTGACGGCCCATGAGCTGGCCCACATGTGGATCCCCATGATCGTGGGGAGCGACGAAAAGCGCTACGCCTGGCTCGACGAGGGGCACACCACCTTCAATACGGCGGAGGCCATGGAGGACTTCTTCCGGGGTCAGGTCGACCGTCACGCCGACGATCAGCGCGGCTATGCTCAGGCCGCCCGGGCCGGCGTCTACTGGCCGATGATGCTCTGGACCGACCAGCACCCCACCGCCACCTCCTGGGTGGTGGCCATGTACCGGAAGCCCGCCTCGGTCCTCCAGGCGCTCCGCGGCATCCTCGGCGAGGAGACCTTCGTGGAGGCGCAGCGGGAGTTCATCCGGCGCTGGGAGTACCGGCTGCCCACGTCCTGGGACTTCTTCAACACCGTGGAGGACGTATCGGGCCGCGACCTCGAGTGGTTCTGGCGGAGCTGGTACTACGAGACATGGACGCTCGACCAGGCCGTCGCCGGAGTGGAGGTGCAGGGCGATGGCTCCGCGGTCGTCACCATCGAGGATCGCGGCAAGGTGCCGATGCCGGTCCCGCTCACCGTGACCCGCGCGGACGGCACCACCGAGATGCACGAGGTGCCCGTTACCCACTGGTTGCAAGGGGTGCGGACCGCCGAGGTCGAGCTTCCGGCGGGTGCGGCGGTCACCCGGGTGGAGATCGATGCGGAGCGGCACTTCCCGGACATCGATCGAGAGAACAACGTCTGGGAGGGGTGAGGGGAAGGGGGAGATGGTGCGGGATACGTCGGATCGTCTTACTCCCGTCATTCCCCGTCCCAGGCCCGGCTCCGGGAAAATGAGGTGAGCGGCGGAGGGCCGGGACGGGAAGTTCCCCGGATTCTGCCTGGCCTGGCCCGGCTCCTCGGGACCGTAGCCCTATCGGTCGCGACCGCCGCGGCGGTCGCCTACGGCCTCTGGGTGCTCTTTCCCTACCACCTGCTCGAAGCGCACGATTTCGAGGCGGCGTTCTTCATCTGGGAAGCGACCATGTGGCTGACCGGCCTCACGCTCGCCCTTTTCGGACTCGCCTCTCTGCTCGGCGGCAGCTTCACCCCGCACACCATGCGGGATCATTTCAGCCACACCCGCGACGTGCTTCGCGACGCCTCCGATTCCCGTAGGGAGATGCTCAGGGGGTGGAGCCTGGGCCGTCTCTTGCCTCTGTCCGCCGGGATCGCCCTGATCACGATCGCAGCCGTGGCGCGCGCCTCTCTCGGATGAAACCCTTGCCGGCACGAACGGACCCCCGGATCTTTCCGATGACGGACAATCCGATTCGGTCTGTCTCCCTCTTACCCGGTGACCGCCATGCGCCGCATCTCCCTCTCCTCATGCTTCTTCGTCCTGGCGTTCCTCATGAGCGCTCCGGGTATCCACGCCCAGACGGACACGCCACCCGTCGACCCCGCCGATGTCGCCTCCGCCGAGGCCATCGTAGAGGCGCTCTACGACGTGATCTCCGGTCCGGCCGGGCAGGCGCGCGACTGGGACCGGATGCGCTCCCTCTTCGTCCCGGGGGCCCGGCTGATCCCCGCGGGAGCCCGTCCCGACGGCAGCGTCGGACTCACCATGCTCTCCGTGGAGGACTACATCGAGCGGGCGGGGCCGCAGCTCGAGGAGAACGGCTTCTTCGAGCACGAGATCGCTCGGCAGACCGATGAGTACGCCCACATCCAGCACGTCTTCAGCACCTACGAGGCACGCCGGGAGGCTGAGGACGAGGAGCCTTTCATGCGCGGGATCAACAGCATCCAGCTGATGAACGACGGCGAGCGCTGGTGGATCGTCACCGTCTTCTGGGAGGCGGAGACAGCCGAGACGCCGCTTCCCGAGCGCTACCTGCCCGGATACGAAGGCTACGCCCACCCTGACCATCACTGACGGGGGAGGACGCGCAAGACATCTCCCCGCCCTTCCCCCTCCGACGCCCGCATCCCGCCATGCTCGAGCTCGAATCCTTTACGGAAGCAGTCGCGCGCCGGAATCCGGGCGAGAAGGAGTATCAGCAGGCGGTGCGCGAGGTAGCGGAGAAGGTCATTCCGTTCGTGCACGAGCACCCCCGTTACCTGAAGGCTGCGGTGCTGGAGCGGCTGGTGGAGCCGGATCGGATCATTGTCTTCCGGGTGGCGTGGGAGGACGCCGAGGGGAATGTGCAGGTGAACCGTGGCTTCCGGGTGCAGCACTCGAACGCCATCGGTCCGTACAAGGGCGGTCTCCGCTTCGACCCCTCGGTCAATCTGAGCGTTCTCAAGTTCCTCGCCTTCGAGCAGGTCCTCAAGAACTCGCTTACCACGCTCCCGATCGGCGGGGCCAAGGGCGGCAGCGACTTCGACCCGAAGGGGAAGAGCGACCGCGAGGTGATGCATTTCTGCCATGCCTACATGACGGAGATGCGTCGCTACATCGGCAAGGACGTGGATGTGCCGGCCGGGGACATCGGCGTGGGTCCGCGCGAGATCGGATATCTCTTCGGGCAGTTCAAGCGCATCTCCAACGAGTTCACCGGCGCGATGACCGGAAAGGGGCCGGCCTTCGGGGGGTCGCTGATCCGCACCGAGGCCACAGGGTACGGCTGCGTGTATTTCGCCCGGGAGATGCTGGACACCCGCGGCGAAGTGCTCGAGGGAAAGCAGTGCGCGGTGTCAGGGGCGGGGAACGTGGCGCTTTTCGCCGCCGAAAAGCTGATCGAGTTCGGCGCCCGCGTCGTGACCCTCTCCGATCGGTCGGGACTCCTGCATGTGGAGGGCGGGATCGATGGCGACCAGCTCGCCGCCATCCGGAGGGTCAAGCTCGATCAGCGAGCGTCGCTGGGGGACTACGCCGACGATGCCGGGCTCGATTTCCGATCGGACGCAGATCCCTGGCAGGTCCCGTGCGACGCCGCCTTTCCCTGCGCGACGCAGAACGAGATCTCCGAGGCCGATGCCGAGGGCCTCCTCACCGGCGGGTGCGAGCTCGTGGTCGAGGGCGCGAACATGCCGGCCACCGCGGGCGCGGCGCACGCCTTCGAGCGGTCCGGCATCCTCTACGGCCCCGGCAAGGCCGCCAACGCCGGCGGCGTCGCCATCTCGGGGTTGGAGATGACGCAAAACGCGATGCGCCTCACCTGGACGCGTGACGAGGTTGACCGGCGGCTCCAAGCCATCATGCGGCGCATCCACGAGCAGTGCGTGGAGCACGGCGCCGAGGACGGTCGCACGAACTACGTGAAGGGTGCGAACATCGGCGGCTTCGTGAAGGTGGCGGATGCCATGGTCGCCTACGGGGTGATGTAGCGGCGCACCGCAGAGTCGGATCCGGCGGCACGGATCCGGCTTCGGACAAAACTCGGATCCGAGCGAACCTCTCAAGCGCCGCCTGTGTGGAAGGTCTTCCGTAGGGAAACCCGCGAAGCTCTCTCGAGCGAATGGTTCGACCGCCTGGCCCGCTTCGGGTTCGGCGCGAAGGGCGCCGTCTTCGGCACGGTAGGTGTCATGGCGGTGCTCTCGGTACTGGGAGCGACCGGGGACGATCCCGACGTGGTGGGCGCCTTCGAGGCGCTCGGGGAAACGCCGGCCACCGCCGTTCTCCTTGTCGTGCTGGTCGTCGGTCTCTTCGCCTACATGACGTGGAGGTTCCTGCAGGCATTCGCCGACGTGGAGTCCGAGGGCTCCGGCGCACGGGGACTCTTCAAGCGGGCATCCTACTTCGCGATCGGAGCCATCTACGGCGGGTTCGCGATCTACGCCGCGGCCCTTCTCCTTGGTATGCAGCCCGGGGATGAAGACGCGGACGATTGGACAGCGATGGCGCTCGCCCTTCCCGGCGGTGCTTACGCCGTGGGGCTCTTCGGCGTCATCGTGGGCATCGTGGGGCTCAACGAGATCTTCTTCGGGGTCAGCGGACGCTACCAGAACGAGTACCGCCAGCGAAGGATGCACCACGTCGAGCGCGTAGCCGCCCGGGGTGCGGGGTGGTACGGGCACGTCTCCCGGGGTCTCGTCTACTGCCTGATCGGCTTCTTCCTCGTTCGCTCCGCGATCCTCTTCGATCCCGACGAGGCGCACGGGCTCAAGGAGGCCTTTGCGACATTGGCGGAGCAGCCTTACGGCATCTGGCTGGTGGGGGCGGCTGCGGTGGGGTGGGTGGCCTTCGGCCTCTACTGCCTGGCCATCGCAATGCACGGGGAGTTCTCCAACGAGGAGTTCTCCTCCCACGGAGGGCTGGAGGACGCCTGACGGAGCGGCCTTACCGCTCCGTCACCTTCCGGGATCCCCCTTCGCAGGGGGTCGTCCCCGGCGCCTACCGCTCGATCCTGTACTCCTGCGGCGGGTCCTGGCCCAGCAGGTGGGTCACGAAGTAGTCCCAGGTGCGGCGCAGATTGTAGGCCTCGTTGGAGTATCCGTGGCCCCGGTTGGGAAAGACGAGCAGGTCGAAATCCTTGTTGTGCTCGATGAGCGCGTCGACCAGGAGCAGCGTCATGTTCGGGTGGACGTTCCCGTCCATGGTGCCGTAGGAGATCAGCAACCGCCCCTCGAGGTTCTCGGCCATCTCGTGCAGGGCCTGGTTTGAGTAGCTGTCCCCCACCTCGTGCTCCACGAGCGGGCCATGCCACTTCTCCCCCCAGTAGTAGGTGTATCCGCGGTTGTCGAGGTTGCCGGCGCTGGCCACGCCTACGTGGAAGAAGTCCGGGTGGCGGAGCATCGCTGCGGCGGTGGCGAACCCGCCCCCCGAATGACCGAATATGCCGACACGCTCGAGATCGATCCAGTCGTGTCGCTCGGCCAGCTGCCGCATGGCGGCGATCTGGTCCGGCAGACCGTTGTCCGCCAGATCACCCCAGTACGCGGTGTGGAAGTCGCGGGATCTTCCCGGCGTTCCCAGCGCGTCGATCTGCACGACGATGAACCCCAACTCGGCCAGTGCCTGGGCCTGTCCGCGCGGGCTCACGGTAAAGCCGCGACCGCCGATGCTCCCCGCCTGGGGACCCGGATAGTTGGAGTTGATGATCGGATAGCGTCGGGACGGGTCGAAGTTCGAGGGGCGGAACATCAGCCCGTGGATCTCGGTCTCCCCGTCCCGCGCCAGCGCGGTGAACGGCTCCGGCGCGGGCCAGCCGGTGGCTTCCAGCTCGGATATGTCCGTCTCCTCGAGTGTCGTGACCACGCTGCCATCGCTCTGCCGCAGCACGCTCACCGGAGCGGCGTTCCGCCGCGAATAGCTGTTTACGAAGTGAATCCCGTCGGGCGCGAGCTCGACCTCGTGGTCGGCGTCCTCCGGGGTGAGGAGAGTGAGCCCCCGCCCGTCCAGCCCCATCCGGTAGAGGTGCCGGAAGTAGGGATCCCGCCCCTCCTCCCGTCCGAGCGCGGTGAAGAAGACCTCCCCTTCCTCCTCGTCCACCCGCAGGAGGTCGAGCACGTTCCAGCTCCCGCGGGTCAGCGCGCCGAGCGGCCGTCCCGTCTCCAGGTCGTAGCGGTAGAGATGTCCCCAGCCGTCCCGCCAGGAGTACCAGAGGACCTCGCCCCGGTCGTGCAGCACCCGCCAGTTGGGAATGCCGCGGCCGCCGGCAGTGGACTCGAAGAAGGGCTCGTCCGACTCGGAGAGGACCGTGCGCACCTCGCCGGTACGCGGGTCGGCCAGGCGGAGGGTGACGGTGGTGTAGTCGCGGGATGTGGAGACGAACGCCAGCCGGGAGCCGTCCGGGCTCCACTCCACGTCCGCCCAGGCGTCGCCCCGGGCCAGTCCGCAGCAGCTCGAGGTACGCTGGTGGTCGGGCGGCGTCCGGAGACGCACGACCTCCGGACCATCGAGGTGTATCACCACCCGCTCGTGCATCGGCACGATGGTGTCGCCCGGAAGGGCGTACGGCCAGGAGAGCAGCTCCGGGCGGGGCTCGGCCGTGCGCAGCAGGTGCATCTCCCCAACCGCACGCTCGTCCAGCCGGTAGGTGGCAATGCTGCGCGAGTCCGGCGACCAGAGGAGAATCGGCCGTTCGGTACGCCGCCACCCCTGGGAGTCGGAGGCGTACCCGAAGCGCTCTCGGCCGTCGGTGGTCAGCGCCCGCTCGTCGCCCGTCTCCCGGTCCAGCACCCAGAGGTTGTGGTCACGAATGAAGGCGACCTTGCGCCCGTCGGGTGAGGCGATCCCGTTCCGCTCCGACGTGGGCACGGCGACGGGCGGAACGCACTCGTAGACGTCGAGGTCGCACGTCCACCGCGCCCGCCCGATCACGAAACCGAGCTCTCCGTCGTCGGTGAACTCGATCTGGGATAGGGGAAGGGCATACGGATCGTAGACGGTGTCGGCCACCGCTCCAATGGCGGCGGCCAGCCGCTCCGCGTCGAAGGCGGTCTGACGCGCCCCGGTCGCGGCTTCGACCAGCGCGAACTCGACGCCGCGATCCGTGCGGGTGCGGTAGAGGAGGCGATCCGAGTCCACCCACGCCGGCGCCTCGACCGTGCCGCGAACCAGCTCCTGGAGGTTCCAGCTCAGGAAGCCTTCCGCCCGCGCATAGTCGCTCTCGGTGACCTGCGCGGCCAGCGAAACCGTGGTGGCAATCACGATGGTCGAGCCGGCGAGCAAGCCCCTTACGATCCCGTTCATCTGCCGTTCCGTGAAGATTTCATTCTGGCGCCGCCCCGGAGGCAGCGGTCAACGGAGCCAGAATGGGAGATCGAGCATGGGCGGGCAAGCGCGGACCCGGGGAGATCGCTTCGGTGTGTTGCGCGCCGCACGGCCTTCTGCGGGGCGGACGAGCTGATTGTGCGCGAACCGGGCGGAAACGTCGTAACGTTCGCCCGGTTCGCGGAGGCAGCGGAATAGGGGCGCTGCGCGTCAGGAGGGGGGGATGGGTTTCTCCTCGCCGAGCATGCCTTCGGCGCTCACCAGGGCATCGAGCCGGATGCGCGTGCCGTCGTCCATGGTGAGGAACTCCTGTCCGTCCTCCGAGAAGAGATTCGTAATCCGGCCACGGATGGTGGTTTCGTCTCCCGAGTCATCGCGGTAGACGATGCGGACCTGCCGGCGGCGGGTGGCGTAGTCCTCGAGCTGGTCGTAGCTGGTGCAATCGATCGGTTCGTATCGCTCCGACATGATTCTCGTCAGGGGGTTGGTTGTCCGTCGTTCCGAGCCATGTCGGCTTCGCAAGTCCCGCTCCCGCGAGGAGCCGCCCGGAGCGGTCGAGCGACCGCACGAGGGACGTCGGCGTTCCCGCGCCTTCACGCCGCACGGGTCATCGGCGAAGATGCCGAACCCCGACGAGAACGCTCATCACCACCGGGCTCAACCCGAGCGCCAGCAGGAACCGGAGGAGGATGCCGCTGCCTCCACCCTGCTCCGGCGCCGGGGAGGCGGGGGGCGACTCCGCCCTGAGCGCAGTCACGGCTGGGGATGCGGCGGCAGCGGCCGCGCGGCGTGCTTCGGCCTCGGCGGCAGCCTCAGCGGCCTCGGCAGCGAGCCGCTCCTCCACGTAGGCGGCGTAAGGCCCCGGGAAAACCGCTACGTGGTAGTGCGGCGGGCGGAATTCACGGATACCGTTGATCACGCCGGAACGCTCCATCCCGAGGAGGGCGTTCTCCAGCCAGCTCCGGCAGGAGGCGCGATCGCTTACCCGCAGGTCGACGGCCATCCCCGCCGGGTGCACCGAGAGCGCATGGGCGTTGGCCGGCTGTCTGGCAGCGGGCCGAACGGCGCTCGTCACCACGAGCTTCTGCCCGCACGCCTCGTGGTACTGGCTGGCGAGACGCTCCACGAAGAGGCGCAGCTCGGGCTGGCCAAAGGGAAAGCTCACGAAATCCGCCACATCGTAGTCGGCATTGCCCGGTAGCTCCACGAGCTCGCCGGCGGCGACGGCGGCTCGGATCTCAGCCGCGGTCCGGTAGAACTCGAGTCCGTGCTCCTTGGCGACAGTGTTCTGCTGGATCATTCCCGCGCGTGAGCCGCGCAACGAAGCCTCTTCCGCGAGTGCGGGAGAGGAGAGGATGAACGGAGCTGCCACGACCGCCAGAAGGATGAGGAGCCAGGATCCGGATCTCGTCATCGATTAATCTCTCTGTTACTGGAACGACGCCTCCGCGAGCGCCCTCGTGGGAAATGGAGGGGCCAGGTGCGAACGCCGGGGTATATTCGGTATGGGAAGATCTACCCGAAGGAAAACCGCATAGTTCCCGATAAGGCCTTCGGCAACGGAAGGAGGGAAGGGGCGGGAAGGACCCGTCGTCTCAGGCCGACCGGCCGAGCCGGGCGACCTCGGCGATCAGGGAGCGGACATCCATCATCTTGTCGAGCACCGGGATGTCGCCGTGCTCCTGATCGGATCCGGGACCGCCGCCTCCCGTCAGGAAGGCGGTCCGTTCGCGTAGGCCGGAACGCTCCGCCAGCATCTCCCCGCAGATCCGATCACCGGATGATCCGCCGAGCTGCCGGTCGAGGAGCACGACGTCCGGATCGGCCGCGACGGCGCGGGTGGAGAGGCTCTCGTCCCGCTCGTCACCGAAGGCGCGCAGCGCCGTGACCTCCGCTCCGGCACGGGAGAAGAGCTTCCGGTAGAACCTCAGAAGCGATTCATCGTCGTCCACCACGACGACGTGGAGGCCTGCGAGCCGGTCTCGGGAGATCGGCTTTGCGCGGCGCTTGGCGATCTCGGGGGTTTCGCTCTGCCGCCATGTGGTAGCGGGGATGCAGACCCGGAAGCGGGCGCCACCGAGGCGGTTGCCCTGGTGATGCTCGACCGTTCCGCCGAGCCGCTCGATGGCCCAGTTGACGTACGACAGGCCGAGTCCGGTTCCCCCGTGACCCCCATGGCTGAAGGGGGTGAAGAGCAGTGGCTGGCGATCCAGGGGAACGCCCTCACCGTCGTCCTCGACATCGACCGCGATCCAGGCGCGTCCTTCGCGCTGCATCTCCGAGACGCGGATCTCGATGCGGTGGTGTCCATGACGCGCCGCGTTGTTGAGGAGGTTCTGGAGCGCCCGGGAGAAAAAGGTGTCGCGGCCTCGGATCTCGACATTCCCGGTGACTTCCTGCCGGAGGTCGATCGATCGAGAGGGCGCCGCCGAGATCCAGCGCTCGACCGTGCTCTCGATTGTCGGAATCAACTCGAAACGGTGCCCCCCCTGGCGCCCGGTGCCGCGAACCTCGTCGAAGACGTCCGCCACCATTCGCTCGAGATACATGGCGTGCTCGCAGACGGCCTCGAGCTCCTCCCCCGGTACCTGCCCGCGCCGGACCTCGTCCCGCATCAACTCGGCGGAGCCCCGAAGCAGCGAGGTGGCACCGATCAGGTCGTGGAAGAGCTGACCGGCTATACGGCCCAACTCTTCGAGACGATCCTGCTCCTCCCGCCTTACACTTCGATTCTCGATCCCGTTCATGAGAGTTGCTCCCGGTGCGGGGGACGAAGTACTTCCTGGTGGAAGGCACTCGCGACCGTCTCGAAGGCGCCGATCTCCCGGAGCTCCGACGGGGTCATTGGTAAGGAACGTTGCAGGGCGCGTCGCATGGCCTGATCGGAGTTGTATCCGCAGGCGAGCGCCGCGCTGAAAATGGTGTGGCCCGGATCGTCCAGAAGCATGCTCGCGATGAGCGACCGCATCCAGAGCAAGAGCTTGCGCGGCGGCGGGAGTTGCGACAGGGCGCACCACCGACGGAGGGTCGATCCATCCATTCCCATTCGATCCGCCATGTCCCTCGGCAGCCCTCCCTGGAGGGCGACATCGACCGCCGTCTCGAGGATTGCCCGGGCGCGACCCGGCAGGGGGCCCGGGAAATCGGCGTGCAGGAGCTGGTTGAGCGGACGCGCACGAACCTCACGGAGCCGGCGAAGCAGGAGTCGGGTCGTATCCTCGAGCTCGATCTGGATGACGTCGGCGACGCCCCACCGTCCCAGCGTGCAGACATCGGCCATGTCCGCATCGCGCGGGATGGCAGCGAGCACCACGAGTGAGGGGAACGTGCGGAGCAGATCGTGGAGCGTCGGTTCGGGCTTCTTGCCATTCGCATGATAGGGATCGACCAGTAGCAGCGTGGCAGGGGACGCCTCCTGGGCGACCTGCCGGAGACCCTCCCAGGTATCGACGAAGCGAACCTCCACGTCATGATTCCGAAGGCCTCGGAGCTTGCTGCGAAACTCCGGTTCCGCATGCAGCGCGACCAGCTGCCTCCTCGGTTCATTCAGAAAATGCACGAATAGGACCTGTTTCTGATCAATGAAGGTTGGGCGCCGACCGATCCAAACGATTATTGTTCCCCCACGGCCTGCCGCGACCGCGTCCGTGCCGCTTCATTTCATCCGAGCCACGCATCATGAAAAAGCTCCAAGCCTTCGTCGCCGTCCTGGTCATCGGTTCCGTCGCAGCATGTGGTGATCTTCCGTTTGAGCCGCAGGCCGATGATACGATCACGGTCGAGCAGCGCCAGGTTCAGCGTGGGTTGATGGATTCCGGTAGCTAAGCGCGTTACGCTGATTGAAGCGTGCGGACGATTTCTTCGGTGAATCCAAAGTCCGGAGTTACGCATTCCGCAGTAGACGCTTCCCTCTCCTGGGAAAAATTCGATTCGTCCAGATTTCGCTGTGCGGTGTCGATCGCCTGTTCCGCCAAGAATACGATCTTGTGCTCTTGACGTGCTGTCGCAATTGCCAATGACTTCCGGCCGGCTGAAAGCGCCTCATGGTGATCGGTTAAGTGGATCGCACCCTGCGCCACTTCAAGCCAGGCTTCTGCGACATGCACCGTGCCCTGAATCTCGTCTAGACTCCGGGCCGCGTAATCAAACGTGGGGCGGTCTGAGCATCCTCCAGCTGCAAGCGCCATCGCACCAAGGAGGTTAGGCCGAACGTCGGCAGACACTTGGGCCTCAAGTGCTTTGAAGACCTGCAGGGCTGGCTCGAAGGCGTTAGCAGCAAGCCAGAAATAACCGATGTTGTGAGCTAAACGGATACGATTGTGGTGTCCAACCGGATACTGCCGCCAAGCGTGTTTGGCATAGCGATTGGCCAGTTCGAAATGCTCACATTCGAACTCGATTACGAACAGGTCGTGGTAGGCCTTGGCTTGAAGTTCTCGAAGGCTTTCTCGACTCGCTCGCCGGAGCGCCCGTTCGACTCTCTTGCGAGCCGCGGGCATATTGCCGCGGCGACGCATCATGACTCCATAAGCCAGATACGCGTCGGAATAGGTAGCCCAGTCGCCGACCTGACGCGCAACTCCGATTGCCCGCTGAAGCCACGCTTCCGCTTGTGGATACCGGGCG
>SKRI01000299.1 GCA_007118565.1 Gemmatimonadota bacterium | reverse complement strand
GGTTCCAGAGGTGGGCGAGGCGGGCGGGATCGATCTCGGGCGCGGCAGCCTGGAGCAGCTCGAACCCCTCGGCATACGCCTGCATGAGCGCGTACTCCACCCCGTTGTGCACCATCTTGGCGAGGTGGCCGGCACCGCTCTCTCCCACCCGTGCATACCCCTCGGGCGGGGCCAGGTCGTGGAAGATCGGCTCGCAGAGGCGGGCAGCCTCCTCGTCGCCGCCGGCCATGAGGCAGTAACCCTCACGGAGCCCCCAGACACCGCCGCTCGTCCCCACGTCGAGGAAGCGGACCCCGCTCCGGGCGAACTCCTCCGAGCGTCGCCGGGACTCGGCGAAGTGGGAGTTGCCGCCGTCGATGAGGACGTCCCCCTCCTGCATGGCGCCGGCGGCCTCGCGCAGGACTGCCTCGGTGATCTCCCCCGCCGGGACCATGACCCAGACCACACGGGGCGGATCGAGGGCGGCGATCACGCCGCTCAGGTCGGCCGCGGTCTCGACGCCTTCGAGACCGCCGATCTCCGCCAGGACGTCGGCGTCACGATCGTGCACCACCAGCTCGTGCCCGGCGGCGGAGAGACGGCGGGCCATGTTGCCCCCCATCTTCCCCAGCCCCACGAGCCCCATTCTCATCCGGTCACCCGGCACATCCGCATCTTTGCTCATGACCCGACCGTCCATGCAAAGAGAACGCCGGGGAGCACGCGTGGTGCATCCCCGGCGTCGGGAGCGGCGGATCGAGCCCGGATCAGGTCCGTGCCGCGATCTCCCCCAGCTTCTCTCCCACCGTGCCGATCATTCCCTCGAAGGAGTCGGCGAAGGCCCGCACCCCGTCCTCCTGCAGCCTGCGGGTGATGGCGTCGAGATCGATCCCGTGGCGCTTCAGCGCGCGGAGGTGCGCCTCCGCCTCATCGACGTCGGCATCCACCCGACGCTCCGCCTGGCCATGGTCGGCGAAGGCCTCCAGGGTGTCGAGGGGCATGGTGTTCACGGTATCGGGTCCGATCAGCTCCTCCACGTAGACGACGTCGCGGTACTCCGGGTTCTTGGTGGAGGTGCTCGCCCAGAGCGGCCGCTGCACCTGGGCGCCGGCCTCGCGGAGGATGGCGAACCGGGGCTTCGAGAAGACGTCCTGGAAGCGGGCGTAGGCCACTTTCGCGTTGGCGATGGCGGTCTTTCCGAGCATGCCGCGCAGCTCCTCGGCGTCCCGGCCCGGAGCGGACTCGAGCCGCTTCTCGATCTCGGCATCGGCCGCCGTATCGACGCGGGAGATGAAGAAGGAGGCGACCGAGGCGATGCGGTCGATGGGCTCCGCCCTGCCGATCCGTTCCTCGAGCGCCGCCTGGAACCGCTCCATCACCTTCTCGTAGCTGGAGAGGGAGAAGAGGAGGGTGATGTTGACGTTGATGCCTTCGGAGAGGAGGGTTTGGATGGCCGGGAGCCCGGCCTCGGTTCCGGGTACCTTGATCATGACGTTCGGGCGTCCAACCTCCCGCCATAGCCGGCGGGCCTGCCCGATCGTCCCCTCGGTGTCGTCGGCCAGATCCGGCGATACCTCGAGCGACACGAACCCGTCCCGGCCGTCCGTCTCTTCATAGACGGGGCGGAAGAGGTCCGCCGCGTCCTGGATGTCCCGGATCGCCACCGCCTCGTATGCCGCCATGGGATGGGGATCGGTCTCGGCGAGCGCGGCGAGCTCCTCGTCGTAGTCGGTGCTCCCCCCGATGGCCTTCTCGAAGATCGACGGGTTCGAGGTCACGCCGCGAAGATCCCAGTCGCGGATCATGCGCTCGAGCTCCCCGCTCTCCAGGATTCCCCGGCGGATGTAGTCGAGCCAGACGCTCTGGCCGAGCTCGTGGAGGGTGTGCAGGCGGTCGTCCGTGCGGTCTGTCATCGTGTATTGCCCAGCAAGGGTTTTCGTGATGGAAGCGGCGCCACATGCGCCGGCCTTTTTCTCCTCCCGCATCGTCTCTACCGCTCGTCCACGCCGAAGCGGGTGGGTCCGGCCTCGGCCTCGCTGCCGGAGGGAGACGGGGCCTCGCGCGAGCGGTCGATCACCGCGCGCGCCCGCTCGGCCACATGCTCCGCGCTGAATCCCAGCTCCTCGAAGATCCGGTCGAAGGGCGCGGAGTGGCCGAAGTCGTCGATGGCCACCACATCTCCCTCGCTCCCGACCCACTGGTGCCACCCCATGGATCCCGCCGCCTCCACCGCGAGGCGCGCGCGGACGGCGGGCGGCAGCACCTCGTCCCGATACGCCGCCGGCTGACGCGAGAAGAGGGCCCAGCTGGGCATGCTCACCACGCGCACGGCGACCCCGTCTCCCCGAAGGAGCTCCGCCGCCTCGAGCGCGAGCGAGACCTCGGATCCGGAGGCGATCAGGATCAGCTCCGGATCCCCGTCCGCGTCCGCCAGGACGTACGCTCCGCGGCGGAGCCCCTCCGCCGGAGCGAGCTCGTTCCGGTCGAGGGTGGGGATCTTCTGCCGGGTGAGCGCCAGGAAGGCGGGGCCGTCGCGGTACTCTGCCAAAAAGCGCCATGCCTCCACCGTCTCGTTGGCGTCCCCAGGGCGCAGATCGACCAAGCCGGGAATGGCACGCAGGGCGCCCAGCTGCTCGACCGGCTGATGGGTAGGCCCGTCCTCGCCCAGCCCCACACTGTCGTGCGTGAAGACGTAGACCACCGGCTGCCGCATGAGCGAGGCCAGGCGGATGGCAGGCCGCATGTAGTCGGAGAAGATCAGGAAGGTCCCACCGTAAGGACGCACGCCGCCGTGCAGCGCCATCCCGTTCATGACCGACCCCATGGCGTGCTCCCGCACCCCGAAGTAGAGGTTTCGGCCGGCTGGCTCCCCGGGGAGGAAGTCGCCGCCGCCCTCGATCATGGTGTTGTTCGATCCGGCCAGGTCGGCCGACCCTCCGATAAGCTCGGGAATGCGCGGGGCGAGCGCGTTGATGGCCTTCCCCGAGACCGATCTCGTGGCCATCGACTCCCCCGCCTCGAAGACGGGGAGGTCCTCGTCCCACCCGGCAGAGAGCCGCCCGGCGAGCGCTCCCTCCAGCGT
>SKRI01000206.1 GCA_007118565.1 Gemmatimonadota bacterium | reverse complement strand
GACGAGCACGACGCCCGGCAGTGCGCCGAGGGGGTGATCCCGCGGCGGCGATGAGACACCTCGACATCGAGCTCACCCGTGGCGACATCACCGCCCAGCCGGACGTGGACGCCATCGTCAACGCGGCCAACGCCGAGCTGCGCACCGGCGGCGGGGTGGCGGGGGCCATCCACCGGGCGGCCGGGCCGGGGCTGGAGGAGGAGTGCCGTCCCCTGGCACCCATCCGGCCCGGGGAGGCGGTGATCACCGGCGCCCACGATCTCCCCAACCGGTACGTGATCCACTGCCTGGGGCCGGTCTACGGCCGGGACGAGCCCGCCGACGCGCTGCTCGCCGGCTGCTACCGGAACGCGCTCCGGCTTGCCGACGAGGCGGAGCTCGGCTCCGTCGCCTTCCCGGCCATCTCCACCGGCGTATTCGGCTATCCGGTGGAGGAGGCGGCCCGGGTGGCGCTGCGTACGGTGCGGGAGGTGGCGGGGGCGCTCCAGAGCGTCGATATGGTTCGCTTCGTCCTCTTCTCCGAGGACGACCTCCGGGTGCACCGGGAGGTGCTGGAGCGGCTGGAGGCCGGGGACGAAGACGAGTAGGAGACTGGCGATGCGCCGAGCGAATGTTTCCGCCTCGTACGCAAAGGTGACGATAGGAAAGGCAGACGGTCCCCGCGGCAACGGCGCAGCGGGGACCATCTCGTCGAGGTAAAGCCCCCTCCGATGATCAGCAGTCGATCTGTGTCGGGTCTACGCAACCGCTCCGGTCCTGCACGTAGGCGACGCCTCCGCCACTCTGAACAATGCCGTCTGCGTTATCGGTCACCGTCACGGAATAGTTCACGCTGGTCCCTTCGGGGCCGGCGGTATACGTGGTGCTCCGGGTGGTGGCGCCGTTGCTCCACTGGTAGCTGAACGACCCAGTTCCCCCCTGCGGGTTGGCGGTCACGGTGAAGGTTTGGAACGGATCGACCCAGAAGGGAGCATCCACCGGAACTGAGTACAGCCCTCCGACTGCTCGCGCCGCGTTCACGATGCCATAGCCGGTGGTTGTGTTGCGCGTCACGTTGCCACCCGCGCTCCGCAACCGCTGCCGGATCTGCGCATTGCTGGAGTGCGGGAATTGTGTCCACGTCAGGGCGGCAATGCCGGCAACCGCAGTCACCGCGGCGGAAGAGCCGCCCAGTGTGCGGGTCTGGCCGATGTATTGGCCCGTCGCGAGCATGTCCACGTAACCAGCGAGTTCCACGGCATTGCCATACCCGATGCCGGCGACCCGGCCCCCACTCGAATTTACGGCGGAGACGGCGATTACTTCGGACATTGTGGCGGGGAAGACCACGCCGGTCCAATCTCCCACCTCTGTACCGGACGCACCCAGAAGCAGAGCTCCCATCGCATGTACGCTGCGGACGGCGTCCTCGACGAGGTCGTGGGTCTTCCGCGAGCCCCAGGCCATTGAGATAATACGGCGGTTTGGGAAGCCAGCATTTCGGCGAACTTCGAAGGCCACGTTGATGGCGCTTGCGGCGTTCCCGGAATTGATCCCGAAGGAGGTATTCACCCCGTCGCCCTGCCGGACGCTCACCCCGTTGGCCTTCCAAGCGGCTCCGACAATGGAGCTGCTGTTGTTTGGCGCGAACGCGAGGCCACTTAGCCTGGTGCCGTGACCGCACTGATCGTCCGTGCCACCGCTGATCACGGTGAGGATCTCGTGCCACCGTCCCGTACTGCCACCGGTCGCGAAGTTGCCGAGCAGGTCTGCCTGATCGAGAGACACCCCTGTGTCGGTCAGGCCGATCACGGCATCCTCGCCCGCATTCCGCCTCCAGGCGTTCTGGATATCCATCCGCGCTAGACCGGGCGGGATGAGGTCGCCCCGGCTGGTCGTGGGCGCGCTGCCGGTAAAGGGTTCTCCCCATCCGCAGCCACTCATCCACGCGTCGTCGCCCGCCGACGGGATGTAGAGCGGCTGCAGGTAGTCCACGAACGGTTGGGACCGGATCGCTGAGAGCGCTGACAGACTCTCGATTCGAAGCCGCATGGCTGGAGCCCAGTCCTCGACCTGCAACACATCGACGCCCTGCAGCGCGGCGGCCACGGCTTCCGCGCCACGCATGGTCGCCGGCTGCGTCAGCACCGTCGCACGCCAGATTCCGCGCGGCTCCCCCGGGTTCTTCACACCGAGAACCGCGTGACCGTCCTGCTCGGCCAAATGCTCCCAGAGCTCCTTGTCGCTCATCTCCTCCCAGTAGCCCGTGCGCGGCGGCACGGAATCCAGGTCGAGCGGTACGGCCGCCATCTGCATTGACGACAAGCCGCCCGGCTGTAGCGGATCCTGCGGGTGGTCCGCGCACGCCCCGGCGAGCAAAGCGAGGAGGGGAAGGAAGAAAAGGTGTCGAGCGCGCATGGCCGCCTCCGCGACGTGGGGAATTGGGAGAGGCCTGCTGCCTCGCCCTTGACGGATGCTCCCCCCCCCACACATTTCGTCAAGACACACGACGTCGTAAAGGGTTGGCAACCGCTATGCCTTTTTCCGCTCAAGAGCACAGAGAAGCTCCCTTGCCACCTCCGTTCTCGGCAAGCACATTTCGGCGCTGGAGGACACCTCATTCTCGGATCGAAGCCTACCATGGGACGCTCCCTGATCGCTCTTTGCGGCCCCCTTCTCCTCGCGCTCCTGCCGGCCTGCGAGACGTTCTTTCCCTCCGAGGGGCCGCACGGGCTCTGGATCTCCACTACGGGAATCGTCATGGAGCCGGGAGAGAGCTTCACGCTCCAGGCGCGTGTCCAGCAGCAGGGGAGCCGCGGAAACCGACCGGGCTCCGCCATCGAGCCGGCAAGGGGAGCGCGCTGGTGGACGGACGACGACCACCTCCTTCGCGTCGCGAGCGCCTCCACCGGGCGCATTGAGGCGCTCGCCCCCGGCAGAGCGACCGTCTGGGTGGAGATGGGCGCCCGGCGGGATTCGTCCACGGTCACCGTTGTCGGCGGGGACGAGGCGCCGACGCACCGTTGGAAGGACGTTTCGACCTGGCAGAGGGGAACCTGCGCCCTCGACGAGGCCGGCCACGCCTACT
>SKRI01000070.1 GCA_007118565.1 Gemmatimonadota bacterium | reverse complement strand
CTGCAACTCCGCGAGTGTGAAGCCGGTGAGCCGCTCGGCCGCCGGATTCATGAAGGTGCAGTGATGACGCTCGTCCATGATGAAGAGCGCCAGCGTCGCATTGTTCGCTACGGTCTCCAGCTGGCGGCGGTAATGGTCCGAATCGGGAGCGCCATTGTCGGGCGCCGGCGCGGGGAATTGATTTCCTCCTGTCACGAATCGTCTCCGGGAATGCACTGGCGGGCATGCGAACGGTGATGGCCGGCGGCATCGAACGTGGCAACAAACGATCCGGGAAGGCGCATCGGCCGGGTGAGATCCCCGATCCGACGCGGTTCTGGTTCGGCATGATGCCACCGCATTCCCACTCCCGAAACGGGATTGACGATCCAGAATTACAGCTTATCTTTCATGGTTCAGGTGTTGGCGGGTCCGCCCGCCTTCGCTTCGGGAGGCGTAGTCTAACTGGTAAGGCAGCTGATTCGAAATCAGCCGGGCGAAAGCCTTTGGGGGTTCGAGTCCCTCCGCCTCCGCTCTTGCAAGACAACGACTTAGCCCGCTCCACCGGTCATCGGCGGGGCGGGCTTTTTCGTGCCAGGTGCAGCCAAGGCGGAACGCGCTGGCACCCAAGGCACGCCCGCGGTGCCGGGACGGCGAGCTGGCCAGCTGCTGCGTGGCTGGCGGCGTGCCGACCGAGAATGCGCTACAGGCGGCGGGAGTGGGAACACCGACCGACTGAGCGCGCCGCGGGCCGGGGCCATCCGCGGGATCCGCGGCTGGCGCGGTCCAGGCGGCGGCTACGTGACCCTCATTCACACCGAACGGGAGACGCGGCTCGGCAGAACGTCCGGGTCATGCCCAAAGAGATGCTTTCACGCAGGCCTGCTTCGTCGAGGGCCCAACAAAGCATGGCAGGCCGGCATCCATTCCTACCCGGCCGATACAAGAGAGCTCATGGCGGACGCCCGTTCGGGCTCGATCTCCGGCGCGTCCAGCATCTGGGCGAGAGTGACCACTTTACGTACGACCAGTTTCCGGATCCGCCGTGGCGTCTGAACCGACACCTCGTCGCCAGGCACGGCGCCGAGCAGAGACTGGCCGATCGGAGATCCGAGCGAGACCTCTCCCGCGTCCACGTCGATGGAGGGTCCGGCGAGCAGGACGTACGTAATCTCCTCCCCATTCTCACCCTCGCTTACGATCACCTCGGACCCCAGCCCCGCCCGATCACGGTGGAGCATCCCGTCGTCCACGTTCGGCAGCGCTGCCACGACCAGGCCCAACCGGCGGATCCTGGTCTCGACCTGGCGGATTCGCGAGTCCTTCGGCGGAGCGTGACCACCCTCCTCATCACCCCTGATCAACTCGAGCCGGGCGCTCGCCAGCCGCTCCAGCTCCACTTCGATCCACGCCTTCGTTTCCTCGATCATTTCTTGAGCTCTCCGATTAGAGATGTGACGGCCTCCAGGCGCTACGGCGCCCCGGCCGTGGCCGCGGCCTCCTCCCGCGGCGCCAGCGGCGAGGAGGGGGTCGGTGCCGAGCCGGCGCTTTCCGCCTCCGCTCGGGGAATGGGAAGCACGAGTAAAGCGCGGCACCCCCGCTGAGCGGTTTCGACCGCCGCACGGAAACTCGTTCTGTCCGTTGGCGCGCCGGCACCGACGGGTACGATGATCACCTCTTCGGCGTCCGCAGCGGCGACCTCCCGGCGGCCATCGACATCGTCCGCCACGGCCACGACGCGGAGGTGAGAGGAGCGGTCACGCCCCTCCGGGCCCGCGCCTCCGAGCCAGGAGAGCGCGGAGGCGACGTGCGCCTCGGCGATCGGTTCCGGCTTTGTCAGCAGGACCGCACGCCGGAACGGCCACCGGAGCGTCCGAGCCGGGATCAGCAGCGGCGCTCCGCTGCGGCGCACGACCTCAGGCGGATCGAAATCGGCCACGGCTCTCGCCCGCACCTTCATCGCGTCCGGATCGGCCACGATCAGGTCCGGTTCGACTTCGGCCGCGGCCGCTTCCAGCGCCTTCCAGGGAAGCTCGTGACGGAGCGTGCACCGGTGCGGAACCACCGGCGCCGGAAGACACTTACGAACCTGCGCATCGAGATCCGCACGGAGACCGTCCGTGTACCCGCCGAGCAGACGGGGAAGCGCTTCACCGAGCGGCGCTCCGACCAGCCCGGTGGCGTGTATCACGTGCAGCTCCGCCCCCTCGTCCCGGGCGACTCTTCCCGCGCATTCCAGCACGTGGCTCGACGCCGGCGTGAGATCGGTATGCGTCAACACTGTCACGAGGCGGTGCGGCGAGCTGTCGCTCCGAGCGTTCCCCATGTCCGTCGGTCGTGGAGGTGCGTACCGGATGGGCCGAGCCACCCCACCCTTCTCCCCATACGGTCCCCCGGTCGTCGTCCCCGTTACGATGGACGGGAAAGATCAGCGAACGGCGAGGGGTGTCCCGAGCTCCGAGGCCGCCTTCAGCACCCGCTCCCTGAGCCCTTCCGGCGGGGCATCGGCTGGAATCGAGGCCAACAGGTGGAGGAGTCGACGAAGCGCCTCGAGATCGCGGCGACAGCGGGCGCAGTGACCCAGGTGCCACCTGACCTGGGCGCCGCGGCCGGGGCCGAGCGCCCCTTCGAGATAGTCGCTCATCGCCGGCTGGACGCTGGCACAGGCGGTGCTATCTTTCATGCAGGCTCTCCTTTCCGCTTTCAGGGCGGCGGTATAACTGGCCGCGGCCGCCCCGCTCGACATCTCCGAACGAGTTCGGTCCCGAACGGAGCCGAGCCGTTACGCGCCGACGGCTGTCGAGCCTGGTTCTCGCTCGAGTGTAACGGTTCGGCAGCGGAGGAGACCCTACAGGTAGCACAACCGCTGCCGAGATGAAGGGAGCCCTCAGGCTCCGTTCACCGCGGCGGGCCATTTCAGACCGTACCGGATCCGGAATCCGACATCAGATCGGGCTCCGGGTCCGGTTTTGTTCGGTATCTACCTATTCCGGGACACGAGTGAGATGAACCGCACCCCCCTCCCCCGCCGCCTCAGAAGCCCGCGCGAGCGCGTCGGCTCCGTGGCGAAGGTCGCCCTCCCACCCCCGCGCGACGACGAGAGGGCGCTGATCGAGGCACTCCGGCGGCGGGACGAAGCCGCCTTCGGCCAGCTGCTCGATCGGCTCCACTCCGCAATGCTCGGGGTTGCCCGGGGTTATGTCCGCAGCCGTGCGGAAGCCGAGGACGTGGTGCAGGAGGCGTGGGTCGGCGTGCTGCGCGGAATCGATCGTTTCGAGGGAAGGTCCACGCTCAGGACCTGGATCTTCCGGATCCTGGTCAACCGGGCACGGTCCCGCGCACGGCGGGAGGCGCGGTCCATTCCTTTCTCGGAGATCACGGGGAGGCACGACGACGGCAGCGGATCCGCGTCGGACGCGACCGAGATCGATCGCCTGCTACGGGCGGAGGTCGAGCGGCCGTACACATCCGACGCCTCCGCGGCCCCCGATCCCGAAGCGCAGTTCCTTGCCGGAGAGCTGACTTCGCTCATCGGGGTGGAGATCGATCGCCTGCCGAGACGACAGCAGCAGGTCATCACCCTGCGTGACATCGAGGGATGGACGGCCGCCGAGGTCTGCGATCTGCTCCAGATCTCGGATGCGAACCAGCGTGTGCTGCTGCACCGGGCACGGACCAAGGTCCGGGACGCGATGTACCCCTATCTAACCGCCGACGCTCACCACCAGATGGAACACGTCCGTCAATGAACAGGCGCAGGAAGGGAGACGAGAAGGTCATCGCGGCAGTGCAGCTCGAGCAGCTCATATCGCGCTGGGAGGCCCGCGCTGAGGAGCTCCGCTTCCGCAAGGATCCGCGGGCGGAGGCACTCGAGACCTGCTCTGCCGAGCTCGGCGCGATCCTGCGCGAGTACGGTGTGTGAGCGCGCCGGCCGGATGCCACGCGCAGCGGAATCGTTACCCGCTCAGGTGAGCCCGCACTCGGAGTAGACCGTCTCGCCCGTGTCCCATACCACGATCCGCTCGATCGCGAAGCGGGAATCGCCGCACGGGAAGGCCCCGCTGCTGTAGAGGAGCGGCCCGCGGACGCAATCGCATCGGTACTCACCCTCCCGCCATTCATTGGCGTCGAAGTGGCCCTCGCGCCACAAACCCGTGGTCTTGTACGCCGTGCCGAGACCCCGCTCCCTGTCGCGGAGAAAGACCATGATCGTCCGCTGGTCGCCCTCGGGCAGGGCGGAATCGGTCGCCCGTTCGTGTCGCATCGTATTTTCGCTGTCCTGGTGAGTGGGAAGCCATCCCGGCCGGGGGGCGATGATCGCGAGGAGGCGGAGGCTTCCGTTTCCAGCCTGCTCCTTCGAGTGGAGCTCGCCCGGCGCGTAGACGACCGACTGCCCAGGACAAAGCCGGACTTCGCTCCCTAACGCCAGTAGTCGTTCGCGGCCGCGATCGTCTGGAAGTGGATCGCGATGACCTGCGAGGCAGCCATCAGCGCATCCGCATCGTGGGCGTAGCTCTCCCGGAGGGCGTGCAGGACCTCGCGGTCGGTCTGTGTCTCGGTCACCCCGAGGCGGGAAAGACGGATGGCGAGCTGGAAGCCCTCCTCCGGAGTGGCCGTGAGCAGGGTGAGCTCGGCCGCAGGAGCGGAAGGTTCGACCTCCTCGGTCGGTTGCGATACGAGAGTCGGCGTAGCGGCGGATACGCCGAGGACAAGACCGAGAACTACGGCACCATAGGCTAGTTGTCGCTTCATCTCATTCAAGGGTTCGCGTGAATTATTCCTCGACCACGAGCGCGGTCACCATTCCGAACATCCCATGCGGTCCCTCGGCGTGGCTGAGGATGTGGCAGTGGAATACCCAGGTCCCGAGGGCGGAGCAGTCGACCATGGCATCCCACCGCTCACCTGGCACGATGTTCAGGGTGTCGCTCTCGAACGGCTGGGGGAGCGGACGACCGTCCTTGGCGAACACGTGCATCGGCATCCCGTGCAGGTGCATGGGGTGCACCATCAGCCCCTCGTTCATGAACCGGATCCGGAGCCGGGTGCCCCGCCGGACCACCTTCGGCTGCGTCGCGGGAAACCCCTTCCCGTTGATCGTGTAGCCGTGCGCGGCGTCGTTCAGGACGATGATCCACTCGTCATCGTACTCCGGCTCTACGCTCGGATCCAGCGGATCGACGATCAGCGGTCCGAGCAGCCCTTTCGTCACCTGCTCGGCGGCGTTGTAGTGGGAATGGTACATGTGGGACCCGTAGGGATCCGCGGTGAACTCGTAGGTGAAGCTCTGCCCCGGCTCGATCGGGGGTTGGGTGATGAACGGCACCCCGTCCATCTCGTTGGGCACGTGCTGATGATGCCAGTGGACGGCCGTGGACTGGTGCAAGTCGTTGTGCACGATCACGCGGAGCCGGTCCCCCTCCGTTACCCTGATTACCGGTCCGGGCATCTGGCCGTTGTAGCACCAGGCCTCTGTGATCCGGCCGGGCTCCACCTCCCAGTCCCTCCGACCGCAGGTCAGCTCGAATTCCTTGACACCGTCGACCAAGCGCGGCTCGAGCGGCTGCATCGGCACTCCCTCGGTCTCCGCCGGGAAGGCTTCGACCCCCTCGCGGTGGCTCCGATCCATCTCACGCCACGGCTCGTCGCTTTCCGGGGCCGTCCGGTCGTGATCGTGGACGCCCTCCCCCTCCGTCGTCTCCGGTCGACGGGCCTCCTGGTCATCCGGCGCGCAGGCAGCGAGCGCAGTCCCGGCAACACCGAGCGCGGAAGCGCGGAGGAACGTCCTGCGCGATCGATCGAATCCCTTCGAATCGGTACCTTTCTGGTCAGACATCAGCAGTGATGGTTGGATTTTCCTCGGAACGTCCTGCTCCGGCATTGGCTCCGCGCCGGGCGACCTCCACCTCCCATCGCTCCGGCCCTTCCTCGACGTACCAAAGGCGGAAATCGTCGTCCGCGCGCGTCGCCTGGAGCGTGTAGTACATGCACTTCGGATCGTGATCGACGATCAGTCACGTCCGCACCGCGTCCGCGGGGCATGGAGCGAGCGGCAGCGATGCCGCCAGTCGCGTGGCCATCTCCCGGAAGGCTGCTGCGGCCTCGCTCTCCGGGTGGGCGGAGACGACCGGAGCCCCGGTGTCACCTCCCTCCGGTATCGCCGCCTCGAAGGGGAGCGAGCCAAGGAAGGGCACCCCAATACGCGTCGCGAAATCGGATCCGCCCCCCCAGCCGAAGGGACGGGAGCGGCGCCCGCACGCGCAGCGGGTGTACGACATATTCTCGACCATCCCGGCGACGGGCACCTCCAGCTTCCCGAACATCCGCACCGCCTTCTCCGCCTCCTGCGCGGCGAGCCGCTGTGGCGTGGTGACGACAACACCCGCATCGACCACCAGGGATTGCGCCAGGGAGAGCGGCACGTCGCCCGTGCCGGCCGGCAGGTCGACGATGAGGAAGTCGAGCGGAGGCCAGACTACGCCGCGGGAGAACTGCCGCACCGCCTTGGCCACCATCGGGCCGCGCCAGACGGCGGGCGACTCCGCCCCGAGGAAGAAGCCGAAGGAGACGAGGGAGATGCCCTGCGCCTCGAGGGGGAGGATCTTCCGGTCATCGGTCATGCGGACCCGTCGGGCGCCGTCCTCCGCCCCGAGCATCATGGGCACCGACGGCCCGTAGATGTCCGCGTCCAGCAGACCCACCCGCCACCCCGCCCCGTGGAGCGCGACGGCCAGGTTCACCGCCACCGTGCTCTTCCCGACGCCCCCCTTACCCGACCCGACGGCCACGATGCGCTCCACCGACGCCAGGCGTCCCCGATCCGCCCACGGATCCTGTCCGCGGGCGACCGCCGGAGTCCGGACCTCGACCTCCGCGCCGTCCGCCCCCACCTCCACCAGCCGGGCGCGGACGGCGGCCCGGAGCTGTTCGCGCACCTCCGTTCGCCCCTCGGAGAGGACGAGCGACACGTGCATGCGACCGTCGCGGATCCGGACGTCGTGCAGGAGACCGAGCGAGACGATGTCCCGGTTGCGCCCCGGGTAGCGTACCTCCCGGAGCGCCTCCCGGGCGAAGGCCGTGGTCATGCCGGATGCATGCGGGTCCGCTGCGGCGGCGCTTCTGCCCGACGCGCTCACCGACTCCCCCAGATCCGGAGCGCCGCGGGATCGACGATCTCCACCCGGCGGCCGCGCTGCCGGATGGCGCCCGCCTCCCGCAGCCGGCGCAGCGCGCGGGCCACGCTCTCCCGCGTCGCGCCCACCTCCGCCGCGATCTGCTCCTGGGTGCGGGGCAAGCGGAACGACACGCCGGGACGCAGCCCGCCCTCCGCCTGCTCGGCGTACCCTTCGAGCACGCCGGCCACGCGCGACGCCACGTCCTGGAGGGAGAGGCGGTCGACCAGGGCGATCATGCCGCGGAGACGCCGCCCCATGTCGGCGACCACCGCGTGCGCCACCTCCGGGTGCCGGGCGTAGAGCGCCTGCACCTCCGCCACCGGGAGGAAGAGGAGATGGCTCGCCCGAACTGTGAGGGCCGAAGCGAGATAGGGTCCCTCGTCGAAGAGGGAGACCTCCCCCAGCGAATCGCCCGCCTCGGCCAGACGCAGCGTCTGCACCTCCCCGTCCCGGTTCGAGCGGTAGACGTTCACCGCCCCCTCGAGGACCAGGTACAGACCGCGGCAGGGCTCGCCCTCGCGGAAGAGGGAGGTGTCCGGCGGGACCGTGCGGCAGGCGGAGCGTCGCGCCAGGTCGGTCAGCTCCTGTGGTCCCAGGGCGGTGAAGAGCGGCTGCGCGCCGAGCACCTGCACCGGGTCGCGCCGGCACGACCCCGCTCCGGCCGGAGCGGCCGCCGGTACGCTACGCATCGGCCGGCAGGGTCACGAAGATCTTCCCCTCCTCGTCGACCCGCGCCTCGTACGTCCGCAGCGGACGGACGGCGGGAAGCGACTTCGCCCGGCCGCTACACACGTCGAATGTGGCACCGTGCCATTCGCAGGTTAGCGTTCCGTCCTCCACCTCTCCGCCGTCGAGCGGCAGCTCCTGGTGCGTGCACATCCCATCGAGGGCATAGACGTATCCTCCGTCGTTGACGAGGGAGATCTCCCGCCCCGCCGCCTCGAAGCTGCGTGCCTCACCCTCCGGGACGGCCGCCACGACCGCCACCTGTATCTCCCTCATGACCTCCTGCCGGTTGCTCATCGGAAGCTCGTGGTTCGGGTCGCGGCGCCGCGCGAGGTGATCTGCTGGACGCGGGGCGTCCACGGCCATCGGCCGCTCGGCCGGCTCTGTCGCCGGATGTGGAGCTGCACGCAGCCCGCGTCTTCATGGTGGATCCGGTAGCGGTATCCCCGGGTGGTAAGATACGGAAGGAGATGGACGGGGACCTCCGTGTTCAGGTGCACCACCTCCTGTCCGTCGGCAGCCGTCTCGAGGAGGGCGATCGTGCGGCCCGTCTGCGCCGCGAACGACTCACCGCGGACGTCGAGAAGGATTGCGGCTACCTTGCCGTCCGGCTTTTCCGCGATCCGCGATGGCTCTGGCGGCCGGGGCGGGACGACGGCGCGAGACGGAACCGGCGCGGGCGTACGGCCATGTTTATTCCGCGTGCGAAGCCGGAAAGATGTTCTGCGCGGGGGCGGTGCGATGGCGCTCATCGGGCCTCGTCCGGGTTGCCGACTCGGACCACGGTGAGGGCGAAGACAACGCCGGTGGGGGTGGTGACCGCGTGCTCCACCTCCGCTCCGAGCGCGAGGAGATCTCCCACCTCCAGAACCCGATCCTCGTCCTCCACACGAACTGTCATCCGTCCCCAGACCGGCTGGATCGTGACGGGTCCCGCCGCATGGTGCGGAGGAATCGTCGACCCCGGGGTGAGCGCGATGAGCGTCACCCGCATCGGTCCGTCCTTCACCAGCGTCCGCGCGGTGCGCCCGTCCCGGTCGAGGCCGGGGAGGCGGCGGAGCCGGAACGCCTCCTCCGCGAGATCGAACCGAAGGTCTCGATCGGCCAGACGTCTGCTGAGGGTCGGCATCGCTTTCTCCATCGCTGATTGAGACTCATTCTCAACTTGCAATGAATATAGCGCCTGCACCGGGGGCCGTGTCTGTGATCTTGGTCACACTATTGGGAAAACCGCTGAATTCCACCTTTTTTCAGGGTATTCCCCACCCCATTCAGGCAATCTCCCGACGCTCCACTCCTGACGACCACCGCGGTTGACTCCGTAACATGGTACGGGCTTTACCTTCCATGCAGTTCACCCAACCGAAGCGAGAGATGAGCACACTGACGACGGGACAGCTGGCGAAGGCGGCGGGCGTGAATGTGGAGACGGTGCGCTACTACGAGCGGCGCGGCCTGCTCCCCGAGCCGGATCGACGCCCGTCGGGATACCGCGAGTATCCAGAGAGCGAGGTCGGGCGGCTTGGCTTCATCCGGCGCGCCCAGGAGTTGGGATTCACCCTGGAGGAGATCGGGGAACTTCTCTCCCTCCGGATGAGTCCCCGGACGACGACTGCCGAGGTCCGCGACCGGGTCGAGGCGAAGACCGAGGACGTGGAGGATCGCATCGCCTCCCTCGAGCGGATCCGGGGCGCCCTCCGGCAGATGGCCGGGGCGTGCGATGTCCACGGGCCGCTCGGGGACTGTCCCTTCCTCGAGGCGCTGGAGGCGCAGGATTGAGCCTGGCATCTCCGGCGATGGGGGAGGGGGTTGACTCCGTACCATGGTACAGGGATTAGCTTGATCGGACTCCACGGCCACGACGGGGTTGCATGAGCATCTCCGACGAGGCCCGGCGCGCTGAACCGCCAGTTCAGCACACACGAACGAGGACTACCATGAAGACGCAACGCAGAACGGCATTCGCATCGATCGCGCTGGCAACGGTGGCGCTGCTCGCCCTTCCCTCCCCTGCCCACGCGCACTGCGACACCATGGACGGACCGGTGGTGGTCGCCGCGCAGCTGGCGCTCGAGACCGGGGAGCTCGACCCGATGCTGATCTGGGTCCGGGAGAAGGACGAGCCGGAGATCCGACACGCCTTTGACCACGTGCAGCGCGTTCGCGCCACGGGCGGGGACGCCCGCGCGCTGGCCGATCGTTTCTTCTTCGAGACGGTGGTTCGCATCCACCGCGAGGGAGAGGGGGCCGCGTACACTGGCCTCAAGCCTGCCGGCACCGATCTCGGCGACGTGGTGCCCGCGGCGGACCATGCCCTGGAGATCGGCACGGTGGACGAGCTGCGTCGCACCCTGCACGCGGCGATCGATCGCCGGCTCGATTCCCTATTCGCGGAAGCCGCGGAGCTACGCGACTTCGCGCCGGGCGATGTCCCGGCCGGACGTGAGTACGTGGAGGCGTACGTGGAGCTGATGCACTTCGTGGAGGCGCTGGAGGCGATCACCTCCCACCACGGGCAAGGGAACCACGGCTCCACGGGGCCCGCATCCCATGCACACTGAGCAGATCGCCGGACCAGGAGGAGGCATACCATGGGAACCACGGCGAAGCAGAACCGAACGATTCTCCGCAGCGACGAGCTCTCATGCCCGAGCTGCGTGAAGAAGATCGAGAAGGCGCTCCGGGCCATGCCCGGGGTGTTTAACGCCACCGTCCACTACGCAGCCGGCCGCGTCGAGGTCGATCACGACCCGGAGCAGGCGCCGGTGGAAAGTCTGGTGGAGACCGTGGAGCGCGCCTGATACGGCGCCCGTCCCGCAGTCTACTGATCTCAGAAGGAGGAGATCCTGATCACGCGCATCCGAACCCGTCTCGCAGGCCCCGCCCGCCGACGTCTATGGCTCACCACCCTGAGCGGGGTGCTTATCGTGCTCGGCCTCGGTGTGCGGTACGGAGCGGGCGCGCAGGCGGCGGGCGCCGCGCTGCTGACGGTGGCCGCGTTCGTGGCCGGTTCCGACATCGCGCTGCGTGCCTGGCGCGCCCTTCGCCTGCGGCAGGTGAACATCGAGCTGCTGGTGGTGGTGGCCGCGGGCGGGGCGCTGTGATCGGCGAATACTGGGAGGCGGCCGCCGTCACCTTCCTCTTTACCCTCCGGCACATGGCTGGAGGCGCGCACGGTGCGGCACACTCGCGGAGCATTGCGCCGCCTTCTTCGTGCGGCGCCGACGGTCGCGCACGTCCTGCGGGGAGCGGAGGTTACGGAGGTTCCGGCCCACGAGGTAGAGGTGGACGAGATCGTCCTGGTGAAGCCGGGCCAGAAGATCCCCGTCGACGGCGAGGCCATCGGCGTGCTGGCGCTGGCGGACCGGCCTCGGCCGGCGGCGGCCGTCGCGGTCGAAATCGGGATCGAGGAGGTCCACGCTGGCCTCCTTCCCGAGGAGAAGCTGGGGCACAACCGGCGCCTGCAGGCGGTCGGTCGGCGGGTCGGGATGCTCGGCGACGAGATCAACGACGCGCCCGCCCTGGCGGCGGCCGACACCAGCATCGCCATGGGGGCGGCCG
>SKRI01000173.1 GCA_007118565.1 Gemmatimonadota bacterium | reverse complement strand
GCCATCAATACCTTCGGCTCGCGGCGGCGGATGGCGGAGGCGCTTGGCGTCGAGGATCTCCAGGAGCATGCCGACCGCATTGCCGAGCTCGCGAAGCCCGAGGTGCCGGCAGGGCTGTGGGGAAAGGTTCAGACGCTCGGAAAGTTCGCTGAGCTGCGGAAGGTTCCCCCCCGCAAGTTCAGGGGGAAGCCCCCCTGCCAGCAGGTGGTCTACAGGCACGGGGAGTTCGACCTGGGACGTCTGCCCGTGCTCCGCACCTGGCCTCAGGACGGCGGCCCGTTCATCACCATGCCGATGGTGATGACCAAAGATCCCGAATCCGGCGTCCAGAATGTGGGGATGTACCGGATGCAGGTCTACGGACCGGACTCCACCGGCATGCACTGGCAGCAGCACAAGGGCGGGGCAGCGCACTTCCGGAAGTACCGAGAGCGCGGCGAGCGAATGCCGGTGGCCGTGGCGCTCGGCGGCGACCCGACCACCATGTACACGCCGACAGCGCCGCTGCCGCCCGCGATCGACGAGTTCATGTTCTCCGGCTTCCTGCGCCGCGACCCGGTGCAGTACGCCGAAACGCTGGAGGGTGGCCTCCGGGTTCCCGCGGAGGCGGATATCGTGCTCGAGGGATACGTGGACCCTTCGGAGCCCTTCGCAACCGAGGGCCCCTTTGGGGACCACACCGGGTTCTACACCCTCGAGGACCCCTATCCGGTCTTCCACGTGACCACCGTCACCATGCGGAAGGATCCCGTCTACCCCGCTACCCTGGTGGGTCGGCCGCCCGTCGAGGACGTCTATCTGGGAGGTGCTACCGAGCGGATCTTCCTGCCGCTGGCGAGGATCACCATGCCGGAGATCGTCGATTACCACATGCCGCCCGAGGGGGTCTTCCACAACCTGGTCTTCGTCTCCATCCGGAAGGAGTTTCCCGGGCACGCCTACAAGGTGATGCACGGCCTCTGGGGAATGGGACTCATGTCCCTGGCCAAGATCATCGTAGTGGTGGACGACTTCATCGATGTGCAGAACACGAAGGAGGCGTGGTGGTACACGCTCGGCAACATCGATCCCGAGCGCGACATCATCTTCACCCGGGGGCCGATCGACGATCTCGACCACGCGTCGCGGATCCCGTCGTACGGCTCGAAGATGGGAATCGACGCCACTAGGAAGTGGAAGGAGGAGGGTTTCGAGCGCCGCTGGCCCGACGTCATCGAGATGGAGCCGGCCACGAAGGAGAAGGTCGACAGCTACTTCTCAGAGCTGGGGATCGGGCCGCTCGGGGAGTAGCTCGCTGTGAGGCCGAGAAAACCGAAGGGCCCGGAGCGACTGCTCCGGGCCCTTCGTGCTCGAGGCGGCTCGTCCGTTGTGACGCTCAGGCCTTCTGTGGACGCAGGTAGTCGAGCCAGGAGCTGCCTTCCAGATAGTCCTCGACCACCCTTGTGACCCTGCCCCCCTCGTAGCGGGCAAGGATCCCCTCCACATCCTGTTTCATCACCGCGAGGCAGTTCTTCACGAGGTCCTTGCGGAATCCCCGCTCCCCCATCTCGATCACCATCTCCATGGAGATGATGCGCCCGAAGACCCGTCCCAGGTCCACGAGCTTACGCTGCGGCATGCGGAAGGAGACGTCGAAATCGAGGGCTTCCTTGAAGTAGTCGGAGGCGCGCTGGGTCAGCTCCGACTTGCCGAGGAAATCGGAGACGTTGGTCGCCTTCAGGCGCCGCATCGACTTGATGACCCCCTCCGAGATCTGCTGGTAGAGGATGTCGTTCGATCCCTCGAAGATCTGGAAGGGGCGGCTGTCCACCATGGCGCGTCCCGCGATGTGGTCGAGCCGGTACCCCTTGGCCCCCATCAGCTGGAGGAACGACTGGGAGGCCTCGTGCATGAAGTCCGTCACCACCGATTTGATGGCGTTGCAGGGAATATCGGACTTGGCGAGGTCTCTCTTCACGCTCGCGTTCTCGCTCGACCAGGCGCACATGGCCGAGCATGCGGTGAACCAGGCCTGGAGCCGCGCCAGGCGATGCTCGGCCTGATCGTACTCGATGAGCTTCTTTCCCCCCACGATGCGTTCCTGGCAGTGCGCTACCGCCTCGTCCAACATCCGGTTCAGGAATCCCATTCCCATCCCCGGGAAGTGGGCGCGGCTGCGGTGCAGCATGTCCAACATCATCTTGAGGCCGGTGGTCTCCGGCTCCAGCCGCTGCGCCTTGGGAACGGCGATGTCGATGCGGTTCCGCCCGTACGGGATCATGTACAGGCCGAGATTGTTGTAGTACTCCTCGACCACGATCTCCTGATCGGCCTGGGACATGTCGCAGACGAAGAAGTCGATGTCCCGGCTCAGCCGCCCGTTATCCTCGCCGCGACGGGCCGCAACCAGCCAGAAGTCCGCCTGCCCGGTGAGTCCCGCCCAGTGCTTCACGCCCCGGAGGCGATATGCCTCTCCCTCGTCCGAGTACTGCGTGCGCATCCGGAGCGCATCGGAGCCGAAATCCGGCTCGGTGATCATCAGCCCACCCATGGCTCCCTTCTCCAGGAAGCGCCGGAAAACCGGCCCCTGGATCTCCTCGCGGCCGTATTTGGCGAGGGGTTGCAGGAAGAGGCCGCCGTTGATCCCCAGGGTCAGGGAAAGAGCCAGCGACTCGTAGGAGGAGGCGGCGAGGACTCCCAGGAACTCATGCACGTTGTGCCCGCGCCCGCCGTGCTCCTCCGGAATTACCACCGAGAGGGGCTTGCACTCGCGGATCTCCCGGAGCAGACCTGGGGGAAATCCCCGCTCGAGGTGATGCTCGTCCGGGACCGCGAGAGGATCGAAGCTCTGCTTCAGTCTCTTTCGGTAGTTGTCCAGGAATTCGGGGAATTCCGCGGCGGCGGGATCCGTGGTGGTGGACATCGGCGCATTCTCGCCCATAACCGGTGCTCGAATGTTCAGGTGGTTGCGGAGGTTGATGCCATCCGGTCGGTCGTGGCCAGTCCCAGGCGGGTTATTCCGGTGTTTACAAGCAAGGGATGGGCCGCATCCGAACCGCTCAGGATATGCGCGACCCCCCGCTTCGCGCCACCCGTGCGGGATGACCGGGGCCTCCGAGGTCGCTACGACGTCACGAGTGAAGCCGCGTACCGTGCCGATCCGGCGGCCCGGTCACGAAGGAGGAGAAGGCGCGGCACCGGAGCAACGGCCCCGGTGCGCACCGCCCGTTAAGAGAGCGTAGCTGACACCGGGGGAAGATGATTGCAACTCAGCCGACGCCTTCGCCCCACTCCAGCACCTCCACCTCGACAGGTGCCCGTCCTGCCTGAATGTAGCCGAGCTCCTGGGCGGCCCGCCTCGAAAGGTCGATGATCGTTCGCTCCGTGCTGAACGGGCCCCGGTCCACCACCCGGACGTTGACCGAGCGATCGTTGCGGGTGTTGGTCACGCGGAGAACGGTCCCGAAGGGAAAGCCTCTGTGGGCAGCCACCATCTGGTTCTGCCGAAAGGGAATGCCGCTCGCCGTGCGGCGTCCCTCGAACTTGTCCGCGTAAAACGTCGCCTCCCCGGTCACCGTCTCCAGAACCTCCTCCGGCACTTCGTCCAGGTTCGCGTCGTCGTTCGGCTCCGGTTCGGGGAGCGGCTCCGTTCCGAGCCGGGGGTACTCCGCTTTCAGCTCCTCGAGGGCAATCTCGGGCTCCGGCTCCCGGTCCGGGGCGCAGGCCGCCATGACGGCCAGCAACATGGCCGTTCCGATCATCCCCGATGTCCTTTTGAAGTCGATCCTTCCCATCGTTCCTTTTCTCGTGTGATTCAAGTGTTTTCCTGACATATACTTATACAATTTCCGTTCCGACGTCCCGGTTGCCGTATGGAAACCTCCGGGACGGAATCCTGCAGGAAAAAACGGGCTGCATGATCCCATCAGCTGGAGGTCGAGCATGCCAGGAGCCTACCAACGTATCCCGATGCTCGCTGTGGTCACCGTCATCCTGCTAGGCTGCGCGCCGGACCCGCAGGAGCCCGAGGTGGATGCGGCGATACCCGACGTGACCGAGGACCCCGCGGGGCCCGCTCCAGGAGCCCTTCCCACCGAGGATCCACCCTTCGAAGCCTTCGAGGGTACCACTTCCCCGATCGCGGTGGGCACGGAGCGCGTGGAGCCGATCACACTGTCGGACGTCCGCGCATCGAGCCGCGAGGAGCACGACCGGGTCGTCTTCGAGTTCCGGGGAGACGAGCTTCCCGGCTACGAGATCGGCTACCTGGAGGGGGCCCCGCGTGACTGCGAGACGGGGAGGGCGGTGGACCTCGCCGGCGACCGGCACCTTCGCGTCCGTTTTTCGCCCGCCGGAGCGGAGGACGAGGGTGCGGCGTCCCTTCGCACGGGAGAGAACTTTCCCGTCGTGCGATCGGGTCGCATGATCTGCGACCGAGAGAATTCCGTGGACTGGGCCATCGGGATAACGGAGACCGCTCCCTACCGGGTCCTGGAGCTTGGGGAGCCCGTTCGTCTGGTGGTCGATCTACGGGGCAGGGAAGGGGGCGCGTCCGGATCCTGAGCCGCGATGGTCGTGCAGGGGTGGAGCCGAATGGGGAATCGGGTTATTTTACAGGGCTGTGGGTGATCGGCGGGCGCCTCGAGCGGGGCGCCCGCCGTCGTTTGGCGGCGGTCGCCCGCGCCCGGCTTCGGAGTGTTTCAACGTCAAAGAGAAGAGAATGCACATCCGCAACATCGCGATCATCGCGCACGTCGACCACGGGAAGACCACCCTCGTCGACCACATGCTCCGGCAGACCGGCACCTTCCGGGAAAACCAGAAGATGGAGGAGCGGGTGATGGACTCCAACCCGCTCGAGAAGGAGCGCGGCATCACCATCCTCTCCAAGAACCTTTCCGTACAGTGGGGAGATACGCGCATCAACATCGTCGACACCCCCGGGCACGCGGACTTCGGCGGTGAGGTGGAGCGCATCCTCCGCATGGTGGACGGGGTGATCCTGCTGGTGGACGCAGCCGAAGGCCCCATGCCCCAGACGCGTTTCGTGACGCGCAAGGCGCTGGAGCTGGGGCTGCAGCCCATCGTGGTGATCAACAAGGTCGATCGGGGCGATGCGGACCCGCATCGCGTTCACGATGAGGTTCTCGAGCTCTTCATGGAGCTGGATGCTACGGATGAGCAGCTCGACGCACCCTTCCTCTTTGCCGTCGCCCGCGATGGGTGGGCGGTGCGCGATCTGGATGACGAGCGGAACGGGCTGGCGCCACTCTTCGCCACGGTGGAGTCCACCATCTCCCCACCACGGGTGGACCGGGACGGACCTTTCCGCATGCTCGTCTCCACGCTCGACTACTCCCCCTATCTGGGACGGCTCGCCATTGGCCTGATCGAGCGCGGTCATGCCGCGGTCGGGGAGACCACCGCCCTCGTCCGTCCCGAAGGGAACGGCCAGGGCCCCGGCGTCGAGCGCGCCCGTGTGCGGAAGCTCTTCCGCTTCGAGGGGCTGGGGCGCGAGGAGGTCGAGATGGCCAGCGCCGGGGAAATCGTTGCGCTCGCCGGGCTCGAGGGTGTGGAGATCGGCGACACCGTCTGCGATCCGGAGCACCCGGAGCCGCTCGAGGGGATCCGAGTCGAGGAGCCGACCGTTTCCGTGGACCTGCGGGTCAACGACTCCCCCTTCGCCGGCAAGGAGGGGAAGTACGTGACCAGCCGCCAAATCCGGGACCGACTGATGCGCGAGCTGGAGACGAACATCGCCCTGCGCGTCGAGCCGACCGACAGCCCCGACACCTTCGCCGTGGCGGGCCGGGGCGAGCTCCATCTTGGGATCCTCATGGAGCAGATGCGTCGCGAGGGGTTCGAGTTCGCCGTCTCCCGTCCCCGGGTGATCACCCGGCGCGACGAGGACGGCACCCTCCTCGAGCCGTTCGAGGAGGTGACCATCGACCTTCCGGAGACGATGGTCGGTGCGGTGACCCAGAAGCTCGGACCCCGGAAGGGGGTGATGACGGAGATGAAGAGCGCCGAGGGCGGCCGTGTCCGGCTGATCTACCATATTCCCTCGCGCGGCCTCTTCGGCTACCGCTCCGAGTTCATGACGGACACCCGGGGTGAGGGAGTCCTCCACCACCAGTTCCTCGAGTACCGCCCGCACGTGGGGGCCATTCAGCCGCGGGGACGCGGCGTCCTGGTGAGCATGGTACCCGGGGAGACGACGCAGTTCGCACTCTGGAACCTGCAGGAGCGCGGGGTGCTCTTCATCGGGCCGAACGTAGCGGTCTACGACGGGATGATCGTGGGCGAGAACGCGCGTCCGGGGGACATGGAGGTGAACGTCACCAAGGGGAAGAAGCTCACCAACATGCGGACCACCTCCAGCGATGAGAACATCCAGCTGGAGCCGGCGCGCGCGATCGGCCTGGAGGACGCGCTCGGCTACATCGACGACGACGAGCTCATCGAGGTCACGCCCGCCGCCATCCGCCTCCGCAAGCGATACCTCAACGCGAGCGACAGGAAGAAGGCGCAACGGGCCATGGCCTGAGCGGAGGACTTGACACTTAGCCCCGTGCGGATAACGTTCTGCCGAACGGGCGCGAACACCCCTTCGTCCGGAGCTCGCTCCGGGTTCGCGCCGTTCGTTTCCCCGGAGCAGAGGAGCTGTTGATGCCCGAGCTGATGGAGCGGATCGCGGAGATGGAAGAGGAGGAGCGCGGCTGGATGGAGCTGCGGATCGACGACGTCGACGATGATGACGACGACGATTGGGACGACGATGATGATGATTGGGAGGACGACGACGATGATGATGATTGGGACGACGGCGACGATGATGATGACGACGATTGGGAAGACGACCTCGATGAGGACGAGGACGAAGATCTCTGAGTCGTCCCCTCGGAGCCCGGCAGTCCTTGACCGCGGCAACTGTCTCGTTTAGCTTGGAAGGCTCCGCTAGAACGGCTCGGAAGTCTGGAAGCGTTCGACGCAGGGCCTGTAGCTCAGTTGGTTAGAGCGCACGCCTGATAAGCGTGAGGTCAGAGGTTCAAATCCTCTCAGGCCCATTGGTAGGAAGGAGGCCCCGCAACGAGTTGGAGCGTTGCGGGGCTTTTCCGTTCTCCCCTCCGAAACGACCGACCTGCGCGATCATGGACGAGCACGAGGTTCCACCGGCGCCGAAGATCTTCGGCACGCACGACCCGAAGACCCTGGCTCAGCTCCGGGACGTCGCGAGCCGAGCGGAGAGAGCGGCGTTGATGGCCGACGGACACCTCGGGTATGTAATGCCGATCGGCGGGGTGGCGGCGTATCGGAACAAGGTCAGCCCGGTCGGTGTCGGCTTCGACATCGCCTGCGGCAACGCCGCGATCCGGACGGACGTGCGCGCCGATTCCTACCTCGCTGCGGAGTGGGACGCCCTGGCCGACGAGATCTCCAGCACGATCTCCTTCGGCATAGGCCAGCGCAACGAGGGGGACGACGCCCCGGTCGATCACCCCCTCTTCGCGAGCGACGCATGGGACCTGATCCCCGGTCGCGCCCGGGACCAACTCTGGACCCGGGCGCGGAGCCAGCTCGGAACTGTGGGCGGCGGGAACCACTACGTCGACCTGCTCGAGGACGAGGAAGGGTTCGTCTGGGTGGGTGTGCACTTCGGCTCCCGGGGGCTCGGGCACACCATTGCCAGCGGCTTCCTCAACCTTTCCCAGGGCCGCTCGTGGCAGCATCGGGGCGCGAAGGAGACGGAGGTCCTCCTCGATCTCTCCGATCCGATGGGCCATGATTACTGGCAGCTGATGAGCCTCGCGGGCGAGTACGCCTATGCAGGCCGGGAGTGGGTAGCACGGAAGGTGGTCGCTCTCCTCGGCGGCCGCGAGGAGGAGCTCGTCCACAACCACCACAACTTCGCCTGGCTTGAGGAGCACGATGGCGAGAAGTACGTCGTGATCCGCAAGGGCGCGACCCCCGCCTTCCCTGGGCAGAAGGGGTTCATCGGCGGATCGATGGGAGATGACGCCGTGATCGTGCAGGGGGCTGCCGACGACAGCGAGGAGCAGCGCGCGGCGATGTACTCCACCGTACATGGCGCCGGTCGCGTGATGTCCCGCACGGAAGCCGCCGGCAAGCGCAGGTGGAAGACGGGGGAGATCATCCGGCCGGGCAGGGTGAGCCCCGAGATGATGCAGGATTGGATCACCCGCGAAGGCGTGATCCTGCGCGGTGGCGGTTTGGACGAATCCCCGCACGCCTATCGCCGCCTGCCCGAGGTGCTGACCGCGCAGGGGGCCACCATCGACATCCTGCACAGGCTGCGACCGATCGTGGTGGTGATGGCACCGGACCGATCCCACGATCCCTACCGGAGCTGAGCCGCGGCAGGCTGCGGGATCCTTATCTCTCGACCACCCAACCCGCTGCGCTCATGAGTTCCGGAGCGTCGTTCCGGCCGCTAGCGGATCAATCCGTCCGAACGGGGATCGCTGCTACGCCGCCGACCCACGCGGCTGCGCCCGCTCCCACTTCCGGAGCTGCCGCGCGACCCCGATGGCCTGCGCCATCACGACGATGTGGACGGGCTCGTCCTTCAATGTATCGATAATCGATATAGAGTGAGAGTTCATGCCTTCTGGTTCAATGGCTGGTCGAAGGGGGAGGACGGCCGGAAAACCTAGGAATTGCCGGGAGAGCACGGTCCTTGCAGTCCATTTCGCGACCGCTAGCAGCAGGAATTCACCAGGACGGAGGACGGAATCGATGGCACGCCAGACGGGAACAGTAGAGAGGTTCATGGACGACAAGGGCTTCGGCTTCATCAAGCCCGACCAGGGTGACAAGGACGTTTTCGTTCATCACTCGGCAATCGGGGGCTCAGGCTTCAAGTCACTGTCGCCCGGTTCGCGCGTGGAGTTTGATCTCATCCAGGATCCAAAGGGTCCGCGCGCCGAGAACGTCGAAGTCGTCGAGTAGAGTCGGATGCCCCTTACGGGGCGCGCTCGACCGTTGGATTGAAAAAGCCCCCGGCTCATGGCCGGGGGCTTTTTTCTTTTCGGGGCATCATCTGAGGAGCACGCCGTCCGTGCTCTCCTTACCGGAGGCCGCGTGTCGCCCGGTAGCGCGGGCTCCAGCGGCTCGCGCCGAAGTTGCCTATGACGGCAGGGCGGAAGGCGGGGATTGCATCGGTCCTGCGCGTAGCAGCGGTAACGGGGCGGTGCGTCGTGGCGTGGCTGGCAGGCATGATTCCATCTCCGGTCTCGGGTTCGCAAGCGGGGAAGCATCTCCCCGGGCTGCCGATCCCTACGGAGGAGGTTCCGCGGAAGTTTCACCGGTAGCGCCCGATATGAGTAATGGGCGTGACCGGCATTGTTCGCGATGCGGCGCGGGAAATCGGGGGGAGGCTTCACCCGCTGCCCGCGAGATCAGCGGTTAGGAAGCGTTCCCCCTTCCCGCCGTAGTCGCCAGAAGTACCACCCGATCGCGAACAGAACGAGGCCGACGGCGCTGAGAAGCGCCTCCAACCCTACCTGCGTCAGCAGCGCGAGGGCGCCGAGGATGCCCAGCAGAGGAAGCCACGGAGCGAGCGGTGCCCGGAAGGTGGGGCGGTACCAGCCAGGAGCGCGCCTCCGGAGCACGATCAGGGCGACGTTGACCGTGCTGAACACCACGATCCCGAATGCGCCTCCCAGCTTGGCGAGGCGCTCGACGTCGAACCAGAGAGCCATGCCGACCATGATCAGGCCGGTCACCAGGATGGCGCGCGTGGGGGTGCCGAAGCGGCGGTCGATCCTGTTGAAGGCGTGCGGCATGAGCCCGTCCCGGGCCATGGCAAACGGATAGCGGGTCGAGGAGAGGATGACTGCGTTGGCCGTAGAGGCCGTCGCCAGAAGCCCAGCGATCACGACGAGCCACCCCCCGATGCCTCCGAACAGCACTGCGGCCGCGTCGGCAAGGGGAGTTTCCGCGGCCACGACCCGCTCGATCGGGAGGACACCGGTGATCACGAGAATGGTGCCGATGTAGAGAACGGTGACGGCCCCCACGGCGCCGAGGATTCCGGAGGGAAGGTTCCGGCCGGGGAAGCGGACTTCGCCGGCGATCGACGAGGCCTGGACGATCCCGAGGTAGGAGACGAACACCAAACCCGTTCCCGCGAGGATGCCCGAAGCTCCGAACGCACCCATCTCCCTGAAGACGGTGGGGTCGAGGATGGGGGCGCCCCGCACGAGAAAGATGCTGAGCAGAAGGAGGAGCCCCCCTACCATCCACCGCTCCAGGAGGCCGCTGAGCTTGGTCCCTGTGATGTTCGCGGCCAGGAAGGCCAGTCCGAGAAGCGCAGCGACGGGGATTGGTCCGGTATCGACGACCGTGCGGAGGTAGAGAGCGAAACCCACGAGGGCAAAGCCCCCCTTGAAGATCATCGCCAGCCAGGAGCCTAGTCCGATGACGCTGCCCGCCAGCGGCCCGAGCGAGCGGCGAACGAAGACGTAGGGCCCCCCGGCGCGCGGCATGGCGGTGGCGAGCTCGCTCACGCTCAGCCCGGCGATGGCCGCAATCATCCCGGCCAGCAGGAAGGAGACGGCCGCGCCCGCGCCGGCCGTCTCGGTGGCGGGACCCGGCAGCACGAAGATTCCCGCCCCCAGCATGGTGCCCAGCGCGGTGGCGAAGACGGTGAACGGTCCCAGGCGGCGCTGAAGTCCCGCCTCCTGCTCCTTTCTGGTGCCGGGTCGAGTGCTCGTAGCGCGATCCGCTGCCATTCCGATTCGGTCTCAGTGCACGGGTAGTTAGACTCGGCGCAGCTTCCACGCCGCGGTCGCCGAGATCCGTGCCTCACCGGTGTGGTTCTTGTGGGGCCACGCGGGCTCAGGGCCGGTGCCCTGATTGCGTCGCTCGATTCCGCGAGAACGCCGAGTCGCGTCGATGCGGCTGTGAATCACCTCGAGAACGTCCCCCCGAAACTGTCCGATGAGCGGAAACACGATCTCCCCATTTCCCGATTGCGTCACGGCTCCCGCCGGAGTCGTGGGTGCGAGCCTCCTGCTCCTACTGCTCCTCCTGGTCGCCTGTCCGCCGCTGAACGAGGAGCCGGTGGGTGACGATCCCGTCGATCCCATCCCCACCGAGGAGCCGGCTCCCGCTCCAAACGCCGTGGCCCTCTGCGCGGAATGCGTCAACGAGGAGATCGGCTTCCGGGTCGCCTACCCCGAGGAGTGGGTGGTCAATGAGGGAGATGGGCTCCCGGCCTGCTCAGCCTTCGATCCGGAGGACGCGAGCGTTCCGGAGGTCGGGGAGATCCCCTCGAACATCGCCGTGGTGATCCACGATCCGGGCGTGGAGTTCGAGCGGGCGACCGACTTCGACGAGGACTTCACGGTCGAGGTCATCACGCGCGGAGAGACGACGGTCGACGGTCGGCCCGCCATCACTGCCGAGCTCCGGAGCACGGGGGAGGGGATGTATCCCGAGGGACATCT
>SKRI01000284.1 GCA_007118565.1 Gemmatimonadota bacterium | reverse complement strand
GGAGCGTTTCCCCGTCCGGCATCCAGTCGTACGGGATGCCCGGGATGGCCGCGTTCACCACCGCCTCCAATACCCGGCGCGACTCGCCCGTGGTCGGGTCGGCGACCCAGAGCTCGTAGCCGCCCGCTGCGGCATGGGTGAAGGCGATGCGGGTGCCGTCCGGCGACCAGCGGATGTGGTTGATGCGCGGATCCTCAGGAAGGGCTATCTCCACGTCCTCTCCACCCGCCAGGTCGCGCACGGTGATGCTGTTGGAGAAGGAGGTCCGGCTCGGCCCGTTAGTGCGAGGATTCATGCGCATCCCGGCCAGCCGCAGCTCCGGCTCCGCCAGATCGGCGATCGGCGGGAGGTTGCGCCGCCCGATGAGCAGCGCCCGCCTCCGGTCCGGCGCGATGTTGAAGGCCGGGGTGGGCGGCGTGTCCAGGATGGCCGGGATCGGATCTGGCGGGCTGCTGTACCCTTCGGCGAGCGCTCCCGGCTCGGCGGCCGGGGCCGCCGTCGCGGGTGCGGGCGCATCGCGGGGCTCCTGGGCGGGCGCGCAGGCGGCGGCCGCCACCAGGAGTGAGAGGAGCGGAACGAACGATCGATGGAGCATGGGCGCTACACGGGTGCTACGGGAACGTTTGGGGGATGGTCCAACCCAATTGAGCCCGGCCGCCACCACCGGTCAAGAGCCGGTGCTGACACGACTCGCCTCACTCCGTAGATTCCGCGCTCGCCGACCATCTCCCTAATCGTCCCTGCCGTGACCGACTCGAAGGCCGACCGCCCCCGCCTCTTCCTGATCGACGGCTACGCCCTGATCTACCGGGCATTCTTCGCCATGATCTCCCGGCCGCTCGTCTCCTCGCGCGGGGAGAACACCTCGGCCGCCTTCGGCGTCACCAATTTCATCAAGAAGGTCCTGGACGAGCACGACCCGGAGTATCTGGGGGTCGTCTTCGACGCGGGTGATTCGGAGCGTACCGAGATCTACCCGGAGTACAAGGCGACGCGGGAGAAGATGCCGGACGAGCTTGAGGCGTCGATCCCGCGGGTGCGGGAGATCATCGAGGCCTTCCGGGTGCCGGTGCTCGAGCTGGAGGGGTACGAGGCGGACGACGTGATCGGCACCCTGGCCGAGAAGGCGGTCGCCGCCGGGCTGGAGGCGGTCATCATCTCCGGTGACAAGGACTTCTACCAGCTCATCCGGGACGGCGTCTGCCTACTGAACCCGGGGCGCGGGGGGCCGAACGCGGTCGACGAGGAATGGGTGGACACGGGCAATGCGCACGAGCGGCTCGGCGTTCCCCCGGAGCGGGTCACCGATTACCTGGGGCTGATCGGAGATTCCTCGGACAACGTTCCGGGGGTGAAGGGGGTGGGGCCGAAGACCGCCATCAAGCTGATCGAGCAGTTCGGCCCGATCGAGGAGATCCTGGAGCGCACCGACGAGATCACGGGGAAGCGGGCGCGGAACGCGCTGGAGGCGTGCCGGGAGGAGGCGCTCCTCTCCAAGCGGCTGGTCACCATCCACCGCGATCTCCCGGTGGAGCTCGACCTGAATGCGCTGGAGCGAAGCGAGCCGGACCGGGAGCGGCTGGGGAAGATCTTCATGGACGTGGAGTTCCGCACCCTGGCACGCGAATACGCCGGCGCGGCGGTGGAGGCGAAGCCGGCCGCGGAGAAGGCGGAGACGGACTACTGCCACGTCCCCACGGTGGAGGAGCTGGGACGCTGGACTTCCCGCATCCGCGAGGCGGGGCAGGTCGCGCTGGACACCGAGACCACCGACCTCGACCCGATGCGGGCCACGCTGGTCGGCATCTCCCTGGCCGTCAAGCCATTCGAGGGGGCATACCTCCCGCTGGCGCATGCCGGCGCCGACAACCTCCCGCCGCTCGAGAGCCCGGAGATGCGCCCGCTGGTCGAGGTGCTCGAGGACCCGGCCGTGAGGAAAGTCGGCCAGAACCTGAAGTACGACCTTCTCGTCCTTCGCCGCTGCGGCGTGGAGCTGCGGGGCATCTCCTTCGACACCATGATCGCCAGCTACCTCATCGACCCCGGCCGCCGCGAGCACGGGCTCGACGCGCTCGCGCTGGAGCACCTGGGGCACAAGACGACGACCTACCAGGAGGTGGCAGGGAAGGGGAAGCAGCAGGTCCTCTTCAGCGAGGTCGAGGTGGCGCCGGCCACCGATTACGCCTGCGAGGACGCGGACATCGCCCTCCGGCTCAAGGAGTTCTTCGATCCGCAGCTGGAGGAGCTCCAGCTGCGGCGCCTCTTTGACGAGGTGGAGATGCCGCTCGTCCACGTCCTGGCGGAGATGGAGTGGACGGGGATCCGCATCGACCGGCAGTTCTTCAAGGATCTGTCGCGGCGGCTCCAGGTCGACCTCGGCGCCCTGGTCGCGGAGATCCACGAGGAGGCGGGGGAGTCCTTCAACATCAACTCCAACCCGCAGCTCCGCGAGATCCTCTTCGACAAGCTCGAGCTACCGGTGGTCAAGCGGACCAAGACCGGCCCCTCCACCGATGCCTCGGTGCTGGAGACGCTGGCGGCCGACGGACACCGCCTCCCCACCCTCCTCCTGGAGTACCGGCAGCTGGAGAAGCTGCGCTCCACCTACGCGGACACCATCCCCCGGCTGGCCCATGCGGACACGGATCGGGTGCACACCTCCTACAACCAGACGGTGGCGGCCACCGGCCGGCTCTCCTCGAGCGACCCGAATCTGCAGAACATCCCGATCCGCACCGAGATCGGTCGGGAGATACGCCGCGGCTTCATCCCCGCGGACGGCCACCGCTTCCTCGCTGCCGACTATTCGCAGATCGAGCTCCGCATCCTGGCCCACTACTCCGAGGACCCGGCCTTCGTGGAGGCCTTCCGCGCGGGCGAGGACATCCACCGCCAGACCGCGGCGCTGATCTTCGGGGTGGAGCGGGAGGCCGTCTCCCGGGAGATGCGGGACCGCGCCAAGACGGTGAACTTCGCGGTGATCTACGGGGTGGGCGGCTTCTCCCTCGGCAAGCAGCTCGGGATTCCCCCGGCCGAGGCCAAGGAGTTCATCGCCGCCTACTTCGAGCGTTTTCCGGG
>SKRI01000112.1 GCA_007118565.1 Gemmatimonadota bacterium | reverse complement strand
GGGATCGAGCTCCAGCTGGCCGTAAACCACCTGGCGCCCTTCCTCCTCACCCGCCTCCTGCTGCCCCTGCTCAGGGCGAGCCCGCCGGCGCGGGTGGTGACGGTCAGCTCGGATGCCCACCGGCACGGGAGGCTCGACTGGGATGATTTGCAGGGGGAGAGCGGCTACTTCGGCCTGCGCGCCTACTCGAACAGCAAGCTCTGCAACGTCCTCTTCACCCGCGAGCTGGCGCGGCGTACCGACCCGGGACAGGTGGCGGCCCATGCCGCCCACCCCGGGCTCGCCGGCACCCGCCTCCTCTATTCCGGGTGGCGGCCGCTCCGGCTCCTGAAGCCCTTCCTCCCCTCGCCCGAGGCCGGTGCCCGCCCCGTGGTGCATGCGGCCACCTCCCCGGACATCGAGGGGAGGTCCGGTCTGTACTTCCGGAAGGGGGGAGAAGGCGAGCCCGCCCCACGCGCGCTCGACCCGGAGGCGGCCCGGCGGCTCTGGAGGATCAGCGAGCAGCTCACAGGCCTGGTGCCGGAGGGCTGAGCGGAAGGCCAGCGTCGCAGGTTCTCCGCTCCGCTCAGGGGTCGTCGCTCGCCTCCCGGGCCACCCGGATCGAGCGCCCGGCCCATCCCTCCGCCGGCTCCCGCGAGAAGCGGGCGTCGTTCACGAAGACCACGAGGCCGTCGGCGTCATCTGTGACGTGGAAGAAGGGGAAGCGCGACCAGTAGAGGAAGTCGCGGATGACCGGCTCCCGCATCGCCTCCCGGACGGCAGGGTGCTCCAGCCGCTTGGGCAGCAGCTCCGCTTCGAGGGTGACCTCGGGGCGCGGCGTCCAGGCGAGGATCCCGAATCCGTACGCATCTCCCCGATCGTACACGATCTGTCGCCGGAGCGGGTTGAGCGGAACTGGGCCGGCCATCAGACGCTCCGGAGCCGCTCCTTCCCGCGCCGCCACCTCGCGCTCGGCAACCACGGACGCCGTCCCGCTCCCCGTGACCATCAGGGTGATGTAGAGAACGACCGCCCCGAGCGCGATCCGCGCGGGCCGGCGGGCGTGCGGCCGTCCGAGCCGCTGGCGGCGCCGCGCCAGGAAGATCCCGATGCCGAGGGCGGTCCATATCCACGGATCCACGATGAAGAGGGCGTCACCGTAGAACCACTCGTGCGAGAAAGGCATGAGGAGCCGGATCCCGTACGTGTTCAGCCAGTCGAGGAATGGATGCGAGAGCGCCCCGATGTAGGAGAGGAGGAGGAGCTGCTTCGGCAGCACCGGGAGGCGATCTGGAGGGCGTGAGCCGCGCCGCGTCTGCCACCGATCCCAGGCCACCGTGCAGAGGGTGAGCAGGACCGGGAGGACGAGGAGGCCGACCGGGCCGTGGGTCCAGCCTCGGCGGAAGGTGAGGTTCTGACCAAGGGGAATAGCCAGGACGTCGAGGTCCGGCAGGTTGGCGGCGATCATCAGCACCGCCATGCCAAGACCGGTGCGTCGCTTCAGCCCCGCCTCCCCCAGGGCCGCGCCGACCAGGGTGTGGGAGATGTTGTCCATCAGGCGGGGCGCGCCTCGCTACCTTCGGAGGCGCGCCCCGCTCGCGCGCACTGCGTCAGTCCACCGCCTCCATCCGGTAGAGGCCGCCGTCGCTCTCGCCCGTGAGCACGTAGATGTGTCCGTCAGGCCCCTGGCGCACGTCACGGATGCGGCCGATGCGGTGCAGGAGGAGCTCCTCGGCGTGCACCACCTCCTGGTTCTCCACCACGAGACGGAGGATGCGCTGCGCGCGGAGGCCGCCCGCCAGCAGGTTCCCCTGCCACTGCTCCGCGAAGCCACCGCCCTCGACCACGGCGAGTCCGGAGGGTGCCAGCGTCGGCAGGAACTCGAAGACCGGAGCCCGGAAATCCGGCTCGTACCGCCGCCGCTCGCTCCACGGCTCCTGGGTGCGGTAGTCCCGCCCGAGGCTCGCGTCCGGCCAGCCGTAGTTCTCCCCGCGCTCGATCAGCTGCAGCTCGTCACTTCCGCGCGGGCCGTGCGCAGTGGCCCAGACCTCCCCCGTCTGCGGATGCTGGACGATCCCCTGGATGTTGCGATGACCGTAGCTGTAGACCTCCGGGGCATGACCGTCGCTCCCCACGAAGGGATTGTCCCGCGGTACGCTGCCGTCGTCGTTCAGGCGCACGACGCTGCCGGAGTGGTCGGCCGGATCCTGCGCCCGCTCGGGCTCGGCGCCGCGGTCACCGATCGTCATCAGCAGGGTGCCGTCGGGCCGGAAGAGGATGCGCGAGCCGTAGTGGCGGCCCGGTGAGGTGTACTCGTTCGACTCGAAGAGCTCCTCTACGTCCACGAGCCGGCTCCCGTCCAGCCGGGCCCGGCTGAGGGCGGGCACCGTGGCCTCCTCCGTCCCCTTCGAGTAGGTCATGTAGATCCACCCGTTCGCCTCGTGGTCGGGGTGCGGAACCACGTCGAGCATCCCACCCTGGCTCCGGGCGTGGAGATCGCCGGGGAGCCCGCTGACCTCGGTGACCGTCCCGCTCTCGATGAGCTGGAGTCGCCCCGGCCGCTCGCTCACCAGCATGCGGTCACCCGGCAGGAAGGCGACGGCCCAGGGCTGCTCCAGCCCCTCGACCACCCGCACCAGCCGGAGGCTCTGGTACTCGCTCCCCATCTCCTCCTCGATGGTCTCCTCCACGACGCGCGGCTGCGCATCGACCGGGGGAGCCACGATCGTCAGCGCGAGCCCGCTCAGGGCCAGGGTGGGGATCAGCAAATGCTTCTTCATTTCGATGGTCTGGTTGGGTGTCCGGGCGCCCGGGCCGCCAGCGGCCGTCCGTCGGCTCGGGCGGTTAATGCTCGCCTGGAGGGAATGGGCGATGGCGATGCGCGGATTGCAAGGGTCGCACCGGGCGGAGCGCGGGATCTCAGGGGTTGCCCTCCTCCCCGTTCGTGCGTAGAGTAGGAGTACAATCGAAGGTGCCGGACGGTGGATGGATTTGCGACTGCTTGCAACCACCGAAAAAAAAATGCTAAAACGTCGGGAATACCCTGGAGATCGACCTGAACGGGCCCCGCGCTGAGCACAGTCGCGGGGCCTTTTTGCGTTCGCGGGAGATGGAGATGGCGGAACGGACATCCGAGTACCTGGCGCGCCTCGAGGCCGGTCACCTCCTGGTCTTCGACGGGGCGATGGGCACCTCGCTGCAGGGGTACGACCTCGGCGCGGACGACTTCGGGGGCGAGCACCTGATCGGCTGCAACGACCACCTGGTCATCAGCCGGCCGGACGTGGTGGCGGAGGTGCACGCCTCCTTCCTCGAGGTGGGGTGCGATGTGGTGGAGACGGACACCTTCCGCTCCAACCGGATTACCCTCAAGGAGTACCACCTCCAGGACCGGGTTCGGGAGATCAACCGCACCGCCGCGGAGATCGCCCGGTCCGCGGCCGACCGCTTCTCCACACCCGAGCGCCGCCGCTTCGTGGCCGGCTCGATCGGACCCTCCGGCTTCCTCCCCTCGGCCTCCGATCCCACCCTCGGCAACATCACCTTCGCCGAGCTGGTGCCCGTCTTCGCCGAGCAAGCGCGGGGGCTGGTGGAGGGCGGCGTGGACGTGCTGCTCATCGAGACGACCCAGGACATCCTGGAGGCGAAGGCGGCGGTCTTCGGCTGCCGGGAGGCCGTCCGCGAGGCAGGTCGGACGGTGGCCATCCAGGTACAGGTGACCCTCGACACCGCCGGCCGCATGCTCCTGGGCACCGACATCGGCGCGGCGCTCACCACCCTGGAGGCGCTCCGCCCCGATGTCATCGGACTCAACTGCTCGACCGGGCCGGAGCACATGCGTCAGCCGGTACGCTACCTCTCCGAGCACGCCCGGCTCCCCATCTCCATCATCCCCAACGCCGGCATCCCCCACAACGAGGGCGGCCAGGCCGTCTACCCGCTCGAGCCCGGGGCGCTCGCCGAGCAGCTGGCGGAGTTCGTGGAGACGTACGGCGTCTCGGTGGTGGGCGGCTGCTGCGGCACCACCCCCGCGCACCTGGCGGCGGTCTGTCGACGGCTGGAGGGCGTCCGCCCCGCCTCTCGCGCCCCGCAGCACACCCCCCGCGTCTCCTCCGCCATCCGCGCCTTCGACGTCGCCCAGATCCCCGCCCCCACCATGATCGGCGAGCGGGTGAACGCGCAGGGGAGTCGGGCGGTCAAGCGCTTCCTCCTGGAGGACGACTACGACGGCCTCCTCGAGGTGGCGCGCGGGCAGACCGAGGGAGGGGCCCACCTCCTGGACGTCTGCGTGGCCCTCACCGAGCGGCAGGACGAGGCCGAGCAGATGCGTACCGCGGTCAAGCTCCTCTCCCAGGGGGTGGAGGCGCCGCTCTCCATCGACTCCACCGAGGTCGAGGTCCTCCGCGCCGCGCTCGAGCAGAGCCCGGGTCGCGCCGTGGTGAACTCGATCAACCTGGAGAACGGCCGCGAGCGGGTGGACGCGGTGCTCCCCCTGGTCCGTGACCACGGCGCCGCCGTCATCGCCCTGACCATCGACCGGGAGGTGGGGGGAATGGCGAAGACGCGGGAGGACAAGCTCGCCGTGGCCCGCCGGATCCACGAGATCGCCACCGGGGAGTACGGCCTGGCCCCCGAGGACCTGATCTTCGACGCCCTCACCTTCACCCTGGCCACCGGGGACGAGGAGTTCCGCGGCAGCGCGGTGGAGACGATCGAGGCCATCCGCACCATCAAGCGAGAGCTGCCCGGTGTGCTCACCACGCTCGGCGTCTCCAACGTCTCCTTCGGGCTCTCGCGCCCCTCGCGCGCCGTGCTCAACTCGGTCTTCCTCTACCACTGCGTGGAGGCTGGGCTGGATACGGCCATCATCAACCCGGCGCACGTGCTGCCGTACGCGGAAATCCCCGAGGAGGAGCGGAAGCTCGCGAACGACCTGATCTTCGACCGGCGCGACGAGGACCACGACCCGCTCGCGGCCTTTATCTCCCACTTCGAGGGGCGTGAGGGGGAGCAGGTGGAGGTCGCCGATCCGACCGCGGAAATGACACCTGCGGAGGCGCTGCACTGGAAGATCCTCCACCGGAAGAAGGAAGGGGTCGAGGGGCTAATCGAGCGGGCGATCGCGGGGCGCGCCGGGGTCTCCGACACGCCGGATCCGGAGGAGACCGGCGGCACAGTCGACGGCTACCTTCGGGGCCTCGATCCGCAGCTGCGCGACCATGCCGCGGTGGAGGTGCTCAACACGGTCCTCCTCCCCGCCATGAAGGAGGTGGGCGACAAGTTCGGAGCCGGAGAGCTCATCCTCCCCTTCGTGCTGCAGAGCGCGGAGGTCATGAAGCGGGCGGTGGCGCACCTCGAGACCTACCTCGAGAAGACGGAGGGGCAGACGAAGGGAAAGGTCGTTCTCGCCACCGTCTACGGGGACGTGCACGACATCGGCAAGAGCCTGGTGAACACCATCCTCACCAACAACGGCTACACCGTCTTCGACCTGGGCAAGCAGGTGCCGGTCAATACGATCATCGAGAAGGCGGAGGAGGTCGGCGCGGACGCCATCGGGCTCTCCGCGCTGCTCGTCTCGACCTCGAAGCAGATGCCGCTCTGCGCGCAGGAGCTGCATCAGCGCGGCCTCCGCTACCCCCTCCTGGTGGGAGGCGCGGCCATCAACCCGAGCTTCGTGCGGAGCGCCGCGGTCGTGGGAGACGACGAGCTGTACCCTGCCGGGATGTTCTACTGCAAGGACGCCTTCGAGGGGCTCTCGGTGGTGGACCGGCTACAGGAGCCGGGAAAGCGGGACGGTTTCGTGGAGGCCCACAACCGGGAGATGCGGGAGCGCACTCGGCGCCACGCGGAGCTGCGCGAGCGGGGGAAGGCGATGCGGCCAGCGTCGCGGAAGGAGCGCGGGGTGGAGCAAGCCGATGTCCCCGCCCCGCCCTTCTGGGGGGTGAAGGTGCTGGACCGGCTCCCGGTGGACGAGGTGATCGGCTGCATCGATCGCAACACCCTCTACCGGATGCAGTGGGGAGCCAGGAACCTGAAGGGGGCGGAGTGGGAGCGGGTGGTGAAGCAGGAGTTCGAGCCGCGGCTCGCGCGCTTCACTCGCGAGGCCCGCACCTCGGGATGGCTTCGTCCGCGGGCCGTCTACGGCTACTTCCCCGCCGGACGCGAGAACGACGAGCTGGTGGTCTTCGACACGCGCGATCGGAGCCGGGAGGTGGCCCGATTCGCTTTCCCCCGGCAGGAGGAGCGCGAGGGGCTCTGCCTCTCGGACTTCTTCCGCCCGCTGAACGGGGAGGGGCCGGCCGACGTGGTGGCCCTGCAGGTGGTGACGAGCGGGGATCGGGCCGCGGAGTTCATCGCGGAGCGCAACAGCCGCGGCGACTACAGCGAGGGCTTCTTCCAACACGGCTTCAGCGTGCAGGCGGCCGAAGGCGCGGCCGAGCTGGTGAACCGGCGGGTGAGGAGCGAGCTGGGCGTCGGCGATGGCCGCGGCCTCCGCTACTCGTGGGGCTACCCCGCCTGCCCCGACCTCGCGCAGCACGAGGAGGTATTCCGGCTGCTGAAGGTGACCGAGGCGATCGGCGTGGAGCTGACCAGCGCTTGGCAGCTGGACCCCGAGCAGTCCACCGCGGCCATCGTGGTGCACCACCCGGCTGCGAAGTACTTCTCGACATGAGCATGACCTTCCAGGACCTCGTCGACGACGGACGGCCCCACGTCTTCGACGGCGCCATGGGGACGATGCTCTACGCGGGGGGCGTGGACATCAACCGCTGCTTCGACCAGCTGAACCTCAAGGATCCCCGGCTGGTTCGCGGCGTCCACGAGGCCTACCTGAAGGCCGGCGCGGAGATCCTGGAGACGAACAGCTACGGCGCCAACCGGGTGAAGCTCTCCCGGTACGGGCTGGAGGGCGAGGTAACCGCGATCAATGCGAGCGCGGCCGGCATCGCCCGGTCGGTGGCCGGGGACCGGGCGCTGGTGGCCGGAGCCATCGGTCCGCTCGGCATCCGTATCGAGCCGTACGGCCCGACCTCGCTCGAGGAGACGCGCGAGCTCTTCCGCGAGCAGGCGGAGGGGCTCCTCGAGGGCGGCGTCGACCTCTTCGTGCTGGAGACCTTCAGCGACCTGCGGGAAATCGAGCAGGCCATCGCGGCGATCCGCGAGGCGTGCGACCTCCCCGTCCTGGCGCAGATGGCCATCCAGGGCGACGGGCGGACGGCCTTCGGCACCGACGCGGCGCTCTTCGCCACCCGCGCCGAGGAGTGGGGCGCTGCGGCCGTGGGGCTCAACTGCAGCGTGGGTCCGCAGGCCATGTTGAATGTGGTCGAGCGGATGGCATCCGCGACGACGCTCCCCCTTTCCGCCCTCCCCAACGCCGGCCTTCCCACGGATGTGGACGGCCGGAAGATGTACATGGCATCACCGCAGTACATGGCGAAGTACGCCGCCCACCTCATCCGCAAGGGCGCACGCTTCGTGGGGGCCTGCTGCGGGAGCACCCCCGAGCACGTGTCGCGCATCGCGGACGCGGTGCAGATGCTCGCCCCGCGGACGCGGCCCGTGGTCGTCGGGGCCGTCGAGGAGGAGAAGGATGTGGCGAGGGAGCCGCTCCCCATGGCCGAGCGCTCCCGCTTCGGGCGGAAGCTGGCCGCGGGCGAGCTGGTCACCAGCGTGGAGATCGTCCCCCCGCGGGGGGTGAATCCGGAGAAGATGCTGGAGGGCGTGCGCCTTCTGAAGGAGGCGGGGGTGGACGCCGTCAACGTCCCGGACGGTCCGCGGGCGCAGAGCCGGATGGGCGTTCTCGCCACCTCGCTCCTCATCCAGCAGCAGGTGGGGATGGAGGCGGTCGTCCACTACTGCTGCCGCGACCGCAACCTCCTCGGCATGCTCTCCGACCTGCTCGGAGCGTACGCGACCGGCATCCGCAACCTTCTCCTCATCACCGGAGACCCGCCCAAGATGGGCCCGTACCCGGAGGCCACCGCCGTCTTCGACATCGACGCCATCGGCCTCACCAACCTTGTCTCACGCCTCAATCGCGGGCTCGATCCGGGCGGGAACGCGCTCGACGAGCCGACCGGCTTCGTCACCGGCGTCGGGGTGAACCCGGGCGCCTCCGACCTCGACCACGAGATGCGTCGCTTCTACTGGAAGGTGGACGCCGGGGCGGAGTACGCCATCACCCAGCCCGTCTTCGATCTGGACCAGCTCACGACCTTCCTCGAGCGGCTGGATCGCGAGAACCTGCGGATCCCGATCATCGCGGGCATCTGGCCGCTGGTCAGCATCCGGAACGCGGAGTTTTTGGCCAACGAGGTCCCGGGCGTGGTGGTGCCGGAGGCGGTGCGGGCACGGATGCGGCGGGCCAATGCGGTCGGAAAGGAGCACGCCGTGGAGGAAGGGATCGCGATCGCGCAGGAAATGGTGCGCGAATGCCGGGGCGCGATCTCCGGGATCCAGGTGAGCGCCCCATTCGGGCGCGTCCCGCTCGCCCTGCGCGTCCTGGAGGCGCTGGAGGGTGACCGGGCCCAGGACCTCGCCGCCGTGCCGGCGGCGGCGGAGGGGGACTGACCGAACAATCGCTGATCGTGGCCGCCGGGCACGTCCGCCCGCGCGGCTCCCTCGTGTACGCAGGACCAAGGAGCGTGGAAGATGGCAAAGCGGCTCTTCACATCGGAATCGGTGACCGAGGGTCACCCGGACAAGCTCGCCGACCAGATCTCGGACGCGATCCTCGATGCGATCTTCGAGGACGATCCGAACGCGCGCGTCGCCTGCGAGACCTTTCTGACGACCGGGCTGGCGATCATTGCCGGGGAAATCACGACCGAGACGTACGTCGACATCCCCGAGCTGGTCCGAGGCACCCTGAAGTCGGTCGGCTATACTGACGCCGCGTACGGGATCGACGGCGACACCTGCGCGGTCATGATCACCCTCGACCGGCAGTCCGTGGACATCCAGATGGGGGTGGACACCGGCGGTGCCGGCGACCAGGGGATGATGTTCGGGTACGCCACCGACGAGACCGAGTCGCTGATGCCGATGCCGATCACCCTGGCCCACGGGCTCACGCAGCGGCTCGCCGAGGTGCGGAAGTCGGGCAGGCTAGGCTGGCTGCGCCCGGACGGGAAGGCGCAGGTCACGGTCGAGTACGACGGCGACCGGCCGGTGCGAATCGACACCGTGGTGGTGAGCGCGCAGCACTCGCCGGACGTGGGCCAGGAGCAGGTTCGGTCCGACCTGCTCGCCCGGGTGATCACCCCCGTCATGCCTCCGGAGCTCTTCGATCCGGACGATTGCACCATCCACATCAACCCGACCGGCCGCTTCGTAATCGGCGGCCCGCACGGCGACGCCGGGCTCACCGGCCGGAAGATCATCGTGGATACCTACGGAGGGATGGGGCACCACGGCGGCGGCGCCTTCAGCGGCAAGGACCCGAGCAAGGTGGACCGCTCCGGCGCATACGCCGCGCGGTGGGCGGCGAAGAACGTCGTCGCCGCCGGCCTCGCGCGTCGCTGCGAGATCCAGCTTGCCTACGCCATCGGCGTGGACCACCCCGTGTCGGTCCTGGTCGACACCTTCGGGACGGGGGAGATGGACGACGCGCGGATCGCCGCGGCGGTGGACGCGGTCTTCGACTTCCGCCCCGGTGCCATCATCGAGGCGCTCTCGCTCCGCAACCCGATCTTCCAGCCGACCGCGGCGTATGGCCACTTCGGCCGCGCTCCGCAGGAGGTACGGATCAACGGACAGGCCGTGCGACTCTTCCCCTGGGAGAATGCCGACCGGGTGGACGAGCTGCGCGCGGCGCTGAAGGCAGCGACCGCCAGCGTCGCATGACCCCGATCGACAGCCTGAACCACGAGATCATCTCCCCCCCTTCCCTCACCGGGTCGGCGTGATGGGCCAGCCAACCTACGACGTGGTCGGAGTCGGGAACGCCATCGTAGACGTCTTCGCCGACACGGGCGACGAGACGCTGGAGCGGCTCGGACTCGACAAGGGGGTCATGACGCTGGTGGACGAGACGCGGGCGGCGGAGCTCTACGGCGCGCTCACGCCGGCACTGGAGATGTCCGGCGGCTCCGCGGCGAACACCATCGCCGGAATCGCCTCGCTGGGCGGCCGCGGCGCTTACATCGGCAAGGTGCGGGACGACACGGGCGGAGCGGTGTTCCGCGACGATCTGCTGGCGGCCGGGATCGAGTACCGCACTCCGCCGGCGGTGGCCGGTGCGCCCACAGCCCGCTGTATCGTCTTCGTCACGCCCGACGCGCAGCGGACCATGCAGACGCATCTGGGGATCTCGGTCGACCTCCGGCCCGACGACATCGACGCGGAGCTCGTCAGAACCTCCGGGATCACCTACCTGGAGGGATACCTGTTCGACCGCGACCAGGCGAAGCGCGCCTTCGTGCGGGCCGCCGAGATCGCCCACGCAGCCGGCCGGGCCGTGTCGCTCAGCCTCTCCGATCCCTTCTGCGTGCGTCGCCACCGGGCGTCGTTCCGCCACCTGGTGGAGCATCACGTGGAGGTCCTCTTCGCCAACGAGGAGGAGATCATGGTCCTCTACGAGACCGACACCTTCGAGGAGGCGGTCGAGGCGGTGCGCGGCCAGTGCGAGGTGGCGGCGCTGACCCGCAGCGAGCGGGGATCGCTGATCGTCGCGGGGAGCGAGACGTACGATGTCGAGGCGGTGAGGGTGGAGAGGGTGGTCGACACCACCGGCGCCGGCGATCTCTACGCGGCCGGGTTCCTCTTCGGGCTGGCGGACGACCGCTCGCTTCCCGAATGTGGACGGCTTGGGAGCATCGCCGCCGCCGAGATCATCACGCACCACGGCGCGCGCCCCGAGGTGCCACTCGACCGTCTCGTCGCGGAGACGCTGCATTCCGCGCGGGATCCCTACCCGCTCCTTCGCCAGGCGCAATAGCACGGAGCTGGAGTTTCCCCTAACCCGCCGCCTCACGGATGATCTCCACCGCCTCCGCGATCCGGTCCTCGTGCGTGCGCAGCGAGAGGATCGCGATCCGGAGCCAGCTCTCTCCGCCGAGACGGGTGCTGGACAACAGGATCCGCTGACGCGCATTGATCCGCTCGAGGAAGCGGCGCTGCGCTTCATCTCCCGCCCCCCGCAGCCGGAAGGCCACCACCGTCAGGTCCGGGGTCCACGGGACCTCCAGCAGCGGATCGGCCGCCAGCTCCCCGTGGACGCGCTCCGCCAGGTCGAGCTTCTCGTCGAGCTGCCTGCGGAAGGCGTCCACCCCGTGCAGGTGGAGGGGGAGCCAGAGTCGCAGCCCGCGAAAGCTCCGGGTGAGCTCGGGGCCGAGGGTGTCGAAATCCGGCAGCGCCTCGTCCGTCTCCAGATCCTGCAGGTAGTCGGCCTTCTCCGAGAAGGCCGCCGTGAGGGCGTCCCGGTCGCGGACGACGAGGGCGCCGGTCCCGAAGGGGAGGAAGAGCGACTTGTGGGGGTCGAGGGTTATGGAGTCGGCCCTCTCGATCCCG
>SKRI01000019.1 GCA_007118565.1 Gemmatimonadota bacterium | reverse complement strand
GCCGGCGGTGACCGGGCCGAGAGCGTGACGGCGCTCCGCCTGGACGACCGCTACGGCTACCAGGACGACGACGACGCGGCGGCCGCCTTCGACCAGGTCCCGGCCGTGGTCATCCAGCGCAGCGTGGCCGGCCCGCTACGGATTGGCCGACGCTACACGCTCGACCTGTCCGACACCATCCTGGACGCGGGACAGGGGGTGGACGAGGACGTCGGCCGCCACGCCCTGGCCGCGCCGGACGACCCGGCCGGCTACGGGCCGCCCACATCGGTCCACGGCGTCACCATCTTCGGCCCGGCACGCGTCGAGCGGATCCAGGGACGCGGCGCCATCTGCGTCCACGCTCTGGACGTGCTCGACAACCAGGTGGGCTGCCTCCGCTACAGCTACCTGTCCGGCACGGCCGGGGATCGGATTCCCCAGAACGTGGGCTGCGTCCACGGCGCGGCGCTCCGCTTCACCGATGACCGGTTCGGCGAGCCCGGCTACGCCCAGCTCGCCACCGGGACCGCCCGCCAGGTCCTGGACGGCGGACCGGACAATGACCAGATGGGCGCCTTCGGGTTCCTCCGGGAATCCCACAAATGGCGCAACCTCCAGATCCGATATCGAGAGTTCATTCCGGTGGGTGTACGGCCAATTCTCGTTTCCGTCACCTAGGGAGCAGACCATGAAGGGCGACTTTTCCAGGCTTCATGTCCGGGACGAAGAACACGTCACCGGCGTTCTCCACCAGCAGGGTCGGGTTCTGCTCGACGCCGACTGGAACGCCCAGGCCGGGCTCGCCGAGCGGTGGCAGGATGACGCGGCTCGTGACGCCATCGGGCGTGGCGTGCTTGCCGTCCCGGCCCAGGACCCGGACGCGTTCCGGGTCCTGGCCGCCGAACGGGCGGAAGACCACGTCCTCCTCCGCCTGGCCCCGGGCCGGGCGTGGGCGGACGGGCTGGTGGTCCGGCTCGCCGCCACGGGCGACGACGAGGGGATCTCCCGGGTCGCCCCCTACATGGGGCCTCCCCTACCCGCCGAGCCGCCGCCGCCGGGCGCCGTCGTTGCCGGCGACCGTGACCTGGTGGTGCTGGAAGTATGGCGTGAAACGCTCAGCGCCTTCCAGCCCGCCGAGAGCTGGCTCGAGCCCGCACTGGGCGGCGTCGACACCACCGCCCGCGTCCTCACCGCCCTGCGGCCGCGCCTCTTGCGCCTCGCCGACGGTGAGAGCTGTGCCGCCGGCCTGGCGCGCATCGAGCGAGACCGGGCGCCCGCGGGCCGGCTCACCGTCACGCTCCATCCCCCCGACGAGGAGGACGGGGAGTGCCCCACCGAGGCCGCCGGTGGATACCTCGGCTTCGAGCACCACCTCTTCCGCGTGGAGGTCGCCCGCGTGGACGCGGGCGACCCCGCCATGATCATGTGGTCCCGCTTCAACGGCGGCCTCGTGGGCCGCGGCCAGGCCGACCTCGGCAACGGGATCGTGGACATCACCGGCAACCTCCAGCCCATCCGCATGGCGGGGCTGGACCGCCTCTACATGGAGATCATCGAGCGGGACCCTGACCCGTCCCGCCCCGAGGGGATCTGGCGCACGGTGTACGGCGCCGATGTCCGCATCGATGGGGACGCGCTGCACATAACGGACACGCGCTTCACCGGCGTCACCACCCCCACCGGCTCGGTCTTCTTCCGGCTCTGGGACGGGATCCGGCCCATCGCCGAGCTCAGGGCGCCATCGCCCGGACAGGAGCCCACCTCGCTGGTGAGCGGCCTGGGGATCCGGCTCGAGATGGACCTTCCCGAGGACGTGACCTACGTCCCCGGCGAGTACTGGACCTTCCCCGTCCGCGCCGGCGTGAGCCCCGAACCCGACGGGAGCGGCGGGTTCGCCCCGCTCGTCGACGCCGAACCCGCCCACGGGCCCACCGTCCACCGCGTCCCCATGGCCATTCTCGAGTGGGACGAAGGCGCCCGGGTCACCGCCGAGGATGGACAGATCCGCGACTGCCGTAACCTCTTCCGACCCCTCACCGCCCAGGACACCTGCTGCTCGTTCCGGGTGGGCGACGGCGTGGCCAGCTTCGGCGACTTCAACTCCATCGGCGTGGCCCTCGCCCACCTGCCCGACGCCGGCGGCGAGCTGTGCCTGCTCCCGGGCACCCACCGCGGCGGCGTCCGGATCGCCGACCGCGCCAACATCCGCATCCGGGGCTGCGGTGAGCGCACGCGCGTGCTCCCGGCCACCGACGCCCTCGAGGACCCCGTCTTCCACGTCCTGGACTCCAGCGGCATACGTCTGGACGCTCTCGACATCATCGCCGCCCGCGGCACCGGAATCCGGATCGAGGAGCGGGAGCCCGGCAGCGTGGCCGGGGTCGAGCTCACCGGCAACCGGATCCTCGCCCTCGAGCGCGGCATCGACGTCCGCGGCGGCCGGGACGTGGCGATGCGCGCCAACACCATCCGGATCGTGGACCGTGATGACGGCGGCGTGGGAATCGTCGTCCAGGGAGATGACGTGGTGGTGGTGGACAACGACGTGAGAGTGGTCCCCGCGGAGGCCAACCCTCAGCCCCCGGAGGACGACGCGGAGCCGACCGAGCCCCCGGTCCTCAACGACTGCGTCTCCACCGACGAGCTCTTCGATGACTCCGCCGGCCTGGTCGTGTACGGCATGTTCGCGTTCGCCTGGACGTACGTCGACGCGGGGCAGGCCGCGCGCCGGTACCGGGCACGGGGCGGGATCCAGGTCCGCGGCGGATCGGAGCGCGTGGTCCTGCGCGCCAATCGCGTCTCCGGCGGGGCGGGCAACGGCATCACGCTCGGCTCCGACGTGGACCTGACCACCCTCCTCCCCACCTGGGACGCCGAGGAGGTCACGCTCGACCACGGGGACGGCCCCATCGAGGCGCTGGTGATCGACGCCACGACCCATCAGCCCGTCGATGACCTGGAGCTGCTCTTCCTCGGCGACGACTACCCTCCCCTCTCCGCCACGACCGCCGGGGAGGACGGCGGCCAGCAGGACGGTGTCCTGGTCACGGACACCGCGGAGCCAGGTAGGTACCGCGTGGCCTCCATCGACCCCGGCTACCAGGTGCGGAGCGCCGAGGCGGTGGAAACGGACCAGGGCCGCGGCGCCTGGGTCATCAGGGTGACCCAGACGGAACAACCGCCCACGAACGCTCCGGCCAACGGTCAGGCCGATGCCCCGCCCGACGGTCAGGCCGATGCTCCGGCCAACGGTCAACCCGATGCCCCGCCCGATGCCCCGGACGCGCGTGAGGCGGTGGCCCTGCTCCTCGCGGAGCTCGCGTTCATCCATGACCTCACCATCGAGGACAACCACATCACCCTCATGGGCCGGTCCGGGATCGGGCTCCCGCCGCTGCACATCCCCACGTTCGAGCTGACTGACGCCAAGCTCGTCTACCAGGTCATCAGCGCCGCCCAGGGGATGCTGGGGTGGCTCATCCTGGCCGTCATCTTCGGTGTCCTCGCCGCGCCGGTTCACGGCCTCGTCATCGCCAGGAACCGGATCCGGGACTGCCTCAACGCGCCCCCGGTCCGGGACCCGGACGCGCCGCCATTCCTACCGCCGGGCGAGGGCGGGATATCCCTGGGCGTGACCGAGCGCGTCCGCATCGAGGACAACACCATCGAAGAGAACGGGCTCGCGCTGCGGACGCCCGCGTGCGGGGTCTACGTACTGACCGCCGAGCGACTGGAGGTCTCCGGCAACCGCATGGCCGGAAACGGCCCCTCCGGGCCCGCCGCCTCCGGGCGGGGCTGGGCGGGGTTCCGAGGTGGGATCGTGGTCCTGTTGGCCTCGGGGGCGTCGGTGCTGGAGGGGATGGGCCTGGAAGATGACGGCGGCGACGGTGATGGCGCCGCCCTGCGCGTCCACGGGAACGTGGTGCGACAGCCGCTCGGTCCAGCCCTCATGGCCGCCGCCTGGGGCCCCGCCACCATCCAGGACAATCGCCTCCACACCCACACCGCCGACCGGACGCTCATGGGCGGGCGCGTGGGGGCGGTGCTGCTGGCGAACCTGGGCGGAATGGACCGCACCTTCCAGACGACGGCCGCGCTGTCCCAAGAGTCAAACACCGATACGTCCACCGTCGACATGGCCGCTGATGCGAAGGCGCGTCACCCGTCTGGCGACACCATGTTCGCGAACAACCAGGTGCGCCTCGACCTGCGGGACGGGGTGGCGGTGGCCCAGCTGATCGTGACCATGGACGACCTGGCGTATTCGGAGAACCAGGGCGAGGTCCGCGGGCCCGGCATCGACCGGGGCCCGTCGCTCAACGCGTTCCTCTGCGGTGCCACGATCCGGACCCTGGGCAACCGCTTCAAGGAGCCGCCGCCTCCGCCACTCAAGCTGAGCGACAACAGGCCGCCACCGCCCGTGTACTCGGCCGTATCGCTGGCCCTGCTGCTCAACAACACGTCCAACAATCAGGGCGACCACTGCATCCTGGCAGGGACCTATCTCGCTGCTCCACCCGAGGCCCCCGAGTCGCTCATGTTCATGGCGAACCAGTGGCTCTTCCAGCGATGGGGGAGCTGCCAGGCTGAGAATAAGGCACTCGCCGAAGGAAACATCAACATCCTATTCCGGACGCTGTCCGGCCTCTTCAGAGGATCCTGATGCAAGAGCCCAAGTCGAAGACCCGTCTGCCCGACCTCGAGGCCCTCGAAGGCCTCATGGCCGAGTACCAGGCCGAGCACCAGACCAAGGTCGCCCTGGCCCGGGCGCTGCCCCGGATCCAGCGCGGTCTGCTCAAGCAGGAGCGCAGGCGGCTTGCCCGTAAGCTCGGGCCCGAACACCCGCGGGTCAGAGCGCTCCAGCGTCGCCTCGGCCACACCGCCAGCCTCGCCCGCGAAGTGGAGCGCCTCGCGGACCTCCCCGGGATCCGGCGCTGCCACGTGGCCGAAGGCCGCGTCCTGATCCACGGCCACGTCACCGACCGCATCGGCCGCCCCCTCCACCAGGCACAGGTGAGCCTGGTCGGCGACGGGTGCGAGCCCGCCGAAGGGAAATCCGTCCGCAGCGACGCCCGCGGGTATTACGCCTTCGACCTGAGCCCCGAAGAAACGGCCGAGCTGGCCGAACAGGGCGCCCGCGTGGCCGTCGTCGGCCATACCGGCACGCCCCTGGTCACCGCCACGGCCCCCATCGACCCGTATGAGACCCGCCAGCTCCAACCGCTCTCGGTGTCCAGAGAGGCCGTTCGGGGCAGGATCCCCAGGCCGGCTCCTCGGCCCAGGCCAGAGCCGTCGCCCGGGAAGCCCGGGATGCCAGAGAGGCCTGGGCGGCCCCGCAGACCCGACCAGCCCGGGATGCCTGGCAAACCCAGGACGCCGGGTCAGCCCGGTACGCCTGGCAAGCCCGACCAACCAGAGGAGCCTGGCGAGCCCGGCAAGACCCGGCCGGAGCGGCCCCGGCGGGGCGACGAGGCCAAGGGCCCGCGCCTGGAGGAGATCAGCGGGATCGGTCCGATACGGGCCCGCAAGCTGCGCCGGGCCGGGATCCGTGATGTCCACGAGTTCGCCGCCGCGCCGGAGCGTAAGCTCCGGGCTGTCCTCGGCAACCTGGACATCTCGGGACTGAAGAAGCAGGCCAAGGTTGTGGAACGCGGGGCAGAAAGCTGAGAGGTGGTGTCGTTAGTTCGTTCCCAGGAGGTCCATGTCAGGCCTCAGGCTGAGGGCTCGTCCGGAAGGCGTGCCACGCTGGCCGCGCGGTCGTGAGCCAGTGACGCGCCTGGGGGTGCGGGGGCGACGAGCATCCACGATGGCTTCCCATACGTCGAGCATGCACTCGACCGAGGCCCCCAGCCGCTTTCGCTGCGCGTGCGGTGGGCGGTGTCCGGTGTGCCGGGGCATGGGCGCGAACCAGTCGATTCCCGGACCGAGGCGACCCCTCGAAGAACGTACACGGAATTATATGGAGAACCGTTTCCAGCGTGATTTCCGAGACGTCCGGGTTCATACGAATGCACGTGCGGCTGGCAGCGCCCGGGATCTGGACGCGCGCGCGTATTCCCTTGGTAACGACATCGTATTCAGCGCGGGTGAATACGCGCCGGAGCATGAGCGGGGACGTCAGCTGCTAGCGCACGAGCTTACACACGTCGTTCAGGCGGACATCAGTCGACCCTGGATGAATGACATCGTCAGTCGGCCAGCCGACCCACACGAACGTGAAGCGACGCGGGTAGCGCGCGCGGTGGGCCGTGGCCTGGCAGCAGGCCCGATCAGGGAGCCGACCAGCGCAGCCATCAGTCGGGAGGGTGGGGACAACGAAAGAGATGCGCCGTCGCCCGAGTTCCTGGAGATGCGCGGCGAGGCCATGGCCCGAGCTGGCGCGTATCCCCAACACTGGCGGAGCGTCCTGTTCGGTCAGTGCGAGGAAGCCCAGCTCGAGGTACTACACCAGGGGCTGACCGCAGCCATTGCGTCCGTCGACGCAGCGCTGGCGCAGATGCAGGAGGCGCGGCCAAGCGCCGCTGTGCGGGAACGCATTCAGGAGCTGTTCATCTCGTACAGCGCTGAACGATACCGGCGTTTGCGTGGCCGCTTACGTGACATTCATGGGGTGCTCCAGCGTGCGAGGAAAGGGGAGATCGAGTTTCACTGCGAAGGACGCGACTGCCGGCCTAGCTACAACGGCTATGTCCTGAGGCACAGGCCGGACACGATCTACCTCTGCCCGGGTGCCTTCGCCGCCGATATCGCCACCGAATGGACGCTCATCCACGAGGCCGCGCACCTGGCTGGCGTGGTGTCCCAGGAGCGTGAAGCGTACTCGGTGATCGGAAACTGCCAGCCGCTCGGCACATTGAACCCCGAGGAGATGGCGGACGCCTATGTCGTGTTCGTGTTCTGCCTGACAGGGAGGCTGACTTGAGCGGTGGAGCCAGCATGGGGATAACCAGAGCCGGCAAGTCCACAGAGCGCGGCCATCGAGCCACGCCTACGACCGCCCGCTCGTCTGTCACCCCGCGCCGCGCGCGCATACCTGCCGATTCGCTCCCCGGCCCTGCCCCACAGGCTGTCATCCACCGGTGCGCGTGCGGAGGCACCTGCCCCCGATGCCGGCCGGCCGGGGGAACCGGTGACGGGATTCCCGTCAGCCAGCCGGGCGACCAGGCGGAGCGCGAAGCCGAGCGCATCGCCAACGCGGTGGCCGGCGCCGGCAGCCGGATCGGCCGCGAGACGACGAGCCCTCTTCGCAGGACGGCTGGCGCGGACCAGGCCGGCGCACCCGTGGAGTTGGCTCAGCGGGCTACGGTCGAGGCGTCTCTGCGAAGCGGGCGGCCACTACCCGAACCCACCCGGGCGTCCTTAGAGAAACGCTTCGGGGCGGATTTCTCGGCCGTCCGGATCCATACGGGCCCGCAAGCCGCGTCTGCCGCCCGGTCCCTCCAGGCCCGGGCCTTCACACTCGGTCACGACGTCGCCTTCGGTCGAGGCGAGTATCGCCCCGAGACCGCCGCGGGTCGACGGCTCCTGGCCCACGAGCTTACCCACGTCCTGCAACAGCAGAGGTCCACGACGTCCGCCGTCCAAGGTGGGGCCCACATGGTTCAGCAACGGGAGACGGGGCCGCGCGTGCAGCGTCAGGAATCCGATGAATCCTCTGATGGCGAAGCGCCGCCCAGTGGACGCATTCCGGCGTATATCTTCGTTTACGCGACCGACGACCCCCAGCTCGTCTCTTCCTGGAGGGCCTCAGCCGAGTTCTTCGCCCGTACCCATGACGGGTTCGCCCTGGAAGCCGGAAGCAATGCGGCAGACACGTTGACGAGGATCGTCGACGCGTATGACCCTGCGAGATACAGCTGTATCAGGGCGATTGAGTTCTTCGGTCATGGGTCCGCCGGTGAGACGCTCAGCGGGGCATTCACGGCCAGCGACCTCCCCACAGCCGAGGATCTCGCCGCGGCCGCCGGCGCGCGCGCTGCACGGGAGGTCACGGAGACGGCCGGAGGAGAGCCCCTCCCGGACGAGGGCGATTTCGCTGACTTCGTGCTGCAGTTCCGGGATCTCCTCTGCGGACCGTCCTACTTCCACTTCCGTTCCTGCCAGAGCCTCAGAGATACCGCCGGGACGCAGTTCGGTGAAGCGGCCGCTCGCACGTTCCAGACGCACGTCATCGGGCATACCGAATACATCGATACTCTCTTGCCGGGGGAGAGAGTATTCGGACCGGGGGGTGATGAGCTGTCCGCCGCGCCTCCGGAGTTGATCGCCCCCAGGCCGGAGGTATCGGACCTTCCCTTCCGCCACTTCCGGCTACGGGTTGACCTCAGCGATCAGGACGTGTTGAGACACCTCAAGCGTGAGGTGGTGCTAGCGGCAGAGGTGCACCCCAATCCCGCCGATCCACTGACATATCTCCTGAGGCTCAACTTCCTCTATCCGGAGGTCGTGGAAGTTCGGGAGATCGCCACCCTCCTGGCAGGCCTCGCACCCGGCTCGGACATTTCTCCCACCGTGGAGGCTATCGAGAGCTATGTGGCGGGTAGCACCGGAGGAGCTCACATCGATGTGCCGGTCGATTATCGGATCATCCAACGGTTCACCGAAAACAACCGCACACTGAGTTTCCAACTCCCCGCCGCACTGCCCGGCGGTGACGTGGACATCGGTGTCGAGTTCACAGCTGTCGGCCGGCCCCCCTCGCACATCGAGCGGGTTGGCGGCCTCCCCTTCGCCATTGATATGGGGGTCATCAATGCCACGGATCCCGGCTCTGGACTATTCTTGCGACCTCACCTGACCTATCCCCTCTTCCAATACCGCACACTCCTCCAGGCAAATCTCCAGATCGGATCATTGGTCGGCCAGGGCACGTTCGCAGGCGACGTAAGGATCCCGATCCGGTTCCAGCCGTATCCCACCGACATCACTCCCTACTTCTCGGTAGCACCGGTCCTGGGTTACGGCACGTACATGGAAGAGACCGGCTTCGCGGCCGGCGCGGGTGTGGCAGGGGGGCTGCGGGTGGGTCGCTTCGAGGGGGGGCTGGCGGCGGACTTTCTAAAGACACCTCACCGGGGAGTGACGAATATGTTCTTCCTCCAGGTGGGTTGGGTATTCCGGTAAGGGGTCGCCGCCCCTCGCGTCGAAGCTCTACGCGCGCGCTCAAGACCGCCCGACTGCCCGTCCTGTTGACCGGCGATTGGCCATCTTCAAGCTGGCGGAGCGGGCCTACCTCGACATAGAGCTTCGGGGCCAGAGCAACGAGTACGTGGACTTTATGGTCGGACCGGACGGTCTCGCCCTGCAGCTTGAGACCGAAGCCATGACTGACACCCCGTCGCCCGCGTGGAAGCTGATTCGGGCAGAGTTTCGGACCGCTGACCGGCCGGGCAGCGACCGCAGGTGGTCACGGTAGCAGCCGCGGGAACGGCACCGCGCCGCCGACGCTGTTCTCCCGCCTACGGGGGGTGCAGCCGCCGAGCAGGGACGCACGCCCCATTAGCAAGATACCTACGACTTCACAAAGGCCGCTCACAGGGTCAATGTAACGATCCGCTGAAACGTCTCCTTCAGGTGACTTGGGCATCGGGCGCTTCTGATGGAGGCGAGTCAGGCTCAAAGGGTGATGGGAGCTGCTATGACTCCTCTGGGCCCCAGATGTCGACGAAGAAAATCATCCAGCTCGGGCGAGAGCTATGTCCTGCGGAAACTCGTCGTCCAGTTCGCCTTCCTCGGGGATGTTCGGTCCTTGACGATCCTCCCCTAACCACAGACGAAGGCCTTCTATCACCCAGGGGAGTCGGTAGTCAGGGTCGGGGCTCATTGCTAATGAGTGCTCGACGTCCAATGAACGCTGGCTGGGAATTCCCTCCTCACATCGCAGCCAGCGCTCGGTCCACGTCTGGGTAGACGCCCATGAACTGGCGTCGACTCTCCCGCCACCGTTGGGAGCGACTCCCGGTAGGTGACCAACCTTTCCCATTCTGAGCGCAGGAGATAATGTGAGCACGAACGAGTGATTCCACACAGATCGAATCTGTCCCGCATCATTGATGTGATCCTCGTCGATCGTGACTCGGAAACGCGGAGTCATTCTCTTCAACTGGATAAATGCGGTCTTGCTGAACGGCGGTGCCGACCCACTGCCGTGACCCCGCACGCCGATTGTGACAGCCACATCACTCCCATACCGATCAGCATGTCGGCGCCTGCCGTGGCCTCCTGGCCAGGACGTATGCGCGCAGTACAGAAATGAGTCTCAAAATACGCAGCGGTTAGGCGTTTGAGGAAAGCAACCTCATCGTGAGGGAAACCGAAGGCCCACCCACGCAAAGCGTTCCACATACTGAACTCTGCGAGCTGCGCCAGTTTCCGTATCAACATTTCTTCGGTCTGATCTCGGTCCGAGCATGGCAGGCCCAACAGTACCGGCCAGAAGAACTGTCTGCGGGGGTCAGACCATCGGCCGAACCAGGTCTTGTCCTTGATGTACACCCTGTCGAACGGCGGGTCACCGTTGAGTATGAGGGCCTCGAGCTGACCCCATCCTTTGCGGCTAATGCTGGCTCCTGACGTGGCATCGTCTTCGAAACGATAGGCCGCTCCGGCCGGGATGACGTACCCATCGCGTTTGGCGCGCTGGGCGTTAACAGCATGCTGGTCTTTCAGCGCAAGGTCGTCCGGCGTGCTTTAAAACAAGGGGATGGCGCGGCACCCCCTGACCGGCTCCGAGAGGCCGAAACCGTTCCGCGTGCCAACTTATTGCCAACTCCACGAAAAAGAGCCGGCCGGGATGCGAAATCCCGACCGGCTCTATCTTGTGGTCCCGCAACTCCTTACACCAGCTCCCGCGGTAGGACTCGAACCTACGACACCCTGATTAACAGTCAGGTGCTCTAACCAACTGAGCTACGCGGGATAAAACGCCGAAGCGCAGCGGTAATCTATAATCGGTAGCGCGGTCCGTGTCAACCGTTTGCCGGCCCCCGAAAGGTCTGACGCGGGGGGGAACGGATCGTGCTTTTCCCCGCCGAAGGACTGTGCTCTCGATTTCTCGCTAGCTCCTGCTGTGATGCGCCGCGAAGTCCAACCGTATCTCCCTCTTGCCGCCCTGATCGCGGCCATCGCGCTGGGCGTGCTCCTGAGCACCGTCTGGCCCGCGGAGCGCACGTTCTTCGATGTCCCCACCGTCGCCGACCTCACGCGCGGGCCGCAGCTTCAGCCGGTAACTGCCCTCCCGCGAACGGAGACGATGCTCGTGCTCGAGGAGACGCGGCAACTCCTCAACGCCGAGCGGCCGTGGACGGCGTGGACGGCCATCCGGGGATATCTGGACGATCCCGATGCAGTTCCGCCGACCATGGTCCTCCTTGGTGCGCGAACGGCTGCGGGGTGGTATGGGTGGTCGGAGGTGCGCGGGCTGCTGCGGGGACGCCGCTGGCTCGACACGGCCGAGGGGGGGGAGGGGTGGTTCCTCCTCGCGCGGGCGGAGGAGGAGTCCGGGCGCACGGAGCAGGCCAAGGAGGCGTACCGGCGCTTCGTGGCAGTGGGCTCGGGGCG
>SKRI01000131.1 GCA_007118565.1 Gemmatimonadota bacterium | reverse complement strand
CTGCTCCTGGTGGTGGTCTTCGGCCTCCTCCTGTACTCGATCTCCGCCCGGGATCCCCTCGCTCCTCCGGGAGTCTTCGACTGGCTACACCTGACGCTGATCGCGGCGGCCCTGCTGGTGGATCTCGTGGCGCTCTGGGCCATCGGCGCCAGGATCTCCGAAATGGGCTGGACCCCCAACCGGATCGCGGCGTTGGGCATGAACCTGGTCCTGCTGGGGAACCTGGCTGGATCCGCGTTCCTGTATGGGCGGTTCCTCCAGGGTCGGACCCCCTTCTCGCGTCTGTGGGGGTGGCAGATGACCTACCTCTACGTTCTGGCCGGCTGGGCGGCGGTGGTGGCCTTGCTCTTCCCGCCGCTGTTCGGGTTCCGGTGAGGCCCTGGTGGCGGGTCGCTGCCACGGGCAGCTGCCCGGGCCTCTCAGCCGTCCCGCTCGCGTCGGCGGTCGACGGGCCGGAGCCGGGGCTCCTCTCCCTCCCCCACTCCACGGGATGGTGGATGAGGGAGAGGAGGTGACGACCGCTTCCAAAGACTCGGGTGCTGGGGTACATTCCAGGTCATTACTCCGGCCGCTCCTCCCCATGTTGTAGGGATCGGCCCCACATCCCGGATCACCCAGCGCTTCGGTTGCGGCGCCCCAGTTCAGATATGCGTGCTTTCCCCATCGAACGATCGGTCGTCCGGCCTGCCCGGGCCGCGAGGATGGCTGCCGCGATGCTGTTCGTGCTTTCGCTTCCCGCCTGCGCTCCCGCCGTCCCCAATACGGCCGATCCGCCGGGACCGCGCGCGTCGCCGGAGCGGGCGGCCGAGCTGGAGGCGCTCTACCGCGCGCGGGTGGAGCGGGATCGGCAGCGTTTCACCGAGGCGGACGTTCGCTTCATGACGGATATGATCGTCCACCATGGACAGGCTCTCGTCATGGCCGGGCTGGCCCCGGAGCGGGCCGAGAGCCAGCCGATCCGTGTTCTCGCCGCGCGCATCGAAAACGCCCAGCGCGACGAGATCGCCCTGATGCAGCGGTGGCTGCGTGATCGGGGCAGGGAGGCCCCCGAGGTGCACGTCTCGGGCGCGGCCCTCCACGTCCAGACGACCGGGCACGGGCACCACGACCACAGCGGCATGCCCGGAATGCTCTCCCAGACCCAGCTCGACGAGCTGGCGGCGGCGAACGGCCGGGAGTTCGACCGCCTCTTCCTCACCTACATGATCGAGCACCACCGCGGCGCCATGATCATGGTCCGCGAGCTTCTCGGCGCCGACGGCGCCGCGCAGGATCCGGAGCTCTTCCGGTTCGCCTCCGACGTCCACGTCGATCAGGCCGCCGAGATCGCCCGGATGGAGAGCATGCTGACGGCAATGTCCGGCAGCCAATCCGGCCGGTGACCGGCGAATTGCCCGGTCGCGTTCCTTACCCACTCCTCGAGCAATCACTCGACATGAAGGTCCGACACCTCTCGCGCAGCCTTCCTGCGCTCGTCCTCGCCGCCTGCTTCGCTGCGGCCGCCTGCGCACCTGCCACCACTCCCGCGGCCGCGCCGTCCGCTGCACCGGAGGTCGATCCTCGGGTGGGGCTCGGCGCCGGCCTCTTCGATGCGGAGGAGGCCATCTGGAATCTGCGCATGCTCTCCACGACGCCGCCCCCGGAGGAGTTCATCGGGTCGGTCAACTCCGATCTGGCCTTTACCGGGAACTATGCGATCCAGGGCAACTACAGCGGGTTCCAGATCTGGGACATCTCGGATCCCTCTGCTCCCGAGCTGGTCACCGGCTACGTATGCCCGGCGTCGCAGAGCGACGTCTCCGTCTACCGCAACCTGCTCTTCGTCTCGGGCGAGGGGATGGAAGGCCGGCTCGACTGCGGCACCGAGGGGGTGCGCGAGGCGGTGAGCGCGGATCGCCTTCGCGGCATCCGTATCTTCGACATCAGCGATGTCCGGAACCCCGAGTACATCGCGAACGTCCAGACCTGCCGGGGCTCGCACACGCACACCGTGCTCGAGGATCCGAACGATCCGGACAACGTCTACATCTACGTCTCCGGATCGGCGCCCGTGCGGCCCGCCGAGGAGCTCGCGGGGTGCGTGGCCGCGAATCCGGACGAGGACCCGGAGTCCGCGCTCTTCCGCATCGAGGTGATCCGGGTGCCGCTCGCCGATCCCACGCAGGCGGCGATCGTCGCTTCCCCCCGCATCTTCGAGGGGCTGGCCGCGCCACCGCGCCACGGACCGGCTCCGGCCGACCTGGCGGAGATCGAGGAGGCCCGGGCACGGGGGGCGTTCGTCGTCGAGATCCCGTTGATCGGCGAGCACATGATCGTGCCTGACGGGCAGGCAGACCAACTCCTCGCGGGAATCGTCCAGCAAAGAGGCGGTACCGGCGCGCCCACCGCCGCCGACAGCGCCGCGCTCCGGCAGCAGCTGCCGGTCATGATCGAGCAGATGATGGCCGACTACGGCTTCGACCCGGATGCCGGCCCCAACCAGTGCCACGACATCACCGTCTACCCGGCCATCGGGATGGCGGGTGGCGCCTGCGAGGGGTACGGCCTCCTCCTCGACATCACCGACCCGGTGAATCCGACGCGGATCGCCGCCGTGGCCGACGAGAACTTCGCCTACTGGCACTCTGCCACCTTCAACAACGCGGGAACGGCGGTCCTCTTCACCGACGAGTGGGGCGGCGGCGGTGCGCCGAAGTGCCGGCCGACCGACCCGGTGGAGTGGGGGGCGAACGCGCTTTACACCATCGAGAACGGCGAGCTCGTCTTCCAGAGCTACTACAAGCTCCCGGCGCCCCAGTCCGACGTGGAGAACTGCGTGGCCCACAACGGCTCGCTGATTCCCATTCCGGGCCGCGACGTCATGGTCCAGTCGTGGTACCAGGGCGGCATCTCGATCTTCGACTGGACCGATCCGGCGAATCCGTTCGAGATCGCCTTCCACGACCGGGGGCCGGTCGATGCGAACCAGGTCGCGACCGGCGGCAGCTGGTCGGTCTACTGGTACAACGGGGTCCTGGTGAACTCGGAGATGGCGCGCGGCCTCGACATCTTCGAGCTGGTGCCGAGCGAGCACATCTCCCAGAACGAGATCGACGCGGCGAAGACGGTACGCATGGACGAGTT
>SKRI01000036.1 GCA_007118565.1 Gemmatimonadota bacterium | reverse complement strand
GAGACCAGGTGCGGGTCCGGGCCCGGCTCATGAACGCACGCGAGGACCGTCAGGTCTGGGCCGAGAGCTTCCAGCGGGCGCTCACCGCCGAGAACGTCTTCGCCATCCAGGAGGAGATCACCACCCGCATCGCCACCGTCCTGGAGGCCCGCCTGAGCGCCGACGAGGCGCGGACTCTGGCCGACGCCCCCACCGCCGACCTGGAGGCCTACCGACTCTACGTGCAGGGGCGCCGCTTCCTGGACCGGAGGACGGAGGGGGGAATGCGCCGGGCAGTGTCCCTCTTCGAGGGTTCCCTCGACCACGACCCGAGCTACGCGCTGGCCTGGGCCGGGCTCGCCGACGCCCTCGTCCTCCTCCACGACTACGGCTACGCGCGCGATGGCGAGAACCTCCTCCCCACCGCCGAGGAGGCGGTGCAGCGGGCGCTGGAGATCTCGCCCACGCTGGCCGAGGCGCACGCCTCGCTGGGGCTGCTGCACGGCAACCGGAGGGACGGACCGGCCGCCATCGGGGAGCTCGAGCGGGCGGTGGAGCTGCGTGCCGGATACGCCGAGGCGCACAACTGGCTGAGCTGGCTGCAGATGCTCCTGGGCAATGGCGAGGAGGCGTTGCGAAGCGCCGCCCGTGCCGTGGAGCTCGACCCGCTCTCCTCCGAGGCGGTGAGCAACCTGTCCCTCTCCTCCCTGATCGTGGGAGATGCCGAGCGGGCGCTCGCCGAGGCGCGGCGCGCCGGGGAGATCGCGCCGGAGTTCACGACCGGCCACTTCTACGAGGCGCTCGCGCTCTATCATCTCGGGCGCTTCCGTGAGGCGGCGGAGATCCTGGACGGGCTCCCGGTGGCGTGGGCCGGTTCCGGACCCGAATCGACCCTGGCGCTGGCCTACATCGCCGCGGGAAATGATGAACGGGGCCGGGAGATGCTCCGCGAGTTCGAAAGGCGGGGCGACCGTTTTTCCGCGGGACTGGTCCACGCCGGTCTGGGCGATCACCGGCGGGCCCTGGCCCGCTTCCGCGAATTCGACGGATGGAATCAGGACTGGCCGGCCCTTGCCGTGCACCACTTCTTCCAGGACGTTCTCGATCCGCTCCGAGCAGAGCCGGCCTTCGCAGAGATCGTGCGGCGCATCGATCGCGCCTGGGGGCTGTCGTAGATGGATCCATCTCCTTCCACGGCACCTGCATCCCTCAGTTGTTCGTGCAGCGTGCAGTGCCGGCCCCGCTTCCGCTCAGCAGGAGGTGGGATGGGAAAACGGAAAGGCCCGACCAGGTGGTCGGGCCTTTCGTGCTTCGACGGCATGGGGTGAAATTTTGAGACGGGCGATGACCTACCTCGCCTCGAATCGGATCACCGCCAGTCGATCTGCCGCACCGTGGGGGCGAACACATTGTCCAGCAGCCACAGGTTGTCCCATTTGTCGAAAGTTATGGCACCCGGCAGGAGGAGATCACCCGCTTCTCCCTCGATGACCTGACAAGTCCCTCCGAGATCGCACCTCTTGACCGTCCCGCCGGCGAGGGGGATTCCAAAGTCAGGAGCCACGGTGGCCAGGAAACCATGGCGCTCGTATTCGACGACATAAAGATGATCATCGGGCCCGAATTCGAGATCGATCACCGAGTTCAATCCCGAGATGACCTGCGTGCATTGAGCGGACGGGCACATGACGTCGCGGGATCCCGGCTCGATCCGCCACACGCTCGCCAGACCATCCGGTGTGGGCTGTCCTCCGAAGTTGTCAGCCGTCGTGCCTGTCAGCTCACCCACGTAGTAGGCGCCATCCGGGCCGATTGCGACAGCGGTGGGCACAGGCTCTACCGGGCAGTTCGTTTCCCCATCCAGCGGGAACTGAACCAGTGGGTCACCGGTCACGGGATCGACCACCGGGGTGAACGTCGCTACTACTTCGATCTGGCCGTTCGTCTTCGCCCACAGCAGCGAGTTGCCTGCCGCATCTGCGACCAGCACCTCACTTCCGGAGAGCGCAGTGAGATGATATGGGTTCGTGTGCGGTCCGTCGCTGAATCCGCCGGGCGGCTCACACCTCGAATCTTTCCAGGCCGGCTCCTGGCCCGGCTCACCATCCGGCCAATCGCCGAGCGTGAAGGCCTCGATGTCGGCTACGAGACGCGCGTTGCCACGCGTCGCACGGAAGAGGGCGGCGCCGACAGCTAGATCCAGTCCGGATCTGGTGGCGAAGAAGTTTCCGTTGCCGATGGGTTCCAGGCCGTTGATGAAGGTGACGCTCGGCTCGTCAAACGCCCCGGGGCCGGTGACCAGGGGAAGCGTGGTGACTTCGCGCACCCCACTGCTGCGGATCTCTCTGATCGTGGCAAAATCGGCGACGAGAATACCGCCATTTGGCATGGCGGCGATGTCGAACATCGGTCCGTCGAAGTTGTAGGGGCCCTCGAGCGTCTCGGCCGCGCCGCGGGCCTCGACCGTGGTCGCTTCGGTGGGCAGCTCGGTGCTCGATTGGAGGCCATCACACCCGGCGGCGACGAACGCCAGCCCGGCGGTAAGAGCGAGAAGTTTAGTTGAGTTTTTCATTTTCGGTGGTGGCTTGAGGTCGTAGAAACTTCCTGGTGATGGGAATCGGGACGGGGACTGCGAGTCACGGATACGGCATGCCGAACTCCTTGCCTGAGAGGAAATCTCGGGCGGCCTCGTCGACCGTCTCCACTTAGGGTTACGGGAAAGCAGGCGCGGTTTCCCTCATGCGGTGCGTTGGGAGGGTCCAGGACGCTCGGCTGCGCGCCGAGCTCGGCATCGATCGTTGCCGCGGCGACGCGAGACCGGCTATTGTTGTATTGGCGGAAACGGATCGCCTGCCGCCCAGCGGACCCGTGACTATCACGCCGCAATCGGGGCCGTTCGCGGCTCCTTCGTCGAGCACCCCCTCATGACCCCTTCCTCTCCTTCCCCCGCCGACGGTCCCTTGCGCGTGCGGGAGGTCTTCGACGCCGCGCTGGAGGCGGACCCATCGGCCCGCGCCGATGTGCTGGAGGAGCTGTGCGCCGGCGACGAGGCGCTGCGCCGGAAGGTCGAGGCTTTGCTGGCGGCGAGCGGCGCGGGCGAGGAGATGCTCTGGTCGCTGGCCGCGCGCCTCCGCACCCTGCGCGAGCGCGCAG
>SKRI01000110.1 GCA_007118565.1 Gemmatimonadota bacterium | reverse complement strand
GGCTCCAGTGGTGCCGACTACCACGAGTCGCTGCGCACGGGAATCCAGCGATACCACGAAGAGGGTCCGGAACCGGTCGTCGAAGAGATGTTGCGAGTCCGCTTGGGAGAGGACCCTCGGAAAGCGCTGCAACCCGTGCTACCGGGAGCCTTCGACCAAGCCGTCGAAGATGCCGCGACGACGTTCGAAGGCGAGGGTCCCGCGCTGCTCGATTGGGAGATGGGCGAGGCACAGTTGCGGAGTATCAGCCAGCCGGCGCTCGTCGTTCTGGGTGAGCGCAGCAGGACCCTTTCCCCTCGATTCGTCGAAACATACGAGTTGCTGTTGGACTGGCTTCCGGACGCCGTTGGCTATGTGCTCCCGGACGCCGCACACGGGCTTCAGCTGCAAAACCCCTCGGGAATGGCTGCCGCACTGGCCGACTTTCTCGCTCGCCACCGGGCAACTGCCTGAGCGAGGATTTGCGTCAGGACTGAGGATTCCGACGAAGTTCATCGTATTCGCTCGGGTTCCACAGGGGGCAGCAAAGCCCTGCCTTCGAGCTCCACCACATTCTTGCACCGGGTTACCCACGCCGATCGAATTCATGCGAAACCCCATCTCCCCCCACCCCTTCTTCGCCACGCTCGCACTGATCCTCCTCGGCTGTGCGCCCATGGCGGACACGCAGGCTCGGACGGGCGACCCGCTCGCGGAGCAGCGCGCCTTCTTCGAGAACATGCGGGAGATGTGCGGCCAGACCTTCGGCGGCCGGACGATCTACGCCGAGGAGGGAGATCGGACCTTCGAGCCGGCGCGGCTCTACTTCACCGTGGAGGAGTGCGGCGAGGACGAGCTGCGCATCCCCTTCATCGTGGGCGGCGACGATTCGCGCACCTGGATCCTGCGGATGAGGGAGGAGGGGCTCACCTTCTTCCACGAGCACATCCGGGAGGACGGGACCGAGTACGAGACGTCCGGCTTCGGCGGTCATGCAACCCGGGACGGCACCGCCACCTTCCAGAGCTTTCCCGACTTCTGGGAGACGGAGGAGACGCCGGCCGCGGAGCGGCGGGTCTGGCGGCTGCGGATCGACCGGGAGCACGACCTCTTCGTCTACTACCTGGATCGGGGGGGAAGGCCCGCCTACCGCCTGGCCTTCCACCTCGGTCCGCCCTCACCCGCGTCCGACCGGTAGGACGCCTCGAACGGGCGACATCTCCCGAATCCCAACCTCTCTAGAGCTGCTTTCCCCGCCGCGTCTCCCGTCCTTCCACCCTCACGATGCGGCGTGGCGTCTCCGCTTCTCCTCGTACATCCGGGCGTCGGCCTTGGAAAGCAGCTCTTCCAGCGAGCCGACCGAGCGAGCGGGGATCGTCACCGACCCCATGCTCATCGCGATCTGGTAGGGGAGGCCGCTGTCGGCGTTGAACCGACGGATCGACTCTTCGATGCGGGAGAAGATGGCGGCGTCGGTCTTCGCCTCGACGGCGAGCGCCACGAACTCGTCTCCTCCCATGCGGGCTATGAGATCGGTTGCGCGGACGCTGTCGCGCATGAGCCTCCCCACCGATCTCAGCACCTGGTCCCCTTCGGCGTGGCCGAACTCGTCGTTGATCTCCTTGAAGTCGTCCAGGTCCGCATAGATCAGCATCATCTCGTGGTCCCGGCGGCGCGCCAGCTTCCACTCCCGCCTGGCGAGCGCGAGGAAGCCGCGGCGATTGAGCACGCCGGTCAGCTCGTCCGTGGTGCTCGCCCGTCGTAGCGCCGACTCGAGCGACTTTCGCTCCCGGATGTCCTGGTAGATTCCGTAGACCGCGATGCCCCGCCCGTCGAACTCGACCGATGTACCGACCACCCCGACCTCGATGGGCGTTCCGTCCTTGGATCGACGGAAGGTATCCAGGCGAACCCGCTCCCCTTCGCTGATGCGCCGGGTTATGGCCCGCGCCTCCTCCTCACGCCCCGGCGGGATGATCAGATCCTCCAGATGGCGACCGACTGCCTCGTCCGATTCGTAGCCGAAAAGGCGGGAAAACTCGGGGTTGATGCGGAGCACGCGGTCTTGAGTGTCGACGAGCACCACGCCTTCTGGAATGCTCTCGAAGAGATGCTCCAGGTACGCCCGCTCCCGGATGAGCGCTTCCTCCGCCTCCTTGCGGGAGCTCACATCCTCCACCATGACGACCGCGAGAACGGAACGTCTTTCGTACTTCCGGAGAAGGGAGACGGTGACGCGCCCCCAGACGACGTGGCCGGCACTGTGGATGAAGCGCTTCTCGAACTGGTATCCGGTGCGAGTTCGGTCGAGCACCTCCCTGAACTGCTCCCGATCCGCCGTGGCGTCGTCGGGGTGGGAAATGTCGTCGAACGCCATTCCCCGCAGCTCCTCGGCAGAGTAGCCCCACATGCGCTGGAGGGCTGCGTTGGTGCGCACGAGACGCCCATCATCATCGACGACGGCGATCCCCATCCCGGCGCTGCGGAAGATGGCACCGAACAGATCGGGGAAGCCGCTGGAGGTCACCTCCTCGTCTGCTGGAGGATCCGTCATGCTCGGGTGCGTTCCGATAGGAGGTGGGGCCGGCTCTCAGTCAGTCGGAGAGGGCTGGCGCGTGGGGGGAGGAACTGTAGCTCATCTCGAGGACGACTTCAAGCCGCGGGAAAAATTCGTTAAGTGACTTTATCGTCGAATCCGCCCCCCCTTGGGCCGCCTTGCGGCTCCGCGGAGCCGCAAGTACCTTCGGGAACCGTTTGAGAACGATTCTCAATCGCGTCAAGATTCTGTCACCAGGACCCTCCCGAAGGGAGTCATGAATACCGCGATCTCTGCTGTTCTCACCACCCTCGCCCTGACGGCGGCCGGACCGGCCGACTCACCTGGCACCTCGGCACCTCCACCCCTGCAGCCGGCCGATTCGGTGGCGGTCGATACATTGAGAGCGCCGACGTTCCGCGTCCCCGAGCTGACCGTGATCGGGGACGCTCGGGAATCGCTGCACCGCATTCCGGGGTCGGCCACGGTCATCGGCCGCGCTGAGATTCGAAACCTGGTGCGCCTCTCCGGCAACGAGGTGCTGCGCGCCGTTCCTGGCGTGCACGTGGTCGAGGAGGAAGGGATTGGGATGCGCGCCAACATCGGCATCCGCGGGCTGGATCCGGGTC
>SKRI01000220.1 GCA_007118565.1 Gemmatimonadota bacterium | reverse complement strand
GGCCTCGAAGGCGGGGCGCCGCAGCGGCACCAGCCACACGAACAACAGCACGAACGGCACCAGCGTGAGCCAGAACAGCACGATCCCTCTCCCGTCATGCGCGAGTCGTCATCCTAACCCGCGGCTCGGCTCCGGAATAATCAGCCCGATACAACGCCCCACGGCGTTCCGTGATGCCACGCGAAGCGCCGTTTCGTTGAGCCGATTCCTCAGGGCCCGGGTCGAACGGGTGTGGTCCGCGCCGAAACCTGATGTTTAACCTGGCGGCTGCGCGGCCCCATGGGCTGCGGATACTTGTCTATATATTGACGCTGAGCCGCCCACGTTTAGGTCCGCATGATGCATAACTCCGAAAGACAGGCATCCGGGGATGCTTCGGATGCCCTTGATACGGGGTTTCTGACGAAACTTCCGAAGGCAATCAATGACCTCAAAGACCGCTGGTATAGCGTGCGCCAGCGCGGCTGCCAGCCACCGGACGTAATGGAGGTTCGGGGTATAACAAGGGCTCTGGTGAGTGGCCTGACCGGCTCGGCAATGGAGGCGTCCTTGGCCACTGCTCGCCGGATCGATGAACGTCTGGCGCAGTATGTGGACACCACGGTGTCTCCCAGCCCGGCTGAGCTGGACAGCATCGGCGCCCTGGTCCTGCGGCTGCGGGAAAATGTGCTGGCAGAACTTCCGGTGGCCGTGGACATCGCCGGCGACGCATTAGCGGCAGCCCTGACAGCCAAACGTCCTCTGGTGTGTCTATTCGGGGAGGGGGTGTCGCCCGAGAGCGAGATCGCTTTGTTATTGGGTATGCACGGGATTTCGGTTCTCGCGTGTGCGGATGAAGAGGCGCTAACGAACCCGAACGAGGCGATGTCCCCTGACATGATGGTGGTTGAACTGGCGGAGATGGATGACGCCGAACTGTCGCGTCTGGTCCATCTGCGCGACGGTTCGCTGCCCGGGGTCCCGCTAGTCATCGTGGCGCCCACTACTGGTGCGCCAGGCCAGGCATGGCTGCAGGTCTTCCGTGCGGGAGCCGATGCCTTGCTCAATCCGCCCGTGTCGGATCTTGATCTGGCGGGCGTCATCCGCGGGCTGGTACAGGACGACTTTCTTGCCCCCTACCGGGTGCTCCTGCTCGGCGCGGACGTCGAGGCCGTCGAGGAGCCGGCGGCTATGCTGCGACAGGCTGGCCTGGAGGTGGCCACCAGCACGGCCCCTTTGGAGGTCGTCGATCAGGTGATGGACATCCAGCCGGAGGTCGTCCTGGTCGCCGGCCCTTTGCCGGGGATCACCGCGGAGGATATCGGCTGCCTGCTGTTTCCACACGACATGTCTTTGGATATCCCCCTGTTGGTCCTGGACGCGGAGGCTGCGTCGGGTACGGCGGAGGGTGCATCCTTCAATGGGGTGATCGAGTACCTGCCGCCAGCCACTGCCGACGCGGACGTCGTGGGCCGGGTTCGTGCGCGGGCTGCATGGCATCGCCGAGTCCGGTCGCGGGCGCACGGGCAGGCCGCGAGCGGTCGGTCGTCGACGCTGGCGCATCCCCTGGAGTTCGAGCGTCTCGTGGCGTGCCATCTCGACCGTCTCGACGCTGCGGAGGGGACCACGGTGGTCCTGCAGTTGGCGTTCGACGAAGCCGGGGCACTACTCGAATGCCTCGGTCCGATCGACTACCAGAAGACCCGAAATCAGTCCCTGCGCTGGAGTCGCGAAGCCATGCGACCGGGCGATCTGGTGGTTAGCCATGGCGAGGCGGGCCTGATTGCGGTTGCCCAGCGCAAGGATCCGAAGGAGGTCGTCGAGCTCGCGCGCAGTTTGCACAAGCGGACCATCGGTGCCCGCGTGTCCGATTTTCCGGGCGAAACCGTTGCGGCCAGTATGGGTGTCGCGCAGGTGCCATGGGAACGTCCGCTCAAGGCTCTGGACCGCGCAAGCGCGCTTTGTGACGACGCCCAGAAGAGTGGTGGCAACCGGGTGCAACTTGATCCGGAGTTGCTGAAGCTGGACCTGGACGTCGAAGAGCGCAGTCACTGGCGGCACACCATTGCCCATGCCATCAAGGAGAAGCGACTGTTTCCGGTTTTTCAGCCGATCGCGAACATTAGTGGATCGGATCAGATCGAACGCCACGAGGTGCTGCTGAGAATCCGTGAGCCGAATGGGCGGATCCTGTTGCCGGGGCAGTTCGTGGAGATGGCGGAACGGCTCGGGCTCGACCGTCATCTTGATCGCTGGGTGATCAGTAATACCTTTGCCATCCTTAATGCCCGCACCGCCAGCCACCCCCAGTCCCGTCTATTCGTGAAGGTGTCCCGCGGCTCGCTGAGCGACTCGAGCTTTTTGCCCTGGCTGCGCAATAGACTTGGCGAACACCCGGTGCGCCCGGGAAGCCTGGTTCTGGAACTCCGCGAGAGCGATATCCTGCGTCGCCTGGATCAGCTTTCCGACTTCGGTGCCGCGCTGCGAGACATGGAGATCCGGGTGGCTCTGGAGCACTTCGGCGCCAGCACCGATGCCGATACCCGCCGGATGCTCGCCGAACTTCGGCCCGATTACGTCAAGATTGCCCGTGAACTGACGGTTGGGCTGCATCACTCTCCCGACGATCTCCTGTCACGCCTGACCAGTCTCCTTGGACAGGCCAAGGAGGTCGGTGCCTACACCATGGCCAGCTATGTGGAGGATGCCGACGGTCTCGCCTTGCTGTGGCAGGCTCAGATCGACCTGGTTCAGGGAAATTTTATCTGGCAGCCAGAGGAGGAGCTGCGCTACGAACTCGAATTTCCAGGTGACGACGACGTGGACTGATCGACGCGAAGGGCCCTCGGACAAATGATGCGAACGAGAAGGAAGGGGAGCGCCATCATCGGGTTATCTTGGTCCGCCCCCTGTTCCGAGAAAGGCAGGGCCTCGCGCAGCGGCATGATGGTGCGCGAGGCCATCAGTGCGACAGCCATCACCGCGAAGGGTACGAACGCCAGCAGCACGCGCCCGGCTGACCAGGGCGGTTCACGATCCCTCTCCCGTCATGCGCGAGTCGTCATCCTAACCCGCGGCTCGGTTCGGGAATAACCAAATTGGGCGGCGACAACGGGCTTTGGCAGTGTGCCCCGCGAAGATCCGTTCGGTTGAGCCGTGTCCAGGAGGTCACAGGTGCGGATACTTGT
>SKRI01000035.1 GCA_007118565.1 Gemmatimonadota bacterium | reverse complement strand
GGTCATGAAATCATGGGGGTCGAGGGGTGGTCACGATGCGGGCCGGACGCCCGGCCGGACCAAAGTTTGCTCGGCCCGGCCTCGGCCGATAACCCGAGTAGAAAAGATGAGCGCCGAACGAGACTCCGCCCACCAGATCGATCCCCGCGCCGTCTCCGAGGCGGTGGCGCGGCAGACCGAGCACCTTCCCGAGCGGCTGGCATCGCTCCTCGGGCGCCGGCTCTACCGGGTGGCCGGCCTGCTCTTCCTGCTGGCGATCCTCTTCAACTACCTGGACGCCATCATGAGCGTCCTGCTCATCGCCTTCGTGGGCGGCATCCTGGCCATCGCCTTCAATACCGTGGTCAAGCGGATCCCCCTCTCCCGGGGCTGGTCCACCGGCATCTTCGCACTGGTCCTGCTCGGCGGGATCGGCGTGGGGATCTGGTTCCTGGTCTCGATGGTGGTGGGTCAGCTGCGCAACCTGATCGAGGACCTCCCCGGGATCCTGACCCTGCTCGAGCAGTGGGAGGAGTGGGTCCAGGACACCACCGGTCTCGAGATCGAGCTGATGGGAGATGCGGGGGAGCGGATCCTCGACGCGATCATGGGGCTGGGAGCGGGAGGCTTCCTGGCCGGGGCGTTCGGGCTCCTGGAGCTGGTGGCGATGACAGTCCTGGTCCTCGTGGGCGCCCTTTTCGTGGTGGCCAAGCCGAACGAGAAGCTCCTCACCCCCCTCATGCGCACCGTTCCGGCGGACCGCCGCCCGGCGTACCATCGCCTGTTCGAGCGGCTGGGTGAGCGCATCTCCGGCTGGCTCTGGGGGACCCTCGTCTCCATGGTCATCATCGGGGCGCTCTCTGCCATCGTCTTCTCCCTGATCGGCGTTCCCCACCCGCTGCTGCTCGGCACCCTGATCGGGCTCGCCGACATCGTCCCGCTGGTCGGGCCCTGGATCGGGGGTGCGGTAGCGGTGATCGTCACGCTCTTCTACGACCCATCGCTCGCTATCTGGGTGGCCGTGGCGGTGATCGCGATCCAGGAGCTGGAGGGGAACCTGGTCCGGCCGATGGTGATGTCCGGCGCGGCCAACCTCCACCCCTTCGTGACGCTCCTGGCGCTGATCCTCTTCGGCTCGATGTTCGGGATCCTCGGCGCCATCCTTTCCCTCCCCATCGTCCTGGCCATCGCCACCGCCATCGAGGTGCTCTGGGTGGAGGAGACGATCGACACCCGCGACGACGAGATCCAGTCGGTGGCGCCGGAGTAGCCGGTCAGCCTCACCCCGGCGCAGCTACCGACGGCCGCCCACCGTGCCCTGCACCTCCTCCAGCCGCACGACCGAGGGCTGCCGCTCCGCCTGGAGCCGCTCGGCCACAGCCTCGGCCTCCCGCAGGACGCGCAGGAAGTTGAGCCCCAGGAGCTGCCGGATCTCCTCGTCGCTCCAGCCGCGCTCGAGGAGCTCCATCGTCAGGTTGTAGAAGGTGGTGACGTCCTCCAGCCCAACCGGCACCTCGGTGATCCCGTCGAAGTCGGAGCCGATCCCCACATGGTCGATCCCGGCCACGTCCCGCACGTGCTCGATGTGGTCGGCCACGTCGGCCAGGGTTGCCCGCCCGTTCTGCTGCACGAAGGCGGGCACGAAGGTCACCATCACCAGCCCGCCGTTCTCCGGGAGCTGCCGCAGAATGTCGTCCGGCACATTGCGGTCGTGGGGGGTGAGCGCCCGGGCGCTGGAGTGGGAGAAGATGACCGGGGCCTCGGCCACCCGCAGCACGTCCCGCATGGAGGCGCTCGAGACGTGGGAGAGATCGACGAGCATCCCGAGCCGGTTCATCTCCCGAACGACCTCCTGGCCGAAGGGGGAGAGGCCGATCCCCTCCCCCTCGTCGACCGCCGCACCGACCCAGGGGAGCGAGACGTTGTGGGTGAGGCCCATGGAGCGGGCGCCCAGGTCGTAGTAGAGCCGCAGCGCGGCCAGCTCGTTCTCGATGGCGTGGCCGCCCTCTATGCCGATGAGCGAGCCGATGCGGCCCTCCCCGTGGACACGCTCGATGTCGTCGGCGGTGTAGACCATCTCCAGCAGATCGTACCGCTCGGTGAAGCGGTGGATCACGTCGATCATGCGCATCGCTCGCTGGGCCGAGGTCCCCTCGTGGTAGTACTCGTTGGCCACGTACGCTGCCCAGAACTGCGCGCCCAGCCCGCTCCGGCGCAGGCGATCGATGTCGGTGTGCAGCTCGGGCTGCGGCTCGGCGATGTCCAGTCGGTCGAGGTCTCCCTCGACCCGGTTGAGGAGCTGGTGGGGAAGGTCGTTGTGGCCGTCCACGAGGGGGACCTCGGAATGGAGGCGCTCGGCCCGTTCCCGGAGACTCTCGGCCGCCTGTCCGTCCGCCATGGGCGGGGCGCAGGCGGGGAGGAAGAGGAAGATGGAGAGCGCGGCAGGGATCAGGTGGCGTCGCATAACGGCTCCGGGTGTGTCGTTCGGGAAGTGCGCACGGGGTGACGGTATGTCTGGCGGGGCCCCGGGGCAAGCGGGGTGGACGACGCGCCGCCTCGCGCAGATCCCGTCCCCCTCCCGCGATCCGGCTCCGGCTGGCGTGCAGATCCGTTCGACGACAGTTTATCGGATCGACCATCACCCGTGTTCCGGAGATCTCCATGCAGGCAGAACGACCCGTCAGCCCGCTCCTGCTCGCCTTCGTGCTGCTCCTCGCAGGCGGTGCCGCCGCCTGCGCGCCGGCTGCCCCGACAGCCGACGCCCCGACGCCCGAGCGGCCCTCCCTGCCAGGCGAGACGGCCGATCTCGTCCTGATGGGCGGCACCGTCGTGACCATGGACGAGGCCCGGCCCGAGGCAGAGGCGGTCGCGGTCCGCAGCGGGCGAATCGTCGCCGTCGGGACGGACGCCGAGGTCGAGCGGTTCGTGGGCGAGGGTACCGAGGTCATCGACCTCGCCGGCCGGCTCACCATCCCCGGCTTCATCGAGGGGCACGGCCACTTCATGGGGCTGGGCGAGTCGCGCATGATCCTCGACCTCACACAGGCAACGACCTGGGAGGAGATCGTGGAGATGGTGGCCGAGGCGGCTGCCGAGGCGCGGCCCGGGGAGTGGATCCGCGGTCGCGGCTGGCACCAGGAGCGGTGGGACCCGGCGCCCTCGCCGCTCGTGGACGGGGTGCCGCTCCACCACG
>SKRI01000172.1 GCA_007118565.1 Gemmatimonadota bacterium | reverse complement strand
CTCGGGACGTACATCGGCAGCCGCAGGGAGGCGAATCCGTGGATCACGGCGGCGGGTTCGGTGCTCGGAGTTGGTCTGGGCCTCGGCGCGGGCATCGCCGTTGGGAATGCGCTGGAGGCGGGGGAGTACGCCGGCGGGGCCGTGGGCGTCGCTCTCGCCATCACCGTGCCCGCCACCGTCGCCTGGGCGACGACGCGATAGGGAAGCGCCAAACTTTGGCGGCGGATCCGGCCGGTGGCCGATCCGCCGATTCTCCCCGCTACCTCGGTTTCTCCGAACGACTGGTGACCATGGTGACGCGTCTCACAATCGTCCTCCTTCTCCTGATCGCCTCCCCGCTAGCGGGGCAGAGCTCGAAGGATGCACCGGCTCCCGAATCGGTGGTCTGGCGGACGGAGGACCCGTGGACTGCAGAAAGAAACGAGGTGGCCGGCTCCGCCTCCCCGCCGCCTGTCAGCGCGCTCGATCCACTGGCGCGGCAAATCCTTGGTCGCTGGCCCGAAGGCACTTTCGCCGCTCCGGAACCCGGGGACACTCGATCGAGCTTCGGTCGAGCCGCCGCCGGCTCTCTCGGAGGCTGGCTCGTGGGAGGCGTGATCGGAGCCGCGGTCGGCCACCAGGTGAACCCGCACACGCCGGAGAAAGCCCCTCTCTCCGACGGGGCGGCGGCCGGCATGCTGGTGGGGATGACGCTCGGGCCCCCTCTCGGAGCCCACCTGGCGAACCGTCGGGAAGGAGATGCAGCGATTTCGCTCGCGACCACCGTCGGCGCCGCGGGAGCCCTCTTCCTGCTCGGACGCCGCATCCAGCGACAGGAAGGCCGTCCAGCCGTTGCCTACCTTTCGATCCCGGTGGCGCAGCTCGTGGTTCCGGCGGTGGTGGAGTTCCGGACCGGCAGGTAGGCGGCCGGGGCCGCAGGACGGGCGCAGCCGAATGCCCGTTTGCTCAGCCGCGTTCGCGCCAGAGACCCGATCACCCCACCGCCTGGATCATGTCGAACATCGGCAGGTACATGGCCACCACCATCCCGCCGATGACGATCCCCATGATCACGATCATGACCGGCTCCAGGATCGAGGTGAGGGCGGAGACCGCGGCGTCCACCTCGTCGTCGTGGAAATCGGCGATCTTGGAGAGCATCGCATCCAGCCCGCCCGTCTCCTCGCCCACATTGATCATCTGGACCACCATGGGCGGAAATACGCCGGACTCCCTGAGCGGCTGCGCGATGGTGGCTCCGCCAGCGATGGAGGCGCGGGAGCGCATCACCGCGTCGTGGATGACCCGGTTGCCCGCCGTCCGCGCGGTGATCTCCAGCCCCTCCAAAATGGCGACGCCGGAGGTAACGAGCGTGCCGAGCGTCCGGGTGAAGCGCGCCACCGCCGCCTTTCGCAGGAGGCCGCCGAGCACCGGCATGCGGAGAAGGGCCCGGTCCACCTCCAGCCTTCCACTCTCGGTCCGGTAGTAGCTTCGAAAGAGGAAGATGCCGGCGACCACGGTCAGCACCAGCCAGAGGATGTAGCTCTGCAGGAAGTCGCTCACCCCCATCACGAAGAGCGTTGGGGCGGGAAGCGCCAGCCCCGCGTCGCTGAAGATGGTGGCGAAGACCGGGACGACCTGCCAGAGGAGCACGGAGACCGCGACGGCGACCACGAGGAGCATGACCGCCGGGTAGGTCATGGCCCCCTTGATCTTCCGGATCAGGGCGTCGTTCTTCTCGAGGAAGCTGGCCAGGCGCAGGAGGATCGTGTCGAGGATTCCGCCCGCCTCACCCGCGGCCACCATGTTGACGTACAGCTCGGAGAAGATCCTGGGATGCCTGCCCATCGACTCGGCGAGCGTCTGCCCCGCCTCGATGTCGCTTAGCACCTGCCGGATGACCTCGCGAAGGTGCCTGTTCTCCGTCTGCTCGGCCAGGATCGAGAGGGTCTGCGCGAGCGGAAGGCCCGCGTCGATCATGGTGGCGAGCTGACGGGTGAAGACGACGATCTCCCGTGTCCTCACGCCTGTACCGAGCTTCAGGGAGATGTCCCTCGGCTTCGGGCGCACCGCCACCGGGACGAGCCTCTGCCTCCGCAGGTGACCGACCACCGCGTCCCGGTCGGGAAGGGTGATCTCCCCGGTCCTGAGCTCCCCGGAAATCGTCTTTGCGCTGTACGTGAACGTCGGCATGGTTCGGCTCCTCAGGCGGGGACGGGCTCGCCCACGATCCGCAGCAGATCGTGGGGATCGGCGGAGCGCTTCAGACACTGGTCGAGCGCCACCTCGCGCTGGAGGTAGAGCTGGGCGAGGGCGCCGTTCATCGTCCGCATCCCGTGCTTCCTTCCTGACTGCAGGAGGGTGGGGATCTGATGGATCTTGTCGTCCCGGATGCACGCCCGCACCGCGGGAGTGCACACCATGATCTCAGTGGCCGACCGCCGGCCGCGCCCGCCGGTCCGGGGGAGGAGGGTCTGGGCGACGACCCCCTCGAGCGCGAGGGCGAGCTGTGCCCGCACCTGCGACTGCTGGTCGGCCGGGAAAACGTCGATGACGCGGTGGACCGTCTCCGCAGCGGAGCTCGTGTGCAGGGTGGCCAGGCAGAGGTGGCCCGTCTCGGCCGCGGTGAGCGCCGCCTGGATCGTCTCCCGGTCGCGGAGCTCGCCGACGAGGATGACGTCCGGGTCCTGCCGGAGCGCCTGCTTCAGCGCGGTGGCGAAGGACGCCGTATCGGTCCCCACCTCCCGCTGACTCACCATGCAGCCGCGGCTCCGGTGGACGAACTCGATGGGATCCTCGATGGTGAGGATGTGACCCTTCCGCTCCCGGTTGACCTTGTCGATCATGGCGGCGAGCGTCGTGGACTTGCCCGATCCGGTCGGCCCGGTGACCAGGACTAGACCCCGCGGTCGCTCGGCGAGCCGGGCGATCTGCGCGGGGAGACCGAGCTCCTCGAACGACGGGATCGTGTGGGGAATCCGGCGGATGGCAAGGGCAACGGAGCCTCGCTGCCGGAAGATGTTGGCGCGGAAGCGGGCCAGCTTCTGTACTCCGAAGGAGAGGTCCAGCTCACCCTCCGCCTCGAAGCGCTTTCTCTGCTCCTCCGTGAGAATGGAGTCGGCGAGTCGTGCCGCCTCGGCGGCGCTCGGCACCCGCGCGCTCGTGGCATCGACGAGGTCGCCGTCGATCCGCAGCCGGGGATGCTCCCCG
>SKRI01000089.1 GCA_007118565.1 Gemmatimonadota bacterium | reverse complement strand
GGGAACTAAGGGAACTAAGGGAACTAAGGGAACTAAGGGAACTAAGGGAACTAAGGGAACTAAGGGAACTAAGGGAACTAAGGGAACTAAGGGAAGCGGGGCTCGCGCATGTGCGGGCCCCGCTTCTGCTTTCTCCCCTCTCGACCTGCGCTCGCTCAGCCGCGCCGGATCTCCTCGAAGAGGCGCTCGGTGTCTTCTCGGCGGCAGAGCTCGGTGCCCTCCGTCATCACTGCGGCTGCGCCCGCGGCCACGCCGAACCGGACCGCATCCGGGAGCTCCATTCCCCGCGCCAGCCCGAGCACGATCCCGCCGACCATGCTGTCCCCCGCGCCGACCTTGCTCCGGATCGGCACGGTGGGGGCGCGGATGTGCTCGGTCCGCTCCCCGGTGAACATCACCGCGCCTCCGGAGCCGAGGGAGAGCACGATCACCTGGCAGCACCCCTCTTCGATGAAGCGCCGGGCCGCCTCTTCCTGCGCCTTCTCCGTCTCCAGCGCCTCTCCGGCAAGGTCCTCCAGCTCGCTGGTGTTCGGCTTCAGCAGGAAAGCTCCGGCCTCCACCGCGTGACGGAGGGGCTCTCCCGAGGTATCGACGATGAAGCGGGCGTCGATCTCCGCAGCGACCTCGGCCACCTGGCCGAGGAAGTCCTCGGGGAGTCCCGGGGAAAGGCTACCGCTCGCGACGAGGAGGTCGGGTGCGGGGTCGAGCTCCCGGAGTGCTTCGAGGCATCGATCCTTCTCCTCCTCGGAGACCTCGGGGCCGGGCATCCCGAACCTGTACTGCTGCTCCGACCCCTCCTCGTTGACGATGAGGTTCTCGCGAGTCCACCCCGCAATGGGCAGGACGTGCTGCGGAATACCTTCCGCGTCCAGGAGATCCCGCAGGATGTCGCCGGTCGGCCCGCCGGCCATGTAGAGCGCCGTGGCCTCGCCGCCGAGTCGCTGGACGGCGCGGGAGACGTTGAGGCCCCCGCCCCCCGGCTCCCGGGTCGGTCGCTCGCACCGGAGCTTCCTGTCCGGCCGAACCCGATCGACGGTTGTGTACTTGTCGATCGCGGGGTTCACGGTGAGCGTCGCGATACGCTTCATCGCCGGGGAGGCTCGGGGGGCGGGATGTCCGGACCTACTTCAGCTCACCGGCGTTTCGGATGATGCTGCCGACCAGGCCGTACTCCTTCGCCTCCTCGGCGGAGAGCCAGAAGTTGCGGTGGGTGTCGTCCTCGATCCGCTTCAGCGGCTGTCCGGTCGCCTCGGAGAAGAGCCGGTTCAAACGCTGCCGCATCTTGACGATCTCCTTCGCCTCGATGTCGATGTCGGCGGCCGTTCCACCGACCCCGCCGGCGGGCTGGTGCAGGAGGAAGCGGGTGTGGGGAAGGCAGAACCGGTCCTCCCTGGGAACCGAGACGAAGATCAGCGCGCCGGCGCTCGCCACCCAGCCGGTGCCGATGATGCGGATCCGCGGCTTCACGAAGTTGATCATGTCGTGGATGGTGTCGCCCGACTCGACGTGCCCTCCCTGCGAGTTGATGTAGACCGTGATGGGCTCGTCGGAGTCGGAGGAGAGCGCCAGCAGCTGGGCCATGACGCTCGCGGCCAGCCGCTGGTTCACCTCCCCGCTGATCACGATGCTGCGAGAGCGGAAGAGCCGCTCGCGGATCGGGTCGGTGAGCGGGGTGGTCGGCATATCCTCCCGGGAGCGCTCGGGGAGGGTCGGGTCGTCTTCTCTCGCCTGATGGATCGGGGTCATTCGCTGGACTGGTTCTGGGTGGTCCGGACGGTTCCGGGTTGCGGGTGCGCTTGCCTGCAGGGAGCTTGCCGCGGGCGGCGAGCGAGGCCCCGTGCACGGAATTTCCTGCCGCTTGACGCCGGCGCCGGAATGCGGCAGGCTCCGGCCATGAACGATTCCGAACGCTTTCCGCTGGAGCCCGACGCCGCCGGGATGCGGGAGATGACCGCCGAGGCGGGGGAGCTGATTGCCGGCTGGATCTCCGCGCTGGGCCAGCGGCCCGCGTCGGACACCCGTCTTCCCGCCGATCTCGCCGAGGAGATCCGTCGCGCGCCGCCCGCCGGGCCGGAGCAGCTCGAAACGCTGCTCGAGCGGATCCGGCGGGCAGCCGAGCCCAGCTACGAGACGGCGGGCCCGTCCTACCTGGCCTACATCCCGGGCGGGGGCGTCTTCGCGGGTGCGCTCGCCGAATACCTGGCCGCCGCCCTCAACCGTTACACCGGCCGGGCCGGTCCCGCGCCCGGCTTCGTGGCGCTCGAGGAGAGCGTCCTGCGCTGGATGTGCAACCTCTTCGAAATGCCCACCGGGTCGCAGGGGCTGCTCACCTCGGGCGGCTCGATCTCCAACCTCACCGCCCTGGCGGCGGCGCGAAACCGGCTTGCCGCGGGAAGGAGCGACCGGGCCACCGTGTATGTGGGAGAGCACGCCCACGGCTCGCTCCTCAAGGCGGCCCGCACCATCGGGATCGCGCCGGGGCACGTGCGCAGCATCCGGTCGGACGCGGATCTCCGCATGGACCCCGAGGACCTCCGACGCCAGATCGGGAAGGACCGTGCGGCGGGGCTGATCCCCGTCTGTGCGGTGGCGACCGGGGGCACCACGAATACGGGGACCATCGACCCGCTCGGGGAGGTGGCCGATGCCGCGGCCGATACCGGCGTCTGGTTCCATGTGGATGCGGCCTACGGCGGCTTCTTCCGGCTCACGGCACGGGGCAGGAAGCGGCTCGGCGGGATCGAGAGGGCCGACTCCATAACCCTCGACCCCCACAAGTCGCTCTTCCTCCCCTTCGGGACCGGCGCCCTCGTCGTACGCGACCGGGACGCCCTCACGGCGGCCTTCTCGGAGAAGGCCGACTACCTGCAGGACCTGGAGACGGACGAGGCGCTGCCGGATTTCGACACCCTCGGCCCCGAGCTCACCCGGAGCTTCCGCGGGCTGCGACTCTGGCTCCCCCTCCACCTGCACGGAGTGGACGCCTTCCGCAGGCAGCTCGACGAGAAGCTCGACCTGGCGGAGCACGTCCACGGGGAGCTGGCGGCAGACCCGCGGCTGGAGGTGCCGTGGGCTCCGGACCTGACGGTGGTGGCCTTCCGGCTGCGGGGGGCGGGAGATGAGGCGCAGCGCCGCTTCCTCGAGCGGATCAATGCGCGTCAGCGGATCCTGTTGTCCAGCACCCGTCTCGGCGG
>SKRI01000277.1 GCA_007118565.1 Gemmatimonadota bacterium | reverse complement strand
GGGCGACCCGCCGGGTCGCCCGGGCGGTGGGGCGCGAATGCCGCCGATTTTCGCCCATGCCGAAACATTGCGGGCGAGGCATCGCCTCGCCCCTACGGGGTGTCGGTGCACACCCGAATTTCTTTTCCGCACGGCATCCACGTAGGGGCGACCCGCCGGGTCGCCCGGGCGGTCGGGCGCGAATGCCGCCGATTTTCGCCCATTCCCGAACATCGCGGGCGAGGCATCGCCTCGCCCCTACGGGGTGGCGGCGCACCCAGGCGTCACCCCATCGGCCCCACCTTCGGCGGGCGCCCCGGCCGTCGCCCCCGCGCCGCGCCCCATCTCCCTCCCTTCCCGCATGCTCCTTGCGCAGGATGTTTTCCCCCATCGCGTCGAACGGAAAAACCGGAGGAGCATCATGGCGAAGAAGCATCTGGAGGGTGTGCGGGTCGCGATCCTCGCGGCCGACGGGTTCGAGCAGGTGGAGCTCACCCGCCCGCGGGCCAAGCTCGTGAAGCACGGGGCCGAGGTGGAGATCATCTCCCTCCACCCCGGCTCCATCCAGGGCGTCCACTCCCTCTACCGGGGTGACAGGGAAAAGGTGGACCGCACCATCTTCACCGCCGACCCCGACGACTACGACGCGCTGCTCATCCCGGGTGGGCTGATCAGCCCGGACCTCATGCGGCAGTCGAAGCGGATGCGGAGGTTCGTGCGGCGCTTCGACGAGGACGGCAAGCCGATCGCGGTCATCTGCCATGGCCCCTGGCTCCTGATCTCGGCGGGAGTCGTCGAGGGGCGCACCCTCACCTCCTGGCCGGGGATCCGGGACGATGTGGTGAACGCGGGCGGGGAGTGGGAGAATCGGTCGGTGGTGGTGGACGACAACTGGATCTCGAGCCGCGGACCGCACGACCTCCTCCAGTTCAACCGCGCCATCGTGGCGCACTTCAGCCCGGACCGCGAGGCCAAGAGCCGCCGGCTCCCGGTGCCCGGCGCCGCGGTGGGGCTGGCCGGGCTGGCGCTCGCCGCGGTTGCCGTGGGGGTGGTGAAAGCAATGACCGGGGACAACGGGAGCGGGGGAGATGACTGGGGCGACCGCGTGACCCGCACGCCGCCGCGACCGGGGGCCACGCCGGGCGCGGTTCCCCGGGACGCAGTTCCGCCCGACTCCCCTCCGGTGAACCCGGCGGAGCAGCGGATCCACGACATGCCGCCCGCGCCCGGGAGCGTCGCAGAGCCGCCCGACATGCTCTGACGCGCGGGCGCCTCGCGCGGGGCGCCCAGCCGGAAGCGAGCGCAAACGCTCCGCGTTCGCTACAATCATCCCGACCCTCCACGGCCCCGGGGCGGCGCGCCGCCGCCCCGGGCGCTCCCGCGCATCCCTCCCCACTCCCTCGTACCCATCTCGTAGATGGCGCTCCTCATCCGGGCATGGCGGCACGCGGTGCAGATCCGCATCACCGGGCTGGCGGCGGAGATGACCTTCTTCGCCCTCCTGTCCCTCTGGCCGATGCTCGCCGCCCTCGGGGCCAGCCTCGGCTTCCTGGAGCGCTTCCTGGGCGGCCAGCAGATTGCGGCCATCGAGACCACGGTGGTGAACGCCATGCGCGCCGTCTTCAGCCCGGACGCGGTGAACACGGTGATCGGGCCCATGGTGCAGGGGCTTCTCGAGGAGGAGCGGGCCGGCTTCGCCATCGGCGGCTTCGTGGTGGCGCTCTGGCTGGGGAGCCGGGTCTTCCGCGCCGCCCTCCGCGCCCTCGACGATGCCTACCGGGTCGAGAGGCGGCGGGGCTCGGCCGCCCTCTGGGCCATGGCCTTCCTCTACTCCATCGCCGCGCTCGTCACCGCCACGACGGTCCTCAGCCTGGTGGTGGTCGGTCCCTTCCTGGGGGGCGGCCAGCAGGTGGCCGCGTGGCTGGGGCTGGGGGACCTCTTCGAGATCCTCTGGAACATCGGCCGGTGGCCGGTGGTGGGGCTCGTGGTCATGGTCTTCCTGTCCCTCCTCTACTACTGGGGCCCCAACATACGGAACAGCTGGAGATGGAGCCTTCCCGGCGCGGCCGTGGCCGTGGTGGGAATCCTCGTCCTGGCCGGCGGCTTCCAGTTCTTCCTCCAGACCTTTGGGCCCGACGCCCCCACCTTCGGGACCGAGGACGAGGCGGTGCTCCTCGGCGCGCAGATCGTGGGCGCGGTGCTCGTGGCGCTCGTCTGGATCTGGTTGAGCAGCATCCTGGTCCTGGCCGGCGGGGTCCTGAACGCGGAGCTCCGGGCAAAGAATCCGCCCGCGGTCCGCCGCCGCCTGGAGCGGGACCGGGAGCGGAAGCACACCGGGAGCGATCCGGAGCTGCACCCCGTGGCGGGGGATCCGGACCGGACGGTGGAGGGGGGTTAGGCTCTCCGCGCGCAGTCAATGTAGGGGCGACCCGCCGGGTCGCCCGTGGGTCCGGCGCGAATGCTGCCGATCCCGCCGCACGTTTAAAAAATTGCGAGGCACGCCTCGCCCCTACGGTATTTCGGCGGATGATTCAACCATCATCCCGCGCCCATCCAATGTAAGGGCGACCGTCGGGTCGCCCGTCGGGCTCCGCCGCCGCCCGCCCCCCCGATCCGCGGGCAACGCATTTGCGGAAGCACCCCTCTTCGGCTGCTGGGCAGTTCCTCCTGCGCGAGTCCGGGCTCCACTTCGAGCGCGGCCACATCCCGCACGACTGACCCGCCGCACATTCCGCGACGCTCCGCGGTGGCCGTTCTGCCCCGCGCGGGGTATCATGCGCTCCCCATCGTCCGCAACGCCTGAACGTTCCGCTGCATGGAGACGGCCCTCACCCTGGAAAATGTCGGGAAGCGCTACGCGGACCATACCGCCGTCGGCGGACTGAGCCTCTCCGTTCCCCGCGGCACCATCTACGGCATCCTCGGCCCCAACGGGGCGGGGAAGTCCACCACGCTGCGGATGATCATGAACATCATCGCGCGCGACTCGGGCAACATCTCCCTCCTCGGCGTCGACCCCGCCCGCGACCGCGAGGTGCTGAAGCGCGTCGGCTACCTCCCCGAGGACCGCGGCCTCTACCGGAAGATGAAGGTGCTGGACACGCTGGTCTTCTTCGCCCGCCTCAAAGGGGTGTCTAAGTCCGACGCGCGCGAGCGGGGCGTGGAATGGCTGGAGCGGCTGGGGCTTACCGAATGGCAGGACGCCCGGGTGGAGACGCTCTCCAAGG
>SKRI01000209.1 GCA_007118565.1 Gemmatimonadota bacterium | reverse complement strand
TGCCCGATAGTCTCCCGGGCGCATTACGACCTCCCAGCCTGCATGATCTCCGCTTGGTGTTGCTTCGCTGCCACACCTGCTTGGGATCTGCGAGAACGGGGAATGAGACTAGGCGGTTGGGCCGGTTCCGGTGCGGGTCCTCCCCTTGCACAGTGCGTCCGCAATGACCAAGCGCTCTGATGAAGCTCCGCGCGACTCGCTGCGGATCACACACGTCCTGGCCCCCGGCGAGATCGGAGGGCTGGAGCGGGTGGCGGTCGGACTGGCGGCCAGCCTCCGGTCGGCCGGACATGACGCACGGCTCGTCCCGATCGTGGAGGAAGCCAGCCACACCCTTGCCCATCCGACGGGCACGAGCGGCGTACCCGTCCATCCGATCGTGCTTCCCCCGCACAGCTATCTAAGGGAGTCCGTCCGACTTCGCAGGCTCCTCCAGGAGCTGCGTCCGGACGTCATCCACACGCACGGATACCACGCGGACGTCGTGGGTGGTCTGGCGGCATGGAGCCAAGGCGTACCGGTCGTCTCCACCCTGCACGGATTCACGGGTGGCGGCCGGAAGAACCGGATGTACGAAATACTCCAACGCTCTTTCACCCGTCGGTTTGCAGCGACCATCGCGGTCTCCCGGCCGATGCAGGCTGCGCTATCGCCCCTCTATCCGCCCAATCGGCTTCGACTCATCCGCAATGCCTGGTGCAACGGGCAGCCGTTATTGAGCCGAGACGCAGCCCGGCGGAAGCTCAGCCTGCCGATGAGCGGGCTCGTGATCGGATGGGTCGGGCGGCTGAGCCGGGAGAAGGGGCCCGACGTACTCCTGGACTCGATCGGCCGCAGCCGGAGGAATGATTACGCGGTTTCGTTCGTCGGCAGCGGCCGCCTGGAGGCGGAGCTACGAGGGCGGACTTCATCCCTCGACCTGGATGATCGTATCCGCTTCCACGGTGCCGTTCCCGGCGCAGGGTCGCTGCTCCGCGCCTTCGACCTCTTCGTGATGAGCTCGCGAACGGAAGGCACGCCGATGGTTCTCTTCGAAGCCATGGCAGCCGGTGTGCCCGTGGTTACCACCGATGTGGGCGGGATCCCGGACGTGGTGAGCCCGGAAGAGGCGGTTCTGGTTCCTTCCGAAGACGCGGCGGCACTCGCCACAGCGATCGACGAATCGCTCGATCATCCTGACGCGCGGGCGCGAGCGGCTAGGGCGGAGAAACGCCTCCACGGGGAATGTGGCGTGGATGCCTGGGTCGAGGCGCACACATTGCTCTACCGATCGATCTCCCGCCCTCGCTCGAAGACCTCCTTTTGAAGATATCCCGATGACGCCTCTCTGGTGGAGCCTGGTGCTCTCGCCGCTCGTTCTGGGAACCTACACCTACGCCGGATATCCGGCGGCCCTGGCTCTCCTGGCCCGAAAGCGTCCCGATCTCAAGCTTCCGGAGCTTCGGACCGACCGGCTTCCGCGGGTGAGCATCACGATTCCCATGTACAACGAGGCGGAGAACGTCCGCGAGCTGCTGGAGTCGATCCTCGCGCTCGACTATCCGGAGCACCTTCGCCAGATCCTCGTCGTATCCGACGCATCCGACGACGGAACGGACGAGATCGTCCGGGAGTTCGAGGATCGGGGGGTGGAGCTCCTCCGCCTGCCGGAGCGAACCGGGAAGACGCATGCGGAGAATCTCGCTGCGCCCCATCTTCGCGGGGACATCGTCATCAATACCGACGCCTCGATCCGGATCGCTCCGGATGCCCTGCGGAAGCTCGTCGCGGCATTCGAAGATCCGTCCGTGGGGGTGGCCTCTGGCCGCGATGTGAGCGTGGCGAGCGCCGGGGACGAAAGCACCGCCGAGGGCGGCTATGTGGGATACGAGATGTGGGTCCGGCGCCTCGAGACGAAGGTCGCCGGAATCGTAGGGGCCTCCGGATCCCTTTACGCGATTCGCGCCGACCTCCACCGGACGACCCTCCCCTCCTTCCTCAGCCGCGATTTCTCGTCCGCGCTCATCGCCCGGGAGAACGGGTATCGCGCCGTTTCCGTGGAGGAGGCGGTGTGCGCCGTTCCTCGCTCGACCTCGCTGCGGAAGGAATATGGCCGGAAGGTGAGGACCATGCTCCGTGGGATGCAGAGCCTGGTCGCGCGCCGGCATCTGCTGAACCCGGCCCACCACGGGACCTTCGCCTGGATGCTCGCGAGCCACAAGGGATGCCGCTGGCTCCTGCCGTGGACATTTCCCATTGCGGGAGTTGGACTCCTCGCTCTCGCACCTTCGCACCCGTGGATGTGGCTCCCGCTCGCGGCCGCGGCCGGGAGCGGCGGAGTGGCAGCGATCGGGTGGAGGTTATCCGGCACGCGCGCCGTACCGAAGCTCCTCGCGATTCCGACCTTTGCCGTCCTGGCGAACCTCGCCGTCCTCCACGCGTCGATCCGCCTCCTCCGCGGCGGAGGCGGATCGGTATGGGAGCCGACGCGGCGGTTGTCGGGAGCGGTGGGCGATGCTACGGGTGCTCAACCCACCAGGACCTAGAACCAGCTCTTCATCGGAGGGAGCTCTGCCGCAAGGCTGCGGCGGAGGGCGGTGCAGAAGGTTGGTTGCCGCGGAGGAAGGGATCGGCCGGGTGCGGCACCCCGGCCGGCCGATTATGCTGCCCTTACCAGCCCCACTTGCGCCCAAACATCACCGGCATGGTGCGCATCATGATCCGAAGGTCCTGCAGCGGTGACCGCTGCCGGATGTACTCCAGGTCGAAGATGAGCTTCCGGCGCACGTCGTCCACCGATTGGTCGTATGGTTGACTGACCTGCGCGAGGCCGGTGATTCCGGGAAGGACGCGCTGCCGGACGTCGTACTGACGAATCTGTCTCCGCAAATCCTGGAAGATCTCGGGCTGCTCCGGGCGGGGCCCCACGATGTTCATCTCCCCCTTGAGCACGTTGACGAGCTGCGGAAGCTCGTCGAGCCGGTGCCTGCGCAGGAAGCGCCCGACCGGAGTGATCCGCGGGTCGTCCTTGGCCGCCCAGACGGCGAGGACCGTCGGCGCGTGCCTCATCGTTCTGAACTTGTACATCGTGAACGGCTTTCCGCCGTGATCGACCGTCCTCCGCCAGAGGAGGTTGTGCGGCCCGGGCCGCCGCCGGTCGATCCCGATCCGCGTCTGCCGGAAGAGGACCGGCCCTCGGGAAGTGAGCTTGATCGCCAGCGCGATCAGCAG
>SKRI01000072.1 GCA_007118565.1 Gemmatimonadota bacterium | reverse complement strand
GGTCTGGCAGGTCTCTCATGAGCTGGCTCTCTTGGCGTACAAGAGTACCGCGAACTTTCCCGCTCGGGAGATGTATGGACTGACCAGCCAGATCCGGAGGGCGGCTTCGTCGATTCCGGCGAACATCGCCGAGGGATGTGGCAGGGGAGGTGACCGGGAATTCGTTCGATTCCTGAGGATCGCCCGTGGATCGGCTGTGGAGCTGGAATACCACCTTCTTCTCTCGCACGATCTCGACCTGCTCGAGGCGGCCGAGTTCGAGAAGCTTTCCGAAGTCTCCCGCCGCGTGCAGCGAATGATCGGATCCCTGATTCACAAGGTCACGAAGCGCAGCAACGCCCAAACCTGAAGCGCCGTTGTTCCTTGGTTCCCGTTGTTCCTGTTGTTCCCTTTTTTCCCGTTGTTCCCGTTTTTGCCTTCGTTCCCGTAGTTTCCTTAGTTCCCCGACGCATGATCCAGCACTTCATAGGCGATGCGGCACCCGCGGCGCCCCCCACATCCCCCTTCGACCTCGTCCGGCCCTTCGAGCCTGCTGGGGACCAGCCGAACGCCATCCGGGAGCTCACGGAGGGGCTGGCGCGCGGGGACCGTCACCAGACGCTCCTCGGCGCCACGGGAACGGGGAAGACGTTCACCATGGCGAACGTCATCGCCAACCATGGCCGTCCCACCCTGGTGATGAGCCACAACAAGACGCTGGCGGCGCAGCTCTACGGGGAGCTCAAGAACTACTTTCCGCACAACGCGGTCGAGTACTTCATCTCCTACTACGACTACTACCAGCCGGAGGCGTACGTCCCCTCCACGGACACCTACATCGAGAAGGACAGCTCGATCAACGAGGACATCAACCGGCTGCGGCTCCGCGCCACCTCCTCGCTCATGGAGCGCGAGGACGTGATCATCGTGGCCTCGGTCTCGTGTATCTACGGGCTGGGGGATCCGCGCGAGTACCGGGCGCTGATGTTTACGCTGGAGCAGGGGCAGGAGATCGCCCGGCGGGACATCCTCGAGGGGCTGGTGGGGATCCAGTACCGGCGGAACGACGTGGAGTTCGAGCGCGGCACCTTCCGGGTGCGGGGGGACACCATCGAGCTCTACCCGGCGTACGACGAGCAGGGGGTGCGGATCGAGCTCTGGGGTGACGAGATCGAGCGCATCTCCCGCTTCGATCCGCTGACCGGCGAGACCATCGCGCGGCTGCCGCGCACCGCGATCTACCCGGCCACCCACTTCGTGACCCAGCGCGCCACCATCGAGCGCGCGCTCGGGCGGATCCGCGCAGAGCTCTCCGAGCGGCTCAAGGTGCTGCAGCGGGAGGGGCGGCTGCTGGAGGCGCAGCGGCTCGAGTCCCGCACCAACTTCGACATCGAGATGATGCTGGAGATCGGCACCTGCCCGGGCATCGAGAACTACTCCCGGCACATCACCGGGCGGCGGGAGGGCGATCGCCCCTCCTGCCTCTACGACTATTTTCCCGAGGACTTCCTCCTGATCGTGGACGAGAGCCACGTCTCCGTGCCGCAGATCGGGGGAATGTACAAGGGGGATCGGGCGCGCAAGACCACACTGGTGGAGCACGGCTTCCGCCTCCCCTCCGCGCTGGACAACCGACCGCTCAAGTTCGACGAGTGGGAGGAGCTGGTGCCGAAGGCGGTCTACGTGTCGGCCACGCCGAGCGAGTACGAGGTGCGCAAGAGCGGGGGGGTAGTGGTCGAGCAGATCATCCGCCCGACCGGGCTCCTCGACCCGCTGGTGGACATCCGCCCGGTGCGGGGGCAGGTGGACGACCTCCTCGCCGAGATCCGCCTGCGCGAGCAGCGCGGCGAGCGGGTGCTTGTCACCACCCTCACCAAGCGGATGGCAGAGGATCTGAGCGACTACTTCCTGCAGCACGGGGTGCGGGTCCGCTACCTCCACTCCGACATCGACAGCATCGAGCGGGTCGAGATCCTGCGCGACCTGCGGCTGGGCGAGTTCGACGTGCTGATCGGCATCAACCTCCTGCGGGAGGGGCTCGACCTCCCCGAGGTGTCGCTGGTCGCCATCCTCGACGCGGACAAGGAGGGCTTCCTCCGCTCGGAGAGCTCGCTCATCCAGACCATCGGCCGCGCCGCCCGGAACGCCGAGGGGAGGGCGATCCTCTACGCGGACAAGATCACGGGCTCCATGGCGCGCATGATCGAGGAGACGGAGCGCCGCCGGGAGGTCCAGGAGGCGTACAACGCCGAGCACGGCATCGTCCCGCGGACGGTGATCAAGTCGATCGGCGACATCGAAAGCTCCACCCGGGTGGCCGACGCCCGCGCCGGCGGGCGCAGGCGCGAGGGACGCGACCGCGCGCTCCGAAAGGTGGCCGAGGAGAAGGAGGCGTACACCGCCGGCCATCGCTCACCGGAGGAGCTGCTGATCGAGATCGAGGCGGAGATGAAGACCGCGGCCGCAGAGCTCGACTTCGAGCGGGCGGCGGTGCTGCGCGACCAGTGGCTGGAGCTGAAGGCCGAGATGGGCGGGGGCAAGGTTTCCCGCGGGCAGGCGCTGGCGTGAGGGGGAGCGTAGCGAGGCGGGGTGAGGGCCTCCAGCGGAAGCGCCCATGACATCCACCCCCCTGACCGAGTCCGAGCTGGAGGCGTGGGGAGAGCGGCTCGGCCGGATCCTCGATCCGCCGGCCTTCGTCTGCCTGCGCGGCCCGCTGGGCGCGGGGAAGTCGGTGCTGGCGCGGGCCATCGCCCGCGGAGCCGGGGTGGACGCGGAGATGCCGTCTCCCACCTTCAACCTCGTCTTCCGCTACGCCGGCGCCGGAGGGAAACGGGTCGTCCACCTCGACCTGTACCGGATCGACGACGTCGAGGAGGTGTGGGAGCTGGGGTGGGAGGAGCTGGGCGCTCCGGGGGAAGTCGTGCTGGTCGAGTGGCCGGAGCGCGCCGAGCCGCTGCTGCCGCCGGATCGCTACGAAATCGCGCTGAGCGACGCGGGCGGGGACCGGCGCGCGGTGTCACTCCGCGAGCTGGGAGATGTGGCTGCGCTCGCCGAGGCGGCGGGGGTGCAGGGTGGCTGACTCGCTCCCGGCCGGGCCGCTCCTGGCGCTCGATACCTCCACCGAGGTCGGCTCGGTGGCTGTGGGCCGGGGCGACGGGATCCTCGCGGAGATCTCGCTCCGCGTCGGGGCGGGACACTCCTCGGCGCTGCTCCCGGCCGTCGACGAGGCGATGC
>SKRI01000264.1 GCA_007118565.1 Gemmatimonadota bacterium | reverse complement strand
CACGACCTGGCCCTGCTGCGCGCCGAGCGCTGCGGGCACGAGGAAGAGGGTCGCGGCAAGCGCCATGGCGAGCCGGAAGAGCGGGTGACTGACACGAGGATACTTCATGGATGCCTCCTGCATGAGGAACGATGGATGCGCCCGGTGATCCCGGACGCGGGGGAGTGAACGACTGGTCGGCCGCACGCGGCACGACGGGACTGCGACGATATAGGAGCGGAGTCTCATGCCCCCGCCTCCACGGCGGGCGGGACCAGCACCGTGGCCTCACCCGTCAGAACGGTTTCCCCGTCCTGGTTCTGACATTCCGTCCGGAGCACGGCGCGTCTCTTCTCGGGCCTGAGCTCCGTCACCTCCACCCGCGCGGTGACGGTGTCTCCGATCCTGACCGGGGCCACGAAGCGGAGCGACTGCGAGAGGTAGACGGTGCCCGGTCCCGGGAGGCGGGTGCCGAGGACGGTGGAGATGAAGCCGGCGCTCAGCATCCCGTGCGCGACCGGGCCGCGGAAAATCGACTTTCGCGCGGCCTCGTGGTCGATGTGCACCGGATTGACGTCCCCGGTGATGCCGGCGTAGAGGACCACATCCGCCTCGGTCACGGTTTTCGAGAACTCGGCACTCTGGCCGACCTCCAGCTCTTCGAACGTCACTTCATACCTCCATGGCCAGTTTGATGTCGGGATCGATCTCCGCCCCCGGTCCCTTCCGCGTCAGGCGGGAGACGCCGAAGAAGACGAGGATCGAGAGAACGAGGGAGAGACCGGAGATGGTGACCGCGGTCGGGAAGGTGTAGAAGCCGAAGTACGCGAGCACCTCGAAGACGAGCGTCACCCCGAGCCCGGTCGAGATCGAGGCGATGGCCCCCTCCCTGGTGGCCCCCTTCCAGTTGAGCCCGATCGCCAGCGCGGGCACCAGGGTGGAGGCGAAGAGCCCCCAGCCGAAGATCCCGAGGAAGGCGACGAGCGCACCGGAGACGTGCGCCATGGCGGCCGCGGTCACCGAGATCAGGATCGTCGAGATCCGGCCCCAGAGCAGCTCGTCCCTCACCTTGGTCCCGAAGGCGACGGGAAGGTCGTGGGTGATCACAGCCGCTCCGATGTTCATGAAGGAGTTCACCGTGCTCATGATGGCCGCGGCCACGCTCGAGAAGACGAGCGCCGCCAGGAAGACCGGCGTGTAGTGGAGGAGGAAGAGCGGCGTCGCCTGGTCCGGGTTCGCGAGCGCCGCCATCTCCCCCTCGGCCACGAGCGCTTTGACCGCCACGCCGACGCCGAAGTAAAGGAGCATGGCCAGGATGAGCGCCCCGGTCGTGAGCATCGGGTACCACTTGAGGCGCCGCGGGTCGCGCAGCATGTAGAACTTATGGACCACGTGCGGCTGGCCGAGCGAGCCGAGCCCGAAGACAAAGAAGAAGGAGAGGGCGGCCATCGGCCCCATGTGTCCCCAAGGACCGAAGAACTCCGGATCGACCGCCAGGATGGTGAGGGAGATTCCCTCCAGCCCGCCCCCGGCCTGCAGCGTGAAGACGAAGACCAGGACGGAGGCCACCGCCATGAGCGCGCCCTGGAAGACGTCCGTGTAGATGCCGGCCACGATCCCGCCCGCGGCGGCGTAGGCGAGGGTGATCCCCATCCCGAGCCAGATTCCCCACCCGAGGCCCACCCCGAAGATCGCATCGATGACGAGGCCCAGCGCCAGGATGTTCGTGGCCATGTAGCCGATCACCGCGATCAGGATCGAGACGCCGGAGAGCCCCTGCGCGAGCCGCGACCGGTACCGCGCGCCGATCGCGTCCGGTACGGTGATCAGGCCGCGGATCTCGGCCAGCACCCGCATCCGCTTGGCCAGGACCCAGGCGGTCATCGAGCTCGTGAGCGCGGCCGGGAGGAGGATGAACATCGCCCCGATGCCGAGCGCATACACCAGCCCCGGCCCTCCGATGAAGGCGAAGCCGGAGAGCGTCGCGGACATCGAGGTGAGGGTGAGGGCGATGAGCCCGATCCCGCTCCCGGCCACGAAGAAGTCGCGGGCGGTACGGGTCCGCTTCGTGGCCCAGGCGCCGATGATGGCCACGATCACGAAATAGACGACGGCGACGGCGACGATCGTCGGCTGGGTGAGCGGCGGGAGCTCGGCCTGCAGGGCGAGGGCGATCATCGCTCCACCTCCCGCATGGGGAGGCCCTCGCGGTAGCGCTCTGCCGCCTCCCGCACCCGAGCCCAGTCCTCCTCGCGGAGGGTGTTCCGCTCGAAGGTGAGGGCGTAGGAGAGCGGCACCACCAGGAAGGGTAGGAAGCCGACTCCGTACAGGATGACCGCCGCCCTCGGTGGGAGCCCGAGCCAGAGGGTCGGGTCAGCGGGATCGGCCGGTGGGAGCGCCAGCGCCACACCGAATCCGACGGCGAGGATCAGGAAGACGGTGCCGAAGATCCAGCGCATCCGGCCGAGGTGGCCGTGGCGCGAGGCTCCCACCGCCATCACGGTGACGAGAGAGGTGACCGTGCCGATCATGAAGAGCCACGGTGCCCAGAGCGGCGGCTCCTCCCAGACGAAACCGGTTCCCTGCGCCACGCCGATCAGGACGATCGAGGCCAGGAACCCGATGAGCATGATCCGCTTCACGGTCGGTCCTCCCGGTAGAGCGCGTCGAGTCGCTCGCGAAATCGGTCCGTGATGAGCTCACGCCGGATCTTCATGGTATCGGTCAGCTCTCCCATCTCCTCCGAAGGCTCGCGGTTGATCGCGACGAAGCGGGCGATCTGCTCGTAACGGGGCATCCCGCGGTTCGCCTCCGCCACGGCCGCCTCGATCTCGGCGAGGGCCGAGGGATTCCGACAGACCGGGCCGTCGGGCTCGCAGGCCCCGTCGCTGTCTCCACGAAGGAAGATCAGCGCGCTCAGGTGCTTCCGCCCCTCGCCGCAGACCAGGGCGTTCGCGATGCGCGGGTGCCGCCTGAGCTTCTCCTCGATCGGCGCCGGTGCGACCTTCTTCCCGGTGGAGAGGGCGATGAGCTCCTTCTTCCGCCCGGTCACCCGGAGGAATCCGCGCTCGTCCACCTCCCCGAGATCGCCGGTGCGGAGCCAGGCGCCGTCCTCCGTGAAGGTGGCGGCCGTCTCCTCGGGGCGGCCGAGGTATCCGGAAAAGGTCAGAGGGCACCGACGCACCAGGATCTCCCCGTCCTCCGCGATCCGGATCTCCGTCCCGGGCATCGGGGGGCCGGCGGCGTCGAAGGTGTACCGGTCGGGGCGGTTGAAGGCGACGCAGAGGTGCTCGGTCAGCCCGTACGCGCCCAGCACGGTGACGCCGGCCGCGTCGAGGAGCTCAGCGGCGTGGCGGGGGAGGGGCGCTCCTCCGGAGGAGGCGACCCGGAGCCGGTTTCCGAAGATGTCGTCCACGGCGGAGAAGACCCGGGCGCTCGCCTCTCGCCACTCCTCCTCGTGCCGCGGCGGAACGGCCTCCCCGGCCTGCCGGAGCCTGGAGCGGCGGAGCCCGAGCTCGATGGCGCGGTCCCACCTCTCACGCTCCGGCCCGCCCAACTGCTGCCGCGCGGCTTCCAGCCGCTCCGCCGCCTTCTCGAACATGCGGGGAATCCCGCCCAGGACGGTCGGGCGGAAACCGGCCGCCGCCTCCCAGACGAGCCGCGGATCCATGACGATCCCGGCGGTGACGCCCGCGGTGATCCGGGTGTGCAGGCCGAAGATCCGCTCCGAGGCGTGGGCGTACGGGAGGAGGGAGAGGCTGGAGTCGCCCTCCACCAGGCCGAGGGTAGCGGCGATCGAGTCCGCCGAGGCCACCAGGTAGCCGTGCGAGAGCACGGCACCCTTGGCGATGCCGGTCGAGCCCGAGGTGTAGACGATGACCGCGGGATCGTCCGGCTGGAGCGCTGCGCTCCGTGACTCGAGCGCCTCCGAACGCGCTGACTGCCCGGCACGCTCCGCCAGCCACGCTTCGAGCGTCTCCACGCCGGTCCCTGCCTCCTCCTCGCAGACGATGCTGCGGAGCGTGGGCAGCTGGTCCCGCACCTCGAGCAGCCGCTCGCACCGCTCCCGCGTATCGACGAATGCGATCCGCGCTCCCGAATCGGTGAGGGTGTGTCGCAGCTGCTCCGGCGTCGAGGTCGGGTAGGCGCCGACCGAGACCCCGCCGGCGGAGAGGATCGCCAGGTCGGCGATCGGCCAAAGGGGGCCGTTCCCCGCGAGTACGGCCACGCGCTCGCCCGGCGCCAGCCCTTCCGCGAGGAGGGCCAGAGCGAGTTGATCGACCCGGACTTCCCACTCCCCCCAGGTGAGGGTTTCCTCGAGCGGGCTCCCGCCGGAGGCGAGGAGGCGGAGCGCCACCCCGTCCGGTGTGGCGGCCGACCGCGCCCGGAAGCGGGCCACTGTGGTATCAGCCATCCCGGCCTCCCCACACAATGGCCGTTGCCGCCCAGCTGTAACCGGTGCCCGCAGAGAGCACCACCACCCGCATCCCGCGCTCGAGCCGCCCCTCCCGCGCCGCCCGCTCCAGCGCGAAAAGGGGATCCGCGGCCGAGACGTGCCCGATGTCGTCCAGGTAGATCGATCGGTCCGCGGAGAGGCCCAGCCGGTCGAGGATCGCTTCGTGGAGTGATCGCTTGGTGTGGAGCACGGCGAGGAAATCGATCCGCCCGTCATCCCATCCGCTGGACCGAGCCGCTTGCCCGGCTACCTCGACGAAGCGGTCCAGGGTGATGGGGTCCAGGCCGGTCTTCATCGCCTCGAAGTCGTGCACCTCGAGGGCGTGCAGCCCGGCGGAGACGGTCTCGGCCGAGGCGGGAAGTGCCGATCCGCCCGCGCGCACCCGGACGTGCTCGTTGAAGCCGCCCTCGGTCAGGAAGGCGGACCGGAGGATCTCGCTGCGGTTGGCATCACGGCGCAGGACTGCGGCGGCGGCACCGTCTCCGAAGTTGAAGATGAAGCGGGTGTCCCTGACTGCGTAGTCGATGAGGTGCGACTCGCGGGAGGCCGCGACCACGAGAATGGTTTTCAGCGCCGGGTCGGCGGCCATCATGTCCGCGGCCACCCTGAGGGCGAAGGGGACGCCCGCCGAGACCGCGCCCACCTCGAAGGCCCAGGCCCGGTCCGCGCCCAGCAGTTGCTGGATTCGCGGCGCGGCGAGCCAGACCGGGTATTCCTTGTGCGGGCTGCCGCAGTAGATGATGCCGTCCAGATCGGCCGGACCGAGCGGCTCGCCCATCTGTTCGGCGGCGTCGTCGAGTGCGCGGCGGCCCGCCTCGGCCGCCATGTCGGAGACGTGCTCGTCCGGGCCCGCGATCCTCTTTTCCCGGAGCCCCATCTTCTCCACGACCACGGCCTCCGGCATCCCGGCCAGCGCGCCGATCTCCGCGGCCGAAAGGACGGTGCGGGGGAGGCAGCTCCCCAGCCCGGCGATCCCGATCCCGCTCACCCCTCCTCCCGCCCGTAAGTAGACGTCAGCCTGGCGCGGTCCGGCTTCCCGATCGAGGTGCGCGGCAGCGCCTCCACCCGGGCGAATCCCTTGGGGATCTTGAAGCGGGCGAGCGAGCCGCCGCAGTGCTCCCGGAGTTCTTCGTCGGAGGGGGCGTCCCCGTCGCCGGTCACGATCACGGCGAAGGGGACCTCGGTCCACTTGGGGTGGGCGCGGCCGACCACGCACGCCTCGGTGACGCCAGGGTGCCGCAGGAGAACCTCCTCGATCTCGGCCGGATCGATGTTCTCGCCGCCGCTCTTGATCATCTGCTTGCTCCGTCCCGCGATGTAGGCGAATCCCGCCTCGTCGCAGACAGCGAGATCACCCGTGTGGAACCAGCCGTCGCGCACCGCGGCCGCGGTCTCCTCCGGACGTCCGAGGTACTCGGCGAAGAGGTTGGGGCCGTGGAGAAGCAGCTCACCTGGCTCCTCCGGATCCGCCTCCGATCCGTCCTCGCGGACGATGCGGGCATCGGTGAAGAAGGCGGTCTTCCCGATGAAGGCGGGGCGCCGGTTCGAGCGCTCGAACGAATCCGGCTCCGGGAGAAATGCGGTCGGCGCGCTCTCGGTGAGGCCGTACCCGCCACCGAAAGGGATGCCGCGGCTCCGGTACGCCTCGACCACGGCGAGGGGGCAGCGATCGCCCCCGTTCAGCACCATGCGCAGCGAGCCGAGGTCACGGCTCTGGAAGTCGGGGTGCTGCACCAGCATGGTGTGGATGGTCGGCACGCCCAAGAAGATCGTGATGCGCTCCTCCTCGATGAGGCGGAGCGTCTCCGCCGGATCGAAGGTGCGGGTCATCACCACGCGGCCGCCGGCCAGGAGGGTCGGCAGGGTGAAGAGGCCGATGCCCCCGACATGGGTGAGGGGAAGCACCGTCAACGTGGTGTCCTGCCAGGTGAGGCCGAGCGTCAGCACGTCGTTGATCGCGTTCCAGAAGAGGTTCGCGTGGGTGAGGACGACGCCCTTCGGCCGGCCAGTCGTGCCCGAGGTGTAGACCACCAGCGCCGGCTCGTCGCTCCCGGGGAGCCTCACCCGGTCATGCGGCGCATCGGGACCGGGGTCCTCGGCCGCTCCGTCGTAATCCTCTGGCACGCGGACGAGCGAGGTCTCCGCCTCCCGGACCGCCGCCTCTCCGAGATCGCGAACGTCGGGACCCACGAAGAGGGTGCGGATCCCCGCGTCCTCCAGCTGGAAGCGGATCTCCGGAGCGGTGAGGCGCCAGTTGAGCGGAACGGCCACCGCCCCGATCCGGCCCGCGGCCAGGAGGAGCTCGACCAGACGGCGATCGTTGAGCATCAGGAGCCCGAAACGGTCTCCCGGACCGACGCCATGTGAGGCGAGTATTGAGGCAGCGCGCCGCACGCCGGCCGCGAGCTCTGCGTAGGTGATGACGCCATCTCCCGGAACGGTGAGCGCCTCCCGCTCCGGATGAAGGACGGCCGCCTTCTCCGCCCAGTAGCCGACCCCCGGGATATGGCTCATCTCCCCACACCGTCGTCCAGGGACCAGCGGAGCGCCACCGCGCCCATGGCGAGCCCGGCGCCCGATGCGGTGAGCATCACCAGGTCACCCTGCTTCAGCTTTCCGGCTCGGCGCGCGTCGTCGAGCGCCATGGGGAGGCAGGCGGAGCCGGTGTATCCCCACTTGTGCATTACCGTGTGCGTCTTCTCCATCGGCTCGCCGAGAGTCGTCATCACCGCCTCGATCGTGGACCGGTTCACCTGGGTCCAGAGCCAGAGATCCACATCGGGAACGGTGCGGTCGAGCCTGTCGAGAACCGAGCGGACGATCCGCGGCCACCCCTCCTCGTTGAGGGAGGCCGGATACTTCTTCACGAACCGGAGCCGGTTCCGGTATCCCTTCCGGAGGACCGCCTCGGTGATCGGCTCGGCCGTCCCGCCGGCGAAGATGCCCATCCCCGGTGCGTAGCTCCCCTCCGCGTACAGCTCCGAGCCGAGGACCCCGGGCTCCTCAGAGGCGCGCACTACCACCGCGCCCGCCCCGTCGGCGAAGATGGTCGCGGTCTTCTTGTCCGCGTAGTCCACGAACTTGGACATCGCGTAGACCGCCACCACGAGAACGGTCTCGTAGCGGGGGTCGACGGCCAGGTACTTCGACGCCACGTCGAGCGCGGTGACGAAGCCCGCGCACCCGGCATTGACGTCGAAGGTGCCGGTGCGTCCGGGAAGCCCGAGTGCCCCGTGGAGCACGGACGCGGTGGCGGGGGAGATGTGCTCCGGCGTGTCGGTCGCGACGATGAGTAGGTCGACCTCCTCCAGGGAGATGCCAGCGTCCTCCACCGCGCGGCGCGCGGCCGCCTCGGCGAGATCGGCCGACGACTCGTCGGGCCCGCAGACATGCCGCTCCCGGATCCCCAGGACACCCGAGACGAACTCGTCGATGTCCTCTCCCAGCATGGCCGACAGGTCCGCATTGCTGAGGACCCGCTCGGGGACATGGCTGGCCGTACCGATGATCGCCGCTTGTCTCATGCGTCCGTGAAAGCGTGTGCGGTGGTCTGCCGCTCGATCAGTTTGACCGGGAGGAGCCGGTCCGAGCGAGGCGCGGAGTCCTGCTCGATCTGGCTGATCAGGAGGCGCGCGGCGCGCGCGCCCATCTCGCGCGCCGGGATGCGCACCGTGGTCAGCTCCGGGGTTACGATGCGGGCCATCTCGATGTCGTCGCACCCCACGATCGACATCCGCTCCGGCACCGGAACCCCGGCGGAGAGGCAGGCCTTGAGCGCGCCGATGCCGACCAGGTCGTTGACGCAGAAGCAGGCGGTCGGCGCGTCCTCCATTGAGAGGAGCGCCTGCATGCCGCGCGCGCCCCCCGCCACCGAGGCCGGAACGCGCCGGAGGTGGTGCGAGTCGATGGTCAGGCCGGCCTCCCGGAGTGCTTCCACGAATCCCCTCTCCCGCATGCGAAAGGTGTGTGTGCCGATTGCCGGTCCGAGAAAGGCAATCGTCCGGTGCCCCAGCTCGATCAGCAGACGGCCTGCGATCCTGCCCGCCTCCCGGGCGTCGGATGCCACCGTGGGCCAGGACGAGGCCGGCTCGTCCACCACCACGACGTTCGTATCGCCCACGCTCTGCAGGGACAGGATCCCGGCGCTTCCGGCATCGAGGATGATCCCGTCCACCAGCCGTCCGCGCAGCGCGGTCACATGGTCCGCGGCCGACGCTCCGCGCGCGTCGCAGAGGAGAACGGCGTAGCCGGCGTCCACCGCGACCCTCTGCGCCCCGCTCACCACCTCGGTGAAGAAGGGGTTGTCCAGGTCTGGCACGACCACTCCGAGCGCGTAGGAGCGGCGGGTGACCAGACCGCGGGCCAGCATGTTCGGCTGGTATCCGAGCCGGCTCGCCGCCTCGATGACGCGCCGGCGCGTCGCAGCCGCCACCCTCGCCCGCGGATTCCCGCTCAGCACGAGAGACACGGTCGGCTGGGATACCCCGGCCTCGGCGGCCACGTCGTGGGTCGTCGCACGGCGACGCGGTTTGCTCATACGTATTAGCTAATAGGTATTGGCAGGCGCTGTGTCAAGGTCGTGGGACGCGTGCCGATGCGTACCACGGCCGTTGGACAGTTACTTCGCGCTCCGCGGGCTGACCGGACTGCTAGCTCTGCCTCGGGCGCATCTGGCCCAAGCCGTGGAATATCGAAACAGCTCCCGCGGACCGTGGAAGGCATCTCCCCACCTCCCCCGTGCCCACCCTCCCGACAGACGGTCGCTCTCCTTCAGGGCATGTTGGAAGGGTCCGATGCCGCTTTGCACCTGAGTTGATTTCCTCGCGTCGTGATGGAGCTATACAAGGAGTTCACCTTCGAGGCGGCCCACCGTCTTCCTCGTCTCCCCGACAGCCACAAGTGCGCCCGGCTGCACGGCCACTCCTACCGAATCCGGCTCCACGTCTCCGGAGCGGTGGAGCCGGAAAGCGGCTGGGTCATCGATTTTGCCGAGATCGCCGAGGCGTTCGACCCGTTCCTCGACAAGCTCGATCACCGGTACCTGAACGAGGTGGAGGGGCTGGAGAATCCGACGAGCGAGAATCTCGCGATCTGGATCTGGGAGCGGGTGAAGGCCGTCATCCCCGGCCTCTCGGCCGTCACCGTCCGGGAGACCTGCACCTCGGGGTGCACCTATCGTGGGGGTGAGATGCCGTGATACACCGGAGGAGGAGATTGACAGGGGGTGACTCTATGCAAAAATTCCGCGCAAGGAGCGGGCAGTCGCAGGGTTTTGGGGCGACTGCAATCCTTCGCCTCGGAATTCCGCCGGGACGTTTCGCGCTCACCGCGGTGATCGACCGCCGCGGAGGAGGCTATAGGATTGCTGACGCCAACTGGCCCAGACTAAGAGGGGAAGATGCGGGGAGATTCCAGCCTGGCTGACCACGATATCCTGAAGCAGGCAGTCGAGATGAGCACGGCGAGGGGGCTCGAAGGCTTCGCCGCCAAGCTCAACGCTACCTACGACCTGATTCGTGAAAAGGCGCCGCCGGAGTTGGCCGAAGAGCTGATCTCGAGGATCGCGGAGATCTGGCGAGGGCATCCGGACCGCAGCTGACCCCAGGACTCCTGGCAGGCATCCGCCCGGAGGCTTTTTCATCTCCCGGATTGCCGGGATCGCCTCAGCTTCCTGGCTGAGCCGAATCTTCCGCTCTGAGCGGTGATCCGGCGACTCCCCTTTTTCGCGCATCTCCTGCAGGAGCCGCAGCGGGGACTCGTTCTTTCCGAATCGGGGTGATGGAGGCGCATTCCCGGCCGCCTTCCGCGCACCATACTTGCTACCTACCGGGCAGTCTGCCCTCGAAGGTCCCGGCGCGTGGACGAGGGTCCGCCAGCGCGATCCGCACATTATCCATGGCGATGGCCCGGAACCGACCTCTACCCCAGTTGCAGGATACGCCCGACCAGCCCCTCCGCGAGAACGAGCACGTCTACCGTCTGCTCGTCGAGACCGTGGCGGATTATGCCATCTTCCTGCTCGACCCGGAGGGGCACGTCCAGACGTGGAACCGCGGCGCGCGGCGCCTGAAGGGGTACTCCGAGGAAGAGATCGTCGGCAAGCACTTCTCCACCTTCTACACGGAGAACGACCGGGCGCGGCGCTACCCGCAGTACGCGCTGACCGCGGCCGGCGAGCGGGGACGATTCGAGAACGAAGGGTGGCGGGTTCGCAAGGACGGGACGCTCTTCTGGGCCAACGTGGTGATCACCGCCCTGCGGGAGGACGGCGAGCTCGTGGGATTCGCCAAGGTGACGCGGGATCTCACCGAGCGACGTCGGACCGAGGAGCAGCGGGAGAAGCTCCTGGAGAGCGAGCGCCGGGCTCGCGAGGCGGCGGAGGACGCCGACCGCGCCAAGACAGAGTTCCTCGCGGTCGTCTCTCACGAGCTGCGCACGCCGCTGAATGCGATCAGCGGGTACGCCGAGCTCATCCTCAGTGAGATTCCGGAGCCGTTGCCGAAAGGGGTGCGGCGGAAGGTGGAGCGGATCAGCGCGGCCGCGGACTACCAGCTGCACCTTGTCGAAGAGATCCTCACCTTCTCGGAGCTCGAGTTCGGCGGGCGCAAGCCAGTCCGGGCGCCAGTGGAGCTTGGGGCGGCGGCCAGGGAGGCGGCCGAGCTCGTGGAGCCGCTCGTTCGGGAGCGCGGCCTCTCCATGCATCTGGAGCTGCCGGAGCAGAAGGTCGTAACGCGGTCGGACGCGGCCAAGGTGAGGCAGATCCTGAAGGCTCTGCTCTCGAATGCGGCAAAGTTCTCCTCCGCGGGCGAGCTTCGCCTGGAGCTGGAGACGGAGGGTGAAAGCGCGCTCCTTCACGTCCGGGACGACGGAATTGGCATTGCCCCCGAGGACCGGGAGCGGATCTTCGATCCCTTCTGGCAGGCGGACCAGTCCAGCGTGCGGGAGGTCGGGGGGATGGGGCTGGGGCTCACGGTCTCCCGGCGACTCGCCCGCCTCTTCGGGGGCGACATCGAGGTGGAGAGTGGGCCGGGGCGCGGGAGCACCTTCACCCTCAGGCTGCCCCTCGCCGATGCCGCCGATGCGGAAGGGAGATGAGGCGAGCCTCCCGCTGCCGATGACGAGAGACGAAAACGGCCCGGTTTAGCCGTATCCCCGCCGTACCAGATGCGGCGCCGTCCGATCCTTTCGGCACCTTTTCCCCCGGGCCTTCCAGCATCCCCGCACCCTTTCCCGCGGGTTCCGAGCCGTGGCGCGTTCTCTTGTCGCCCGCGGCGACGAAGCCCATTCTCCGTGGGCAGCCCCCACGCCGGACCGCCGCTGCCGCGCGGTCGCGAACGACGCCCCTACGCACCGCCGATGCGCCTGCAGACGCTCGAAGCCCGCGCCTTCTTCGTTCTCGT
>SKRI01000144.1 GCA_007118565.1 Gemmatimonadota bacterium | reverse complement strand
TCGAACCAAGGACGGCAGGCTCCGCGGCGAGCTTTGCCGTCTTCCTTTTTTCTGCCGGGGAAAGCCGCACTTCGACCCCGGCGACCTACATGGTGCATGTCTTTCAATTCGTTCGATCTTCATCCCGACCTCCTCGCAGGGGTTCGGGACATGGGCTTCACCGAGCCCACGCCGGTGCAGAAGCAGGCCATCCCGGCCGGCCTGACCGGGCGCGACATCATGGCCTCGGCCATGACCGGAAGCGGCAAAACCGCCGCCTTCCTGCTGCCGATCATGCATCGGCTCCTCGATCAGCCGCGTGGCAAGACCCGCGCGCTGATCGTCACTCCGACGCGTGAGCTCGCGGCGCAGATCCATGAGCACTTCGAGGCGCTCGCCGGCCATACCGGGCTGAGCGCCGCCGCCGTCTTCGGCGGGGTGGGCATGAGGCCGCAGGAGCAGGCATTCCGCCGAGGCGTCGATCTGATCGCGGCGACGCCGGGCCGCCTACTTGACCATCTCCAGTACCCGTACGCCGACCTCGGCTCGGTGGAGATGCTCGTCCTCGACGAAGCCGACCGGATGCTCGACATGGGCTTCCTTCCGGACGTCCGGCGCATCCTGAAGGAGGTGCCGAAGGACCGGCAGACGCTCTTCTTCAGCGCCACCATGCCCCAGCCCATCGTGAAGCTCGCCGGGGAAATGCTGCGCGATCCCGTCTCCATTACCCTGGCGCGCAAGTCCGCGCCCGCCACCGGGATCGAGCAGGCCTTCTACCCGGTACCGGACGAGCTCAAACCGCAGCTCTTCGTGGAGCTGATCCGGCGGGGAGATGTGGGCAACGCCATCGCCTTCTGCCGAACCAAGCACCGGGCCAACCGGCTCTTCGAGGTCCTGGAGAAGAACGACATCCCGGCGGCGCGAATCCACGGAAACCGGAGCCAGGCTGCCCGGACGCAGGCCCTCGAGGGATTCAAGACCGGGAAGTATCGGGTGCTCGTCGCCACGGATATCGTGGCACGCGGCATCGACGTAGAGGCGCTGGAGCACGTGGTGAACTTCGACGTGCCCGCCGCGGCCGAGGACTACATCCACCGCGTCGGGCGGACCGCCCGCGCCGAGGCGACGGGCGACGCGTACACGCTGGTCTCCCCGCAGGAGGAGAAGGAGGTCCGGGCCATCACCAAGGCGGTGGGCAAGGAGATTCCGCGGGTGACCCTGCCGGACTTCGATTACAAGGCGAAGCCCGAGGAGCGCTTCGAGGTGCCGATCGGCGAGCGCATCGCGGAGATCCGGGCCCGCAAGGCGGAGGACCGCAAGCGTGCCCAGGCCAAGAAGGAGCGGAAGGAGCGGAACCTTGCCCAGCAGGGTGGGTCGGGAAGCCGTTCAACGGCCGGCTCCGGAAGCGGCCGCTCCGGCGGACGCGGTCGCAACAACCGGCGGCGCGGGTAGCACCCGACCACCAGAATGGTACGGAGAGGGGCCGGCGGATCATCCGCCGGCCCCTCTCCGCTATGTCGGCGCCGCCCCGGCCGCCGCGACCTCCGCTCCGCCCGCAACGGGCGCCCGCCACGACCCCCTCTTCAGGAGCCGAACCGCGCGGAATGCCCGCCGCCGCTTCACCGGCGAGACCGAAGCCTCGCGCAGCATGCGTCCGAAGAGACGGTCTGCCTCGCTCCGCTGCCAGGCACGCCCGACATCCGACAACGCCTCACCGGCCTGTCGCAGATGGGACCCGTACGGGAGGAGCCCGCCATGGGCGTATATCCAGTCGTGCGGAAGCACGGCCGATCCCAGGTCGAAGGGGCTGATCCACAACCAGAGGAAGCGCGGAACGCTCGCAAAATCGCACTCGAATGCGGCCGGAACGATGATGCGGTAGCCGATGCCTTCCTTGCTCCAGTCGTACTGGTAGCTCTCGACCAGTCGGTAACGGTTACCGCCGAGCGGCTCGACGCGGGGAGGAGGAGAGATCATCGGGAGATGGGGTGGGGGACAGGGGGAGCCACGAACGTCGCTTACTCCCGAAATATAACCCGATCGCTCCAGCAGCGGCGCCCGGGAGTAGCGTCCTCGCGAACGATTTCGTTTCGACGGGGCTCGAGGGGAGGCGGTCGGGGCGTCAGTCGAGCGGCTCCACACACTCAGGGCCGTCCACCGCGGGCGAGTTCACCACCGTCGAGACAGCGCGCGCCTGGAGCGCCTCACCGTCCGCCCGGCGGGAGATGCCAGCCAGCGTCCCCGCGTCGGCCTCCGGATCGAGCCATCGCTCCCTGTCCTCCACCGAGAGTACCAGCGGCATGCGATCATGGATCGGTCTCACCACTTCGGTCGGCTCCGTGGTGACGATAACGCAGCTCACCAGCTCTTCATCTCCCCTTCCCCACCGCTCCCAGAGACCGGCCAGGGCGAACGGGCGGTGATCGTGCCGGTGGATCCAGTACGGCTGCTTCCGCTTTTCCCCCGGCACCCGTGCCCACTCGTAGAAGCCGTCGGCCACGATCAGGCAGCGCCGCTCCCGGAAGGCCGACCGGAAGGCGGGCTTCGTGGCCAGACCCTCCGCGCGGGCATTGATCATCCGGTTGCCGATGGCGGGATCCTTGGCCCAGTGCGGCACCAGGCCCCAGCGCAACCAGCCGGCGCGGTCCTCACCGCGAGCCGCGTCCCGCACCACCGCCAGCACCTCCTGGCTCGGGGCGATGTTGAAGCGAGGCCGATACCCGTCCGGGAGGGAGACGCCGAACTCGGCCTCCACGGCTCCGGAGTCGGGGGTCAGGGTGAAGCGGCCGCACACGACGCCTCCCCCCGAATTACCGCCTGCGGAAGACCACGCCGGTGGCTTCCGTGGCTCCGGTGCGGGCGACGTAGACCCGGCCCCGGAACCGGTCCGCGCCATCCATGGCGCCCTCGAAGGCATGGACGAAGGCGTGCGGCGCATAGTCCCAACGCATCCGGACGGTTTCCCCGTTCCTGGTTCCCTCAACGCTGAAGGCGTCCGCCTCCCCGGCGCGGGTGCTCGTCCCGCTGCCGCTGATCGCACTTCCGGCCTGGCGCAGCCGCAGGTCGAGGACGGCTTCCTCACCCCCAACATCGATGACCGCGCGCCAGTCGCCGGTGAGGTCGGCGGGGGCGGTCGGCGCCGGACGGGGAGCCTCCGTCTCGGGCGTCTCGCCCCAGGTGACCGGGCCGCACGCCGCGAGGAGGAGCGGGAGAAGTGCTGCAAGGAGCGCTGGAAATCTCATCGGTTGTGC
>SKRI01000214.1 GCA_007118565.1 Gemmatimonadota bacterium | reverse complement strand
GATCCGCCTGGGGCCGCGCCTCGGGCCGGACCGGTGCAGCGCGCAGAGGCGCCGCACGCGCCGGCTCGGGTCGAGCGCGATCGGCGGGAGGCGTCAGGCGCTCCACCGTGCGGCGCGCGGGAGACTCCTTGTACTCGTGCTCGCGGAAGGGCGAATCTACCTGGCGCAGCGCGGTCCTGTAGGCGCGCCGGTCCCCGCGAAAGCGATGCGAGTGATAGTAGCCCGGATACGCCGTGAGCAGACGCTGAACCGACGAGCAGGGACGGTAGTGGGTGTACCAGTACCCCGGCTGGATTCCCGAGAATCGATCGTAACAGGCGTAGCTGGGATAGCTGTGCCGGCCGCCCACGTAGTAAGTCAACAGGTCGGTGGCGTAGCCAAACCGGTAGAAGTCCCGGACGAGCTGCTCCGTGATCACCTCGAGGGCATAGAACGGGTCCCCCCGCACATAGCGGCCGAAGTGGCCGAAGTCGAGGCCCCGCGCTCCGCGGAAGGAGCGGAAGTCGAGGGGGGTGGGAGATGCCACCACATAGACATAGCCGACCCCCGAGCGCGCGGAGATGCGGCTTAGGCCCCCATGGCTCGACGCGGGGAGGGAGTAGCTGCGGCCAGCCCGCACCCGGCCGTCCCCCAGACCCGCGTGGGGATAGAGGAAGTCGAGCGCGCCGTCCGGGGAAATGTGAATGACCGCGACGTATGCGTCGCGGGTCGTCTGGAAGCGGAGGCGCATCGCGTCCCCCGCACGGTAGACGTCGCCCGTGCCGGTGGACCAGAGCCGGACCCGCAGGTCGGGCGCGCCGTACATCCCGGCGAGCTGGGCACCGGGCGCGCTCGTCCTGTGCAGGATGCCGTCGCTCCCCGTCCCACCATGGGCGTATGCCGAGCATCCGGCCAGGAGGGAGAGGGCCACCGCGATGGAGAGGGAGCCGATTCTGGTGATCATTTCTTTCCTGCCAATGGGGGAATCCGCTCGGAGAGGGGGCAAGCCCCGTTCCCAAGCAAACGACCGGCCGACCCACGGCTGATCCGCGCCCCAGAGCGGATCTTCACCGACCGGGCCGCCGACCCAACGGGGCCTCTCGTCCAAGATCGGTGACACCGCCCGGACACCGGGGAGGACGGCGAGCCTCGTACCGAGATCCCGCGCCGGCCACAGGTGTATACCACGATGACCGATTGACGTGTTCCCGCCGGCGCGGATACCTTTCGCCGCTTGCTATCCCGACGGGCGCGGCCCGTCTTCCCGATCCATCGCCGTGTCGCACCCTACGCTGGTTCGAGCCGTACGATCGACCCCCGCCTTCTCGGAGGTCCTGAAGGCGCTGCCCGGCCGCGGCGGCGTCACCCATGTTCAGGGTCTCCCCGGCGCCACCCCCGCCCTTCTGGTGGCGGGTCTTCGCGAGGTGGCGCCGGCGCGCATCTGGGTCCTGCTCGGCGCCGATCCCGAAGCGGCGGAACAGGCGGCCGCGGACGTCGAGGTGCTGCTGGGCGAGGAGGCCGCCGTCCACTACCCCCAGCGGGAGTCCCTCCCGTACGAGGATTCCGAGCCGCACGTGGAGATCGGGGCGCGGCGCGTCGAAGCGGTGGAGGCCGTCCTCTCGGGCCGGGCCTCGGTGCTAGTCACGACTCCGCGGGCAGTGCAGGAGCTGGCCCCGGTTCCGGCCGAGGTGCGCGACCTCCGGCTCGAGATCCGTGCCGGTGAGGAACGGCGTCCGGCCGACCTCGCGGAGCGTCTCGAGTCCATGGGATTCGAGCGCGTTCCCACCGTCGAGGAGGTAGGGCAGTTCGCGCTCCGCGGGGGAATCATGGACGTTTTCGGCGTCGGCTCCGCCGAGCCCGCCCGCCTCGAGTTCTGGGGAGACGAGATCGAATCGATCCGCCGCTTCGACGTCCTCTCCCAGCGCTCCACCGAGAGCGTCGACGAGCTCGTCCTCCTCCCCGTGGACTTCCGGGGTTCGGCCCGCTCCAACGGACCCCGTCCGGAGGAGCTGAGGGAGCGTCGCTCGATCCTGGACCTGCTCCCGCCCGACACCGTCGTGATCCAGCTTCCCGACACGGAGGTGGGCGAGGCGCTCACCCACGGGTGGAAGGAGATCGAGCGGCTGCATCGCGCCGAGAAGGAGCGGGGCCGCCAACCGGAGGCCCCGGAGCGTCTCTTCCTTCCCCCGGAGGCGGTTCTCGACCGCCTGCATGCCTGCTCGCGCCTCGTCCTGCACCGCGACGAGGAGGAGGTCGAGTCCGGAGATTACGGTGTCGTCCGGACCGGCTTCGAGCCGCCCGAGCCGATCGACCGGGACCTCGCCCGGCTGGGCACCCTCCTCCGCGAGCCCCCGCTTCCCGGAGAAGCGACCACCGTCCTCTGCGACAACCAGGGGCAGCTCGAGCGGCTCGACGAGCTGCTCGCGGACATGCGCATTGCCGGGAAGGTCACGCTGGCCATCGGCGCCCTATCCGGGGGCTTCCGGCTGCCGCAAGCGGAGCCGCCGCTCCGAGTCCTCACCGACCACGAGATCTTCCGGCGCACACGGCGGATCCGCCGGCGGCGGCGTTTCCGGGGCGGCGCCGCGCTGGAGAGCATCTCTGCGCTCAAGCCCGGGGAGTACGTGGTCCATATGGACCACGGGATCGGCCGCTTCCGGGAGATGGAGCGCGTCCGCCTGGGCACGGAGGAGTTCGAGACGCTGGTCATCGAGTACGCGAACGGCGAGGTGCTCCGTGTGCCGGTCCACCGCGTCGACCTCATCGAGCGATGGGTGGACGACTCCGAGGGCCGGACACCGCCGAAGGTCCACCGCATCGGCGGGAAGCAGTGGACGCGCACCCGTCGCAAGACCGAGCAGGCAATCGAGGAGATGACCGCGGAGCTCCTCGAGCTCTACGCCGCCCGCGAGGCGGCCCGCGGATACGCCTTCGGCAAGGACACCCGCTGGCAGCGGGAAATGGAGTCCTCATTCCTCTTCGAGGACACTCCGGACCAGCGCCAGGCGACCGAGGACGTCAAGGCGGACATGGAGTCGGAGCGTCCCATGGACCGGCTGGTCTGCGGGGACGTGGGGTTCGGCAAGACCGAGGTCGCCATCCGCGCGGCATTCAAGGCGGTGCAGGACGGGAAGCAGGTCGCGGTCCTGGTCCCCACCACCATCCTCTCCGAGCAGCATCTCCTCACCTTCTCACAGCGGCTGGCAGACTTTCCGGTGCGCATCGAAGCCATCTCCCGCTTCCGCACCGCCAAGGAGCAGCGCGAGGTTCTCGGCCGGCTCGCAGCAGGGGAGGTGGACATCGTCGTGGGCACCCATCGCCTCCTTTCCAAGGACGTTCGCTTCCGCGACCTCGGCCTCATCATCGTCGACGAGGAGCAGCGCTTTGGCGTGCGGCACAAGGAGCGGCTGAAGCAGCTCCGGGCCACGGTCGACGTCCTTACGCTCACCGCGACCCCCATCCCCCGAACGCTGCAGTTCTCCCTCTTCGGGCTGCGGGACATGACACTCATCGAGACTGCGCCGCGGGACCGGCAGCCCATCATCACCCACGTCCTCCCCTGGTCGGACGCCATCATCGAGGACGCCATCCGCCGCGAGCTCGACCGGGGCGGGCAGGTTTTCTTCGTCCACAACCGGATCGAGACCATCAGCACGGTGGCACGGCGGGTGGGTGATGTGGTTCCGGACGCGCGCATCGGCATCGCGCACGGGCAGATGCCCGAGAGGGAGCTGGAGAAGGTGATGCGCGCCTTCATGGAGGGTGAGCTGGATATCCTGCTCGCCACCTCGATCATCGAGAACGGTCTCGACGTGCCGCGGGCAAACACGCTGATCGTGAACCGGGCCGACCATTTCGGTCTGGCCCAGCTGTACCAGATCCGCGGGCGCGTGGGGCGCTCGCACCACCGCGCGTACTGCTATCTCCTGGTCCCCGACGACATCCCGGAGGACGCAGAGAAGCGTCTGCGGATCCTCGAGCACTACACCGAGCTCGGGAGCGGGCACAGGATTGCCCTCAAGGACCTCGAGCTCCGCGGCGGTGGCAACATCCTCGGATCCGCCCAGTCGGGGTTCGTGCACGCGGTGGGCTTCGACACCTACACGCGCCTCCTCGAGGAGACGGTCCGCCGGATCAGGGCGGGTGAAGGGGAAATCGAGCGTCCCGAGACCGAGGTTTCGGTGGAGGGAACGGCACTCATCCCCGAGGAGTATGTGGCGGACGAGGCGCAGAAGCTCCACTTCTACCGGCGCCTCTCGCGGCTGGAGAGCCGCGCTGAGCTGGAGGGGCTGCGCGAGGAGCTGCGGGACCGCTTCGGCCCGCTCCCGCCGGAGGTGCGCACGCTGCTGGACACGACGGCGCTTCGCCTCCTGGGGAGCGACCTCGGCATCGAGCGCCTCCTGGTGGGGGGGTGGGAGACCCGCCTCACCTTCCACCCGAACGTGGTCCCGCGCATGGCCGACCTCCAGCGTTCGCTCGGGGAGGCACAGCTGGAGGTGCTCGTTCGCCGAACCAATCCCCTTTCGCTCGAGCTGCGCCGCGCAGGCACCGAGCCGATGGTCCACACCCTGGTCCGGGCGCTGGATACCCTGGCCTCCCACCTGTCCAAAGCCGCCTGAGACTTTGACAACCGACACGATTCATGAAGACCCAGTCGATCCGTAAGGCCGTTTTCCCCGCCCTCGTCGCCCTCACCACGGCGACCGCCTGCGAGGGGTTCCACGAGGCGATGACCGCCCACACCGACGTCCTGGCGCGGGCGGGTGGATATACGCTGACCATCGATGCCGCGGCAGAGCTCCTTGCCCCCTACGCCCAGATCTCGGCCGAGCCCCGGGTGATCCGGGCTGTGGCCGACCTCTGGGTAGACTACTCGCTCCTCGCGGCCGCCCTGGAGGACGATCCCTCGCTGGAAGCGCTCGACATCGACCGCTTCATCCAGCCCGAGCGCGATCAGGCGCTCGTCTGGCGCCTTCGCGAGGCCGTCATCCAGCTGGATCCCGACATCTCGGACGAGGAGCTGGAGGAGGCGTGGCGGAGAGAGGGGCCCGGTGTCGAGGTCGAGGCGCGGCACATCCTGCTGCGGATTCCTGCGGAGCCGACGGCACGCCAGCGCGACAGCCTCGTCGCCCAGGCGCAGGAGCTCCGCGAGCGTGCGATGGCGGGCGAGGACTTCGCGGAGCTGGCGGAGGAGTACTCCGAGGATCCCGGGAGCGCCCAGCGAGGTGGAGATCTGGGGTACTTCGGAAGGGGACGGATGGTCGAGCCGTTCGAGGACGCCGCCTTCGACCTCGAGCCGGGTGAGGTGAGCGACGTCGTGGAGACGCCCTTCGGATACCACCTCATCATGGTGACCGACCGGCGCGAGACGGAGCTCGGCATCCAGAGGGAGGATTTCCGGGCGCAGCTCCTGGAGCAGCGGGAGCGCGATGCCGAGCTCGCCTACCTCGACTCGCTCACCCGGGCCGCGGACATCGACGTCCTTCCGGGTGCGCCGGCGGTGGTGCGGCAGATGGCTCGCCGGGGCGACCTGCGCACCCCGGGCCGGACGGGGGAGCGGGTACTGGCGACGTACGAGGGCGGCACCCTGACCGCCGCGGACATGGCCCGCTCGCTCCGGCTGCAGCCGCCGCAGGCGCTGGAGCAGATGGCGGGTGCCACGGAGGCGCAGATCGAGGAGCGGATCCGCCAGGAGGCCCAGTACGAGCTTCTGCGACGGGAGGCTCGTCTCCTCGAGCTCGAGGTGCCGGAAGAGGAGGTCGAGCGTATGCGGAGCGAGGCTCGCTCAGCCATCCGGGAGGTCGTCAGGATGGCCGGTCTCGACAACGGCCGAGAGGCGACCGAGTCGCCCGCCGGGCCGGCGTACGGGATCCTGCAGGACGTCGTGGAGGGACGCCGATCCCCCATCCCCCTGGGCCGGCTCAGCCATCAGCTGAGGGACGTGTACGGCGCGCGGATCAACGAGGGTGCCTTCGATCGCACCGCCCGGCGCGTGGAGGAGCTCCGCGTCCGGGAGAGGACCGGACCGGATGAGCTCGGCGCCCGGTGACTCCGGTCGGAACAGTGCACCCGATCCCACGTACTACTGCTTCGATGCGGGAATGCGTGTAGACGCGCGCCCCGCGGAGCACCCTGATCCTGCTCGGATGCCGGACAGTTTCCGGCACCGCTTCCTCGATATCGGCACCGTTCTCATGATCCGGACCTTCATCATCGGCGCGAGCCTCTTCTTCCTGAGCACGGGCCCCACCCTGGCACAGGAGCTTCCGGCGCCGGCCGCCCCCGCGGGCGAGCAGCTCGTGGATCGCGTCGTCGCCGTGGTGGGAGACACGACTCTCCTCCTCTCCGACGTCTACGCGGAGCTCGACGCCATGCAGGCGCAGGGATTCCAGATGCCGACCACGGAGCGCGAGCTCGAGCAGGTGGCACGGCAAATCGTGGCATCCCGGGTCGATGACATGCTCGTCATGGTCGCCGCCCGCGAGGCGGGGGTGGAGATCGACGAGCCGCAGGTCCGTCAGATGGTCGAGCGCGACCTCGACGAGGTGCGCCAGCGTTTCGGCTCCGAGGTGGCACTGGAGCGTGCGCTCGCCGAGTCCGGTCTCACGATGGAGGAGTACCGGGAAACGCTCACCGAGCGCTACCGCGGACAGCTGTTGCAGCGCGAGTTCGTCGGCGGGCGCCTCCAGCAGGCGCGGCGGCCACGCGTCACCGAAGAGGAGATGCAGGCCTTCTTCCGGGAGAACCGGGAGGCCTTCGGCGAGCTTCCCGCCCGGATCTCCTTCCGCCAGGCGGTCATCCAGCCGCAGATCTCCGAGGAGGCTCGCGCCGAGGCCCGGGAGCGCGCCGCAGAGATCATGGAGCGGATCCAGGGCGGGGAGGAGTTCGAGGACCTCGCTCGCCGCTTCTCAGACGACACCGGATCCGCGGAGCGCGGCGGGGATCTCGGATGGTTCCGCCGGGGGGCGATGGTCCGCCCCTTCGAGGAAGTCGTCTTCAACCTCCGACCAGGGCAGGTCAGCGGGCTCGTCGACACGGATTTCGGCGTTCACATCATCAAGCTCGAGCGCTCTCGGGGGGCGGAGCGGCACGCTCGCCACATCCTGATCCGGGCCGAGCGCACGGATGCGGACCGGGAGCGGGCGCGAGAGACCGCCGAGTCGGTGGCGGAGGCCACCCGCGGAGGTGCATCGCTCCTCGAGCTCGCACGCCAGCACGGGACGCCGAACGAGCGCAGGTCCGTGGAGGACCAGCCGCTGGACCGTCTTCCGTCCGAGTACCGGAACGCCTTCGAGAACGCCTCCGAAGGTGACGTCGTCGGCCCGTTCGAGACCGACGAGGGCGCCCTCGGTCCCTCGTTCGTGGTGGCCCGCATCACCGAGCGTGTCGAGCCGGGTCAGGCCACGCTGGACGATGTCCGGGATCAGGTCCGCAACGCGCTCGAGGAGCAGAAGATGGTCGAGAACCTCGTCGAGGAGCTTCGCCGCACCACGCACGTCCAGGTCTATCTCTGACGGGCAGGACCGCTACGGGATGAACGCCTCCGGCGCGCGTCGGCCGCGGATCGTCGTCACCCTCGGCGATCCGCGCGGGATCGGCGGGGAGGTTACCCGGAAGGCGCTCGAGACTCTCGGCGAAGACTTCGCAGCCGACATCGTCCTGGTTGGATCCGCGCCGGACTCGTTCGAAGGCTTGCACGCGGACAGCTCCTCGGTCGGGCAGTGGACGGGGGGGACGGACGACGATGCCGGCCGCGCCGCCGGGAGCGCCATCGGCGCCGCGGTCCGGATGATCCGGGATGGCGGAGCGGACGCTCTGGTCACCGCACCCATCGACAAGGCCGCCGCCCGGAAGGCGGGATGGACGCATCCGGGCCACACCGAGATGCTCGCGACCCTCACCGAGAGCGAGACGGTCGGGATGCTTATGAACAGCGAGCGGACGGCCCTCGGCGGCCCGCTCCGCGTCCTCCTCGCCACCACGCATATTCCGCTGCGGGAGGTCCCACAGTCGCTGACCTATGGCGGCCTCGTCCGCCAGGTCGTGCTGCTGGAGGCGAGCCTTCACGACGACTGGGGGATCCCCTCCCCCCGCATCGCCCTCTGCGCGCTCAATCCACACGCCTCGGACGGAGGCCTCTTCGGTGACGAGGAGGCCGAGGTGCTCGAACCGGTCGTCTCTACCTGCCGGGGAAAGGGGATCGATATCTCCGGACCGATCCCGGCGGACACGGTCTTCCTGCGCGCGGTTCGCGGCGAGTTCGACGCGGTGGTGTCCCCCTATCACGATGTGGGCATGGCGGCCTTCAAGACCGTCAGCTTCGGGGGGGGCGTGAACGTCACGCTGGGGCTCCCCTTCCCCCGCACCTCGCCGGACCACGGGACCGCCCTCGACATCGCCGGACAGGACCGGGCGGACCCCGGCTCGATGGTGGAGGCCATCCGGCTGGCGGCCCGGCTGACCCGCGGCTTTGACACCCCGCCCCCGGCGCCGTAATTTCTGGCGGGGCAACAGCTTTCACCCCCCACCCTCCCGGGTCCTGCCGAAGTGATCAAGTTCACCAACGTCACGAAGTCGTACCCTCGCTCCGGCGCGGCCCTCGATCGCGTCTCCTTTCATGTCCGGAAGGGGGAGTTCGTCTTCCTCACCGGTCATTCCGGCGCCGGCAAGTCGACCATCCTCCGCCTCGTGCAGATGGCCGAGTCGCCGACCGAGGGCGAGGTTCGCGTCTCGGGATTTTCCTCGCGCCTCATGCGCCCGCGTGACATCCCGCAGCTCCGTCGGCGACTGGGCGTCGTCTTCCAGGAGTATCGGCTCCTGCGCGACCGGACCGCCGACGAGAACGTGGCATTCGCGCTCGAGGTCACCGGCGCCAAGCGACAGTCGATCTCCCCGCGGGTGGGGCGACTGATGGCGCAGGTGGGGCTGGCCCACAAGGCGCGCGCCTACCCCGAGGAGCTCTCCGGCGGGGAGCGCCAGCGCGTCGCCGTAGCCAGAGCGCTGGCGAACGACCCGCTCGTCCTGCTCGCGGACGAGCCGACGGGCAACCTCGACGGATGGGCGGGCGAAGGCATCTTCAAGCTCTTCCAGGACATCAACGCCATGGGCACCTCGGTGGTGATGGCCACCCACGATCTCGACCTCGTCCGCCGGCATCCGAAGTACCGGGTCATCGAGCTGAACCAGGGCGCGGTGGTCTTCGATTCCGCCGCGGAGCCCCGCACCTCGGGGAGCGCCTGAGCATGCCCTACGCACTTCGCGAAGCGTTCAGCGCCTTCCGTCGCGCCCCGCTCCTCACCGCCCTCTCGGTGGTGGCCATCGCCTTCAGCCTCCTCGTGGTCGGGCTCTTCGGGCTGACGGCGTACAACATCCACCTCGCCATCACGGGCGTGGAGGAGCGCGTCGAGGTCGTCGCCTACCTGCGCGACAGTGCCTCGGAGGCGCAGGTCGGGATCGCGCGCGAGGAGATCGCCGCCATGCCCGAGGTGTCGGAGCTGCGGTACGTCTCCAAGACCGAGGCGCTGGCCACCGCCATGCGGGAGCTCTCCGAGTTCCGCGACCTCTTCCTCGACATGGAGGCGAACCCCCTTCCAGCGTCGATCGAGGTCCGGCTCCGGCCGGGCTCGCGGGACCCGACCACCGTCGAGGCGCTCGCCGCGACGCTCGCCGCTTACCCGTTCGTGGAGGACGTGCGCTTCGGACAGGAATGGCTGGAGCGGATTTTCGTGCTCCGTCGGATCGCCGGGGGGGTCGCCCTCGTGATCGGTGGCGCATTCGCGGCAGTCGCGGCCATCATCATCGGCTCGGCGGTCCGGGTGGCCGTCTTCGCCCGGCGCGACGAGATCTCCATCATGCGGCTGGTGGGCGCGACCGACGGCTTCATCCGTCTTCCCTTTCTGCTCGAGGGGCTGATCACCGGCATCCTCGGCGGCGCCGTGGCCGTGGGGCTCACCTTCCTCGCCTATCGGATCGTCTCCGTGGCCCTCATCGAGGTTGCGTGGATCCCGGTCGAATGGGTCCTGCTCGGCGTGCTGGCCGGCACGGCATTGGGATTTGCGGCGAGCGCCCTCGCCGTGCGCCGCCACCTGAGGGCGGTGTAGGTGCTCGGCCCGGTGCCCTTCCTCCTTCGACTCCGCGGGCTCGCCGCCCTCGCCGTGGGCATCGGCCTGGTCGTCATCTCCCCCTCCCTGGAGGCCCAGCAGGCACCCAGCGCCAGGGAGATCTCCGAGAGCCAGCAGCGGCTTGAGCAGATCCGACAGGAGCGAGCACGTCTGCGCGAGGAGATGAGCGGTCTCCGCTCCCGGGTAACCGACGTATCGAGCGAGCTCCAGAATCTGGAGGCGCAGATCTCCACCTCGGGAGAGCTCCTGGAGGAGATGGAGTTCCAGATGGAGCAGGTGCAGGGTGACATCGAATCGACCACCCGCGAGCTGCTTGACACGCGCGACCGGGTCCTCGAGATGCGGGCGACGCTCAACTGGCGACTCCGCGACATCTACAAGCGTGGTCCGCTCCACGAGGTCCAGGTCCTCCTCTCGGCGGAGAGCTTCAGCGATCTCATCAACCGGTACAAGTACCTCTTCCTGATGGCTCAGCGCGACCGGAACATCGTGAACCAGGTCCGGGAGATGGAGACCGAGCTCGCGAGCCGCGAGCGGCTGTTGCGCCGCCAGCGTCAGCAGGTGGAGGAGCTGCGAGCCGAGCGACAGCGGGAGCACCAGGACCTGGAGACGGTCGAGCGGGAAAGGCAGCGCACCCTCGGCACGCTGCGAAGCCGCGAGCAGACCGCGGCGCAGCGGGCGCGCCAGCTCGAGGAGGACGAGCGGAGCGTGGCGTCTCTCATCGAGGCGCTCGAGCGGCGGCGGCGGGAGGCGGAGCGGGCCGCCGAGGAGCGGAGACGCGCCGGGCGCCCGGCCACCCCTGCGGATCCGGCCGAGCCCACCGTCACCACCGCGGACATGGGCTCGCTCGACTGGCCCGTCCAGGGGCGGGTGATGTACGGCTTCGGACGTGAGAATCAGCCCGGCGGAACCGTCGTGCGTCGGAACGGCATCGGGATCGGCGCGGACCGCGGGACGCCGGTGCGCTCGGTGGAGGCAGGCACGGTGGTCCACGCCGGCGCCTTCGAGGGGTACGGGCCGAGCGTCTTTCTCAGCCACGGGGGCGGATACTACTCCCTCTACCTGTACCTCGACGACGTTCGGGTCCGGGAGGGGGCCTCCGTGACGAAGGGGCAGGCGCTCGGCGGGGTGGGTGGCCGTGGCCCGCAGGAGGCGCCCTACATGGAGTTCCAGATCCGCGCGCCGGGGGGCGAGGCCGTGGATCCGCTCGGCTGGCTTCGCTCGCGCGGGCGCTGACGCCGACCACGAATCCGATGCCGCTCCCCCCCCTCTACGGGCACGAGGACGTTCGCCGGTCGCTGATCTCCGCGCGCCGCCGGAATCGGCTTCCGCAGTCGCTCCTGCTGCACGGTCCATCGGGCATCGGGAAGGAGCGGCTGGGGCTCTGGCTCGCCCAGCTCCTCCTCTGCGGGGATGGGTCGGAGGAAGGCCCGTGCGGTGTCTGCCGCTCCTGTACCTCCGTGCTCCGCCTCGAGCATCCGGACGTCCACTGGTTCTTCCCCCTCCCCCGTCCGAAGGCCTCCTCCCCGGAAAAGCTCCGGGAGGCGCTGGAGGACCATCGTGCGGAGGAGCTGGCCCTGCGCCGGGAGAACCCGCTACACCGCCCGGAGTACGACCGCCCGCCCGCCTATTTCGTGGGGGGCGTTCGCACGATTCAGGGCTACGCGGCCATGCGTCCCTCCACCGGAAGCAACGCTGTCTTCGTGGTGGGAGATGTCGACCGCATGGTTCCACAGGAGGGCTCCGAGGAGGCCGCCAACGCCTTCCTCAAGCTCCTCGAGGAGCCGCCGGCGGGAACGACGCTCATCCTCACCTCATCTCGGCCGGGCTCGCTCCTCCCGACGATCCGCTCGCGCGTCCTGCCGGTCCGCCTCCGGCCGCTGGCTGACGGGGCGATTGCCGACTTCCTCGAGGAGGTGGCCTCGCTTTCGGCCGACGAGGCGCGCTCCGCCGCCCGGCTCGCCGAGGGCTCCGTCTCGCGCGCGATCCGGCTCCGTCCGGGGGGTGGAGACGGAGATCCGATCTCCGCGGTGGCCGACGAAGTACGAGCGCTCCTATCGGCGGTCCTCGACTCCGCCGCCACGAAGCGGCTCGAGCTGGCGCATGCGCAGTCCTCCTTCGGAGCCCGGGGAAGCGACTTCGGCGATACGCTCGACGCCCTGGCCGCCGGGCTGCGGGGTCTCCTGCGGAACGCCGGCGGAGGAACGGATTCGCCGGCGGACGAGGCAGCGATCTCCGTGGCCCAGCGGGCTTCCGTCCAGCCCGCGCCCGCAGCCGTCTCCCGGTCGCTCGAGCGGGTGGATCATACCCGCGACCTGGCCACAGGAAACGTAAATCCGCAGCTTCTCCTCGCCGACCTGCTGGCCGGCATCCACCGGGACCTGGTCGGATGAGCGGAGAGCGCGGGAAGCTCACCCACCTGGATGAGAGCGGCGCGCCCCGCATGGTCGACGTGGGGGAAAAGGATGTGACCGCGCGCCGCGCCACCGCCGAGGGGGTTATCCGCATGTCGGCGGAAACCCTCGCCGCCATCTCCGAGGCGCGTACCCCCAAGGGTGATGTGCTGCAGATCGCCCGCATCGCCGGGATCATGGCGGCGAAGCGGACGGGGGAGCTCATCCCCCTCTGCCACCCCCTGCCGATCTCCGGGGTCAGGCTCGAGCTCTCCGCCCTGCCCGAGCTCCCCGGCATCCACGCACGCGCCGAGGCTCGCGTGGAGGCCCGCACCGGCGTGGAGATGGAGGCGCTCACCGCCGTCTCGGTTGCGCTCCTCACCGTCTATGATATGTGTAAGTCGCTGGACCGGGGCATGGTGATCGAGCGAGTCAGGCTCCTCCGCAAGAGCGGAGGAGCGAGCGGCGACTGGCAGGTGGCGGAGGACGATCCCGGCGACGCCGGCCCCTAGCTTGCGAGGCCGCCGGGCGTCTTGAACCGAGCGGCGTCCCATGGATCAGCGGTTATACCGTCTCCAGGCGGAAATCGAGAAGCGCAAATCCGTCACGACGGAGCCGCTTTCCCTTTCCCCCGCCGTGATGGCGGTGGCGGTTGCGGCGGTCGTTCTGCTGGCGGGAACGGTCTTCGGTATGCGCATGGCCGCATCGGAGATCGAGACGGCGCGGGCGCAGCAGCAGGACATCCGGAGCCGGCTCGTGGCCGCCGAGCACGAGATCGATCGACGGGAGGCGGCGTTGGATGCGCAACGCGAGCGACTCGACCGCCTCGAGCGGCTGCGCGAGCGATCCGCGACCTACGGCATCCCGGTCGACCTCGCCGAAGCCATCGAGACCTCCGCGGCGCGCCACGGGATCGATGCCACCCTCGCCTTCGAGGTGATCCGGGTGGAGAGCGGGTTCCGCAAGCGGGCGGTGAGCCCGGTCGGCGCCCTCGGCTACGCCCAGGTCATGCCCGCCACCGCCCGCATCCTTTCACCCGGAATCGCTCGCGAAACGATCTTCGACCGGGAGACGAACCTCGATCTCGGTTTCCGCTTCCTCCGCTACCTGATCGAGCGGTACGACGGCGACATTCGCCTCGCGCTGCTGGCGTACAATCGGGGACCCGCCACGATTGATTCGGTGCTCAGGGAAGGCGGGAACCCGGAAAACGGATATTCCAGGAAGGTGCTCGGAACGCGGGAGTGGGCTTTTCTCCCGCCGGATGAAGGAGGTTAGCGGCCTCGACGCTATTCGCTGACGGTAAGGTAGTTGCCGAGGATACGATTTGTTGCGTTCAGGACCGCTCGCACCGCTCCGATCTCGACTCCCTCGTCCGCGATCGCCACTCCGACGAGCCGCGAGCTCCGTTCTACCTCCGGACGGAGGAGCGCGACGACCATATCGTGATCGAAGGCGCTGACGATCTTCACGCCGAGCAGCCGGAATCGCAGACGATCCTCCACAACCTGGCGCAGGCCATCGAGCGTGGCCTCCGCGGCCAGACGGACTTTCGCGGCTTCCGATGGGGGTCCGAGCGCGGCTCCGGTCTCGACCCGCCCGTCCCACTCCAGATCTACGGTCGCCCGCCACTGTCGCACATCGATGGCGACGACCGAAATTCCTTCGATGCGGATCCGCCGGTGCACCTCGGGTCGAAAGAGGTAGCTGACCTGGAGCTGCGGCAGCGAGCTGTCGGGAATTCCGTCCGCGAGGAGGATCGAGCGCGCCTGCACCTCCATGGGGGAAGACGTGCCTCCCTCGGACCGGCAGATCAGGTGAATTTTTCCCCGCTCTTCTTCGATCGAAACCGCCTCCACCCCCTCGATGGCGCGCAGATCGGAGAGGGCCGAGGCGGAGATGATGGCATCGATCGCATCCGAAGAATCCTGCCGGTCCGGTTCGGCCATTACGTCAGAATCGCAGGATCGATCCCACCCCACGCAGGTCTGAGATCACCCCGGGGCCGACGAACTCGATGTTCGCGCCCTGCCCCTCCGCCATGCGGACGACCTCCTCGGATGCGTTCACGTCCTCCATCTCCTGTGAATCGCAGAAGGTGCAGGACTTCAGCATCCGGGCGAAGACGAAGCCGCAGGACTTACAGCGGACGCCGTCTCGGGTATGATCGCGCTCCATGACGAGCGTGTCGACCTTCCCCTCCTGGAGAGCGGTGAGCGTGCTCTGGTACCCCGCCGTCGCGAGATAATCCTGGTCCAGCCGCTCCCGAAGCTGCTGCAGAGCGGCCTGGGCCTCCATCTCCCGATGTGCATCCAGGTGCGGCCGCAGCTTCCCGAGGACCTCTGAGGTGGTCTCGTCGACCTCCATTGCCCCGGTGTGGATCACCTTCTTCCTGATCTCTTCCGGCAGGAACTCCATGAACTTGGCCACGTTCTGCTCGGTGCCGAGGATCACCAGGTCGTCCGGCCGGTCCCTCCGGACGAAGCCGGCCACCTCGTCGGCGAACTCCTTGAAGAAGTGGCGGATCTCCTCGCGCTTCCTCCGCTGGAAGCGCTGCTGCGAGAAGCCACCCGGCTGCACGTCCCGCGAGGTCGGCAGCGGCTCCTTGTGGACCTCGAACTCGTCCAGGAGAGTCCCCAGGTATACGCTGAGGATGCGCACGTGCTCCCGGTCGAGCAGCACCACGCCGTGATGGTCGTAGCTCTCCAGCACCTGGGCGAGCGGCCCCACCACCGGGCGCGGGCTCATCACGAACTGGTTCCTCACCGGAACCGGAAACTGAAGCGCCTCGAACCACGGTCCGCCCACCTCGGTGTAGATGACGACGCCGCGGTTCTCCTCGTCGAACCCGTCATCGAGCCAGTCACCCACGCGCGCGAACACCTCACCGATTGCCTCGCGGTGGTGGTTCTGCCGATCGCTGTCGAGCTCGTCGAACTGGGCACGCCGCTGGTTGAGGAAGATGTTGTGGGTTCGCTTGTTGTTGGAGTTGACCGACATGTCGAGGAAGAGCGAGACGATCTGCTTCCCGTTCGAGGGACGTTCGAGAAGCCGCTCGAGATCCTGTTTCGAGATCATTTCATGGGGTGTTGCAGGGAAACATGAGGCGCCTTCCGGCGGGCGCCGCCTGGTTGGACTTGCTGCAAATCCCCTGCCCTCCGTTGGAGGCCGTTGCGGGCCGCCTCACGACGCCTCCACCGACCGTCCCACCTCCGGGTCGCTGAGTCCCGAGGTCATGAAGAGGACGGCTCCAACCACCCCGATGCCCACCCCGCAGAGGTAGAAGAGGAGGCTGAAGCCGACCGCGTCGGCCGCGGAGATGCCGAAGGGGTAGAGTAGCGCCACCCATGCCCCCTCGCGGACGCCGAGCCCGCCCACCGTTACCGGGAGCATGCCGGCCAGGCTCACCACGGGCACGAAGAGAAGGAAGGCACCGAACGGGACGTCCAGGCCCAGCCCGCTCGCGAGCAGCGCCCAGGCGGCCACGTAGACGCTCTGCACGCCGAAGGAGACGAGCAGTGCGGCCCCCATGCGGCGCGGCTCGTCGCGGCAGCGGCCGAGCAGCTGTCGAACCTCCCTGGCCATCCGCCGGAGGGGATCCGACCGCCGGGCAGCTCGGATCGCCACGATCGACGCCACCGCGAGCACGAAAAGGCCTGCGACCGCCCACCACCATCGGGGGCTCCAGGTCACCGCGGCGAGGACGTCCCCGAACACCGCCGGCGCAACCACCAGGCCGATCCCGAGCACGAAGAAGAGGGCCGCCACGCCGAGAAATCGCTCCACCACGATGCTGGCGAAGCCCGTGCCCCACCCGAGCCCGGACCGAGCGATGCCCACCGCTCGCACCGCATCTCCTCCCACCGAAGTGGGGAGGAACATGCTGCAGAACCAGCCGATCAGGTAGAGCTTCCAGAGAAAGCCGAAAGGCGCCCCCAGCCCGAGGACGAGACGCCAGCGCAGCGCGCTCAGGGTGAGGCCGACTCCGAGCAGGAGCAGACAGGCGGCTACGCCCGCGGCCGCACCTCGGTCCAGCGTCAGCGTCAGCTCGGAAAGATCGACGAGGAGGAAGAGGAGGACCAGCGCGGCGAGGCCCACACCCATGCGGATGTACCATCCCCGCCCCGACTTCCGGACGGCTCGCTCGGGTACCGGTTCGACCCTCTCCTCCGCTGGGGGGTCAGCCGGCCGCTTCTCTGCGCTCAATCGTGCCCTCGAATCGGGAGGCGTGGTCTCGGCCCTTCCCTCGCCGGCCGGGCCGCCGAGAGCCGCGGCTGCCCCTCGGGGAGGCGCGGCGGTGCGGCGAAGGTCGTAGCCCGACCGGAGCCGGTCAAGGAGAGAGGGGGAGATGCGGATCGAGGCGCCAGCGCCTGGCCAGGAGCGGCTCGTCGGTGCAAACCGCCACGGCCCCCACGCATCCGGGCGAAGGAGCCAGGGAGCCGCAGCGGTTCCCCTCCCCCGCGCGATCGACGGCGTCGAGCGCCGGGGAAAGGTCGAGCGGGCCCGCGGACGCACCGCCCTCCACGCTGCCGAGAAGCGTGGCGACACCACCCCCGCGCGCCTTGACGAGCGCCTCCTTCCCCGTCCAGCGAAGAAGGAACGCGACCTCCCGATCTGCACCCACATACCGGGAGATGGCCATACGCTCCTCCGCGCTCAGCACCCGCCGGGCAATCGCCTCCCGCCGCCGGATCGGGCGGATCTCCTCGACGTCGACCCCCAGCTCCAGACCGGACGCCACGCCGATCAGCAGATGCTCCGAGGAGTGGGAAAGGTTGAAGCGGAGATCAGAGAGGGGATCGCGGAGCCACGGCTTCCCCGTCTCCCCGTACTCGAAGCGGAGCTCTCCGGCGGGCCGGCCGAGATAAACGCCGAGGAGCGCACGAAGCCGTTGCCGACCGATCCGGAAGCGACGGCGTAGCTCCGGGTCCCCGAAGGCCGCGGCCCGCTCGATCTCGTCCGTCGAGAGTGAAGCGTCCGGGTCATCCCGCCCCGTCCCCGGGTCGTCAAGCCGTCCGTACCAGAGATGCACCTCGCCGGAACGGAGGCGGGGGTGCCGCGGCCCCGGCGGCCAGAGCCCCCCGTCACCCTGCATGAGGCGGCGCCTCTCGCCCCTTCACGTTCACGAAGACGAAGGAGACCAGCAGGAAGAAGCCCACTGCCACCGCCCCGGCCGGCGGGCTCAGGGTGAAGAGCATGGCGCTGCCGATCAGCGCCCCGAGGAAGCCGCCGAGATAGACGATGAGGACGAGCTCGTTGCGGCTCACCCGCCAGATGAGCTCCTCCACCTGGGAAATGGGGAATGCCTTGATCTTCTCCTCCACCATGGCGGCGACCGGCAGCTCGGCCACCGCGGCCGGAACCCGGCTCTGGATGAAGTCCCAGAGCGGGTCGAAGAGCAGCCCCTCCGCCCGGCGCGCCGCATCCGGCGGAAGGTACTGGCCGACCCGCCCGATCGGCACGGTCAGGAGATACGAGGTGCGGCGCTCGACGACCTGATCCAGGAAGCGGCTGGCGCGCGGCCCCCGCAGGGCGGAGAGAAGCCAGTCCGCGAGCCGATCGCTCAGCTCGTGCGCGCGCTCCGTCCCCAGGAGATCGACGAGCCCCCCGAGCGTCTTCTCCCGCCCGTGCCGGACCAGTCCTTCGAGCCGACCGACCAGGATCTCCTCGGCGTTCGGGTGCCGGATCATGTAGAGGATGCGGTCGACCACCATTCCCCGGATCCGGGCGGACCGCTCGGGAGACACCTCACCGATCAGCTCCCGGACCGGGCGGGCGAGCAGCTCCTCCACCCCCTCGTTGATCGATGCGGCAATCCGGTGCTGGACCTCCGGCTCCCGCAGCAGGGCAGCGATCTCGTCCACGCCTCCCTCCTCGATGGCACGCACCGTCTGCGCGAGCGTGCGCTCCGTGACCACGAGACGTCCCACCAGCCGCTTCCACGCCTGCTGCTCCTCGAGCAGACGGTCCACCATGCGGCGGAGCGTGCCCTGGATCTTCTCCCGGGTCTCTTCCTCGCCGAGCATCTCGCCGAGCCGCTCGAGGAGGATGGGCAGATACCGGGAGACGAACGCTTCCCCCAGATTCACGGCGCGCGCTGGCACGTAGTTCCGCAGCGGCTTCTCCGAGACGAGCAGGCGCTCCAGCGGGCCGCGGAGCGCGTCGTCGATCGAGCGGCGTAGCTCCGGGCTCTCCCGGACCCCGGCCCACAGCTCCCGCGCCCCCTCCACCACATCCTCCTGCATCTCGTCGGTGATGACGGTGGAGAGGGGTCGGTCGCGGAAGTCGGTGATCAGCGCCTCGCTCATTCCCCGGACGCGCCCCTCCAGCTCCTCCGAGGCCAGATAGAGGGCGATGCCCTCCCGAAGCTTTCCCGAGATCACGACCAGAACCTCCTCGATCCCCGCAGCCTGGTCCTCGGACATTACCTCGCGCAGGGAGCCGAGCTCCCGGTCGAGCAGTCCCTGGAGGGCGTCGCGGAGGGTGGCGTCGAACCGGTCGCGGAACGCAGGCGAGGAGACGGTGCGGGTGATGTCGTCCGGCGTGAGGAGCTGAGTGCCGACCGTCTCGCCGATCCTGCGGGCCACGCGGTCGATCTCCTTGGGGATGGCCCCCTTCGGCAGGATGCGGAGCGGGCCCAGGTGCACGGCCTCATACGGATGGAAGAGCATCCAGATGGCCACGGCATTGGTGGCCAGACCGGCCACCACCCCGATCATGATGGGGAGGATCCACTCCCAGGGGGTCAGGCCGAGGAATTCCATGGGGTGGGCAGAGGAGGGTTCGGATGGGAGCGACCGGGAAGGTGGAGGGCCCGGACCGGCTCAGGCCGGCCCGGGCGGCGGCGTCACCCCTCGCAGACCACCCTCGTGTGATCTCCCGCATCGACCTCTCCACGGACTCCCCGGACCGTGGCGTGATTGCCGACCAGCGAGCGCTCCAGCCGACAATCCTCGATGGTGGCCTCCTCGCCCACGATGCAGTCCGTCAGGATGGAGCCGCGGATCCTCGAGCCGGCGGACACGGTTACGTTGGGGCCGATCTCGGAATCCTCCAGCTCCACCCCGTCCGCCACGTGAACCGGCTCGTGGATCGTGACGCCCTCGCGGGCCGGCGGCGTCTTCGCCCGGCTGGTGGAGACGACATGGCGATTGGTCTCCAGCAACGTCTCCGGCTTGCCGGCGTCGTACCACCCCTCGATGCCGACCGTGCGGATGCGGGCCCCCTTGTCGACCATGTACTGGAAGGCATCGGTGAGGTAGAACTCACCCGAGGGCCCCGGCGGCTCGTTGAGGGTGTGCTCGATCCCCTCGAAGAGGAGCTTGGAGTCGCGGATGAAGTAGAGGCCGATATTCGCGAGCCGGGAAATCGGCTCGCTCGGCTTCTCCACGATCTTCTCCATGTAGCCGTGATCGTCGGTGACGATCACCCCGAACCGTTGGTAGTCCTCGACCTCCTTGGCCCAGATTACGCCGGCCTCTTCCGCCCTGAGCGTCTTCACGATGGAGAGGTCCGCATCGAAGAGCGTATCGACGAAGATGATGAGGAGGTCGTCCCCTTCGGCGTAGGGCCGCGCGAGCTGTACGGCGCCGGCCGTTCCGTCCTGAACCTTCTGCTCCACGAATCGGGCGTTGAAATCGGGATATTCCTTGCCGATGTACGCCTCGACCTTCTCCTTCAGGTGCCCGGTGATGAAGATGGCCTCGTCGATGCCGAGCTCACGAAGGTCGTCGAGGATATAGCTCATCACCGGCTTGTCCCCCACCCTGATCAGCGGCTTGGGCGTGACGTGGGTGTGGGGGCGGAGACGGGTGCCCTTTCCTGCCAGGGGGATGACGACTTTCACGAGAGCTCCTTGGATTGAGGGTGGTCGGATGCGTCGCGCACCTCGGCGGGCAGGTTCCATACCGCCCGCGGGTCCGGGCCTTGCCGGTGCGAGTGAGCGGGCTTTCGCGCCTCCGGCTCCGCGGCTAGTCTCCCTTGCCGAAGCTTGCCACTCCAGCGTACGCCACTACTCGATATGAGAAGACCTTCTCTGCGCCGCCTCCGCTGACCCGTTGGTAGACCAGACCTTTCTCCAGGGCCTCGGGATCATCGTCGTCGCGGCGGCGGTCTTCGCGCTGATCGCGCGTGTGGCGCGGGTGCCGACGATCGTGACCTACATCATCGCGGGTTTGGTCGTCGGTCCGCTGACCGGGATCCTGGAGATGACCTACTCGATCGAGGTCATCGCCGAGGTGGGCATTGCCCTCCTCCTCTTCCTCGTGGGGCTCGAGCTTTCCCTCGATAAGATCCGCGACGTGGGCAAGGTGGCGGTCGCGGCCGGTATCGGCCAGGTCGTCTTCACCGCGGCGGGCGGATACGGGATTGCCCTCCTCCTCGGGTTCACAGTGATGGAGTCGGTCTTCATCGCCACCGCGCTGACCTTCAGCAGCACCGTCGTGGTCGTCAAGCTCCTCGACCAGAAGGGGGAGCTGGAGTCGCTCTACGGCCGGATCGCGGTCGGCATCTTCCTGGTTCAGGATCTGGTGGTGATCGTAGCCCTCACCTTCCTTTCCGGGCTGGGAACGGGGGCGGAGATGGAGATGGGCGGCGTGGCATCCGGCCTCGGACTCGCATTTCTGGGCATGGGGCTCCTGCTCGCCCTTTCGCTGCTCGCCTCCCGCTGGCTCCTCCCCCGCCCCTTCGCCTGGGCGGCACGCTCCGGGGAGACGCTCTTCATCTGGAGCCTCTGCTGGTGCTTCATCCTGGTACTCGGCGCCGAGATGATGGGGCTCTCCCTGGAGATCGGCGCCTTCCTGGCCGGGATCAGCCTGGCGCAGCTCCCGTACAACCATGAGCTGCGCAGGCGGGTGCACCCGCTGATGAACTTCTTCATCGCGGTGTTCTTCGTATCGCTCGGGATCCAGATGGAGCTGGGCGCGGCCATGACGCAGCTCGGTCCGGCCGTCGTGCTCTCGCTCTTCGTGCTGATCGGAAACCCGCTCATCTTCATGGTGATCATCTCCCGGCTGGGGTACGGAGAGCGGACGTCGTTCCTGACCAGCGTGACAGTGGCGCAGATCAGCGAGTTCTCCTTCATCTTCGCTGCCATGGGCCTCGCCGCGGGGCTCATCGACGAGGCCATCCTCTCCCTCATCGCCCTCGTCGGTCTGGTGACGATCGCCGCCAGCTCGTACATGATCCTCCACAACCATGGGCTCTATGCACTGGTTCGCGGGTGGGGGATCCTTCGTCCGTTCCGGGCCTCGGCAGAGGAAGAGGTCGAGGAGGAGGACGAGCTGCGCGGTCATGTGATCGTGGTGGGGATGAATGCGCTGGGCAGGGAGATCGTCCGCCGCCTCCACGACCGCGGCGAGACCGTCATGGCCGTCGATACCGACCCCGGGAAGCTCGTCGACCTCCCCGGACTCACGGCGCTCGGCAACGTCGAGTACATGAGCCTATTGGAGGAGGTGGGGCTTCCACGCGCGAAGCTCCTCGTCTCCGCACTCCAGATCGAGGACACCAACAACCTCCTGGCCTACCGCTGCCGGGAAGCGGGTGTGCCCTCGAGCATCCACGCCTTCGACCAGTCGGTGATCCAGGAGCTGCGGGACATCGGCGTGGGGCACCTCATGATCTCGAAGAACGACGGGATCAAGCGGCTGGCCGCGAAGCTCTGGAGCTCGGGAGCGCTCGACAGGGTTGAGGACGAGGAGGAGCTCGCGTGACCGGGATCGCGGTCCTCCTGATCGGGGCAGCGGTCGGTTTCGGAATCGGCCGGTGGCTGAAACTGCCGGCCATTCCGATCCTGATCATCGTGGGTATGGTCCTGCCCTTGCTCGGGACCCTTCCCGACACCGGGATGCTCGAGGACGCCCTCGTCCTGGGCCTCACCTTCCTGGTTTTCGTAGCGGGAATGGACCTCAACCCCCGGCGGGTGGGGGGGCAGCGCCGGGTCGCGATGCGCGTCGGACTTGCGCAGTTCACCGTTTTGGGAGTCGCGGGGTTCGGACTCTCGATGCTCCTGGGGTTCGACCTCACCACCTCGCTCTACCTGGCCCTCGCGGTCACGGCGAGCTCCACGCTGGTCGTGGTTCGGCTCCTCCAGTCACGGCAGCAGCTGTTCGAGCCCTTCGGGCGGACGGTGATCGGGGTGCTCCTGCTGCAGGACCTGCTGATCATCCTCCTGATCCCGGTGGTGACGAGGCTTCCCGACGGCGCCGGGGCGGTCGCGGCCGGAGTCCTCGGCGCGGCCGCCCTCACCGTCCTGGCCTTCGTCTGCGTTCGCTGGGTGACCCCCTTCCTCGTGCTCCGTCTGGGACTGGAGGAGGAGAGCCTGCTGCTCGCGGTCCTGGCGGTTCTCTTCGTCTTCGTGGGTCTGTCCGCCCTCCTTGGCCTGCCCATCATCGCTGGCGCCTTCCTGGCCGGCGTCTCGCTCTCCTCCTTCCCGGTGAGCGGGGTCATCCGGGGGCTTCTCGGCTCGGTCTCGGATTTCTTCTTGGCCATCTTCTTCACCGCGCTCGGCGCGCTGATCACCATTCCTGCGGGACCGTTCCTCTGGCGTGCCCTGGCCCTGGCGGCCCTGGTAGTGATCCTCACGCCGCCACTCGTCACCTTCGTGGGGGAGCGGTACGGTCTCTCCACCCGCCCCGCCATCGAGAGCGGCCTGCTCCTGGCGCAGACCAGCGAGTTCTCACTGATCGTCGCGCTGCAGGGACTCGTGGTCGGACACCTCGTGCCCGAGATCTTCTCGGTGGTGGCGCTGGTTACGGTGATCACCATGGTGCTGACGCCCTTCCTGGCAACCGACGCCATGACGTGGCGGTTGATGCGCCTTCACCCGGTCCGACAGCGGCAGGAGCCGCACACGACCCCGACGGGGCACGTCCTCCTTCTGGGATGCGGCGATAACGGCATGCCTCTCCTCGAGACCCTCCTGGCGGCGGGCCACGAGGTGGTCGTCGTGGATGACGACCCCGCCGTGATCGACCGGCTCGCGGAGGGTGACGTGACCGCCATCCGCGGCGACGGCTCCGACTACGACGTCCTTCACCGCGCGGGGGCAGAGGAGGCGCGGGTGGTGATTTCCACCATGCGTCGGGTGCGGGACGCGGAGCTGGTCGTGCGCCGGCTACCGGAGGTGCCCGTACTCGTCCGGGTCTTCGACGACGAGGACGGCCGGCGCATAGAGGCGCTGGGAGGAACCGCGGTCCGGTACGCGGATGCGGCGGCGGACGACTTTTCCCGGTGGCTCGACCAGGCGGAGGAGGTCGGACTCCAGCACGAGCGTCGGCTCCGTCCCCGGTGAACGGGAAGCTCTGGAGCAGAATGATCCGCACCCAGGCGCGCACCCGGCTGGACCACCCGGATCCCGATTTACGCGGGCGTGTCTACCCTATCCCCTTCCCGGAGGTGTGGGGCGCTGTTGGCTCCGAGGCCTCCACCCGGCCGGGATGGTCGATCACCGGGACGGATCCGCGGGCAGGAACGCTCCGAGCCGAGGTCCGCACGCGGAAACTGAAACACACCCACGACGTCCGCGTGGAAATGTCGCTTGACGAGAACGGCTTTACCCGGGTGGACGTCGAGTCGAGCTCGCGGAAGGGATTCGCCGACCTCGGCGCCAATGCCCGGCGGATCCGGCGTTTCCTGGATGCGTTGGACTCCCGGCTTCTCGAGGATTGAGCCGCTGCGCTACCCGCGCATCACACTCTCGGCGAAGCGGACCGCCTCCTCCTCGAGCGGAATGCGTCGGTAGGCCTCGGCGCGCCCCATCCCCCGCATGCGGTTCCGCAGGTAGGCCCCCAGGTATCGCGACAGGAATCGCGCGGGCCCCAGCTCACGCCACTGCCGCACATGGCAGAGCTCATGGGCCAGAAGGGCGGTGCTCGCCGATTCCGTTTCGACCCCCTCCCGCAGGTGGATCGTTCCTCCGAGAGTAATGGCGCGGATCCGGATTGGTGCCAGCCGCGTCCACGCCGGCAGACCGTCGACGAGTCGTGCTCGATCGAGGTCCGCAGCCGGTAGATGGGGCGCGAGCCAGGCCCGCACCGGAGACGGAAGCGGTCTACCCCGCACGCGAAACCGCGGTCGCATCCTTCGGATTCCCGGTGATCAGGACCTCGCCCTCGGAGCGGCCGACCACCGCCGCGCAGGAGAGATCACCGGTGATGTTGACGGCGGTGCGGATCATGTCGAGGATCCGGTCCACCCCCAGGATGAGGGCGATGCCTGCAGCCGCTTGGGCTCCCAGCCCGACCGAGTTCAGGACGAGGACCAGGATGATGATCCCGGCGCTCGGGACCCCGGCCGTCCCGATGGAGGCGAGAGTGGCCGTGAGCACGATGGTGAGCAGGGCCCCGATCCCCAGGTCGAAACCGTACACCTGCGCGATGAAGACGGTGGCCACCCCCTGGTAGAGCGCGGTGCCGTCCATGTTGATGGTGGCGCCGAGTGGGAGCACGAACGACGAGGTGGACTTCGATATTCCGAGATTCTCCTGCGCGACCTCCATGGTCACCGGCAGCGTGGCATTCGACGATGAGGTCGAGAAGGCGATGAGCTGGGCCTCCCGGATCCTGCGGAAGAAGTTGATCGGGTTGAGCCGGGCAAGGACGGTCACCAGCGTCCCATAGGTGATGGTCGCGTGCAGGATGAGGCCGATCGCCACCACCCCCGCATAGATTGCCAGCGATTGCAGCACCTCCAGCCCGAACCTGCTGATGACGACGGTGATCAGCGCGAACACCGCGTACGGAGCCGTCTTCATGATCCAGTGGATCACCACCATCGAGGCGTCGTTGATCCCGTGGAAGAAGCTGAGGATGGTCTCTCGCCGCGAGGGGATCACCCGCGTGATGGCCGCGGCGAAGATGATCACGAAGATGATGAGCGGCAGGAGGTTCCCCTCGGCCGCGGCCGCCACCGGGTTGCTGGGAATCATCCCGATGAGCGTCTCCCAGATGGTCGGCGCCTCGTCCGCGATTCCCACCGCGCCACCGGCCTGCTCGGCGAACTCCCCCGCCAGCGAGTCGCGCGCCTCGGGGCTCAACCCCGCGCCCGGCCGGATCATCAGCGCAAGGACGAGCCCGAGGGTGATGGCGATAGAGGTGGTAAAGAGGTAGTAGGCTACCGTCTTCCCTCCCATGCGCCCCAGCGTCTTCATGTCGCCGAGCGAGGCGACGCCGACGGTCAGGGAGGCCACCACCAGCGGGATCACGATCATCATGATGGCCCGGATGAAGGCGTTCCCCACGAAGTCCATCACCGGCATGGCCACGGATTGCCAGGCGAAGGTCTCCGTGAATCCCGCGAGGTTCACCGCCAGGCCGACGATCACGCCGAGGACCAGACCGATGGTGATCTTGGTGTAGAGCTGCATGGAGCGGAGAATTGGGATGAGACGCGATCGATGGGGCCGCCGAAGATAGAGATCCTGCGCAGCTGGTCGCAAGACGCGTTGCGGGTGGTTACGGCTCGCCGGCACCTCTATCTTTGGGACCGGGATCGACCGCCGCTACCATGATTTACTGCATGCGCCCTGCTCTGCTACTTGCCCTTGCCCTTCTCGTGGCCTGCGAGGCTCCCATTCCCGAGGAGCCTCCGGCAGAGCCGCACGGTCCGGCGGACAGCTATCCGCGGTACATCCGTGAGCTGGTCTTCGTCGGGACGGCGGAGGGAGAGCCGCTCCTGGTGCCCTTCTCCTTCGAGGCGATCGATCGCGAAAGCGACGTCGGGCGTCAGGCGCGCGGCTGGGTGGCACACGGAGAGTCGTGGGAGATGTTCCTCGACGAGGAGTGGGAGGCCGGCCCGGCAGGCTCGGTCTGGCGGCTGGTCCCGGTCGGTCCCCTCCGCGTCCTGGTGGGTGGAGCCGCGGAGATCGAGGCCATCTCCTATCGCCGTGAGGGAGATGAGCTCCGGCTCGCCGTCAGCGGAACGCAGATGCCGTGGCAGCGCGTGGGATCGTCCCGCTTCCGGATCCTCGGAGGGACGCTGCGCCACCGTGACCGCGAGGTCGAGGGGGTGATCGTGGAAGCCCAGCACATCAGGGCTCCCTCGGCTGATCAGACCGAGGCGCCCCCGCTCGTCGACTGGGCCTACCTCACGGATGCGGAGGGCGGACACCAGATTCTCCTCGTGACGCCCTCCCGGGAGGAGGACGGACGGGAAGGCACCCTGGCCTGGGCTCGCGACGAGGAGGGTCGGCAGAGCTCGGACCGGCTCAACGTGTCGTGGACCGAGGCGCTCACCGTGGAGGCGGCACGCCGCGAGGTGCCGGTGGCCTGGCGTTACAACGCTCCCGAGCTGCATCTGAGCGCGGATGTCCGGCAGGTTGCCCACCACGTCGATGTCGGCGAAGAGCGGCGGGGCCGGCGGGTGGTATCCGTGCGCTACTCGGTGACCGGTACGATCAGCACCCCGACGGAGGAAAGGGAGGTCTTCGGCATCTCCCGGCACGACCGGGAGTAGGCGCTCACCTCTCTTCCTGCTCAGGATGCCGCTCGTCCTCGACATCGTCCTCAACTTCGTCGCGCCGCGGCCGGAAGAGACTCGACAGGAGTCCGGAGAGGAGGACGATGATGGCGATGGCCGTCAGGAGGTCCGATCGGATCGCCGCTCCGATGATCCAGAGCACGGCTCCGATGAAGAAGGCCGTCAGCTTCCAGCCGAGCAGGGCCTCTTGCCCCGGCCGAGGCTGCCGGGAGCGTGGAAAGAAGGGCATCAGCCGCGGCCGGCGAGGAAGCGCTTGACCCCTTCGCGCGTATCCTCGGTCATCCTGGCCAGCACGTTCACGTCCGCCCCAGCCCGGATCGCCGTCTCGTAGGAAACCACGTCGGTCTGGTAAAGGAGGCGTTTGCAGAGCTGAACGGCCGAGGCGCTGCGCGAAGCCAGCTCCGCCGAGAATCGCTGCGCCTCGCTCTCGAAACTGTCGTCCGGAAAGCGTCGGTTGATGAGCCCCACCCTCTCCGCCTCCTCCGCACCCAACGCCTCGCCGAGGGTGATCAGCTCGAACGCCCTCTTCTCGCTGAGGTTGCGTCGCAGGAGCGCCATCACCATCGCCGGCACGAATCCGATGCGCACCTCGGGGTAGCCGAAGCGGGCGCTCTCGGCCGCGACCACGAGATCGCACGCCGTGGCCAGGCCACACCCCCCTGCGAGCGCCCGGCCATGCACCGCGGCGACCACCGGCTTGCGGAGGTTCCGGAGGAGCAGGAAGAGCTCCGCCAGGCTGTCCACATCCTCCAGGTTCTCGAGCACGGTGGCCCGGGAGATCTTCTCCAGCGCGGCGAGATCCGCGCCGGAGCAGAAGTCCGTGCCCGCCCCGCGGATCCCCACCACCCGCACTTCCGGGTCCGCCTCCGCCTCCCGCAGGCCGGCCTTGAGGGCGGTAACGAGCGCATCATTCAGGGCGTTGCGCTTCTCGGGCCGGGAAAGGGTAAGCCAGAGGACACCTTCCTGGACCGGCGCTCGCTCGAGAACGCTCATCCCGCTGCTGCCAGCCGCGCGATCTCCTCGGGTACGTCGATCTCCATGCGGAGCATCGCGGTGGAGAGGGTCTTTCCCTGCGCATCCGTCTTGAGGGAAACGGTGCCGCCTCCCCCGAGGGCGTTGTGCAGGAGGAAGTTCAGCGCGTCGAGGTTGGGAAGCTCGAAACGCTCGACCTCGCCATGGCAGATTCCGGCGAAGTGCTCCTTGACCCGCTCGCGGGTAAGGGCGTCGCGCAGGACCGGGTAGAACTCGGGACGCAGGGCGATGACCCCGACGTTGGCGGTGTCTCCCTTGTCGCCCGAGCGGGCGTGGGCGAGTTCTGTGAGTCGAATTCGGGGCATGAAAGTCGGAGATCCGGGATGAGGGTCGAAAGAATTGCGCTACTTGCGGTTCGATGTTCGCGGCTCGCGCCACCCTGGACGCCGGGTGGCGTGTGCTCTATCGAAGCACTCGGGTCTCGTGCGCACCCGCTTCGCCGATCTCTACGGCCTGGGTGCGAGCCGCGAGCCGCCAGCGGCGATTAGCCCGTCTACCGCTGGTAGTTCGGCGCTTCGCGGGTGATGGTGACCGTATGCGGGTGCGATTCACGCAGACCGCCCATGGAGATCTTGATGAAGCGCGAATCCTTGCGGAGCTCGCCGATGGTACCGCAGCCTACATAGCCCATGCCGGAGCGGAGGCCTCCCACGAGCTGGTAGAGCGTATCCGCGGCGGCTCCCTTGTAGGGGACGCGTCCTTCGATTCCCTCGGGCACCAGCTTCCGGGCGTCCTGGCTATCCTGGAAGTAGCGATCCGCCGAACCCTCCTCCATGGCGGAGAGGCTTCCCATCCCTCGAACCGTCTTGAACTGCCGCCCCTCGAGGAGGAAGGATTGGCCGGGGCTCTCCTCGGTCCCGGCCAGCATCGAGCCCATCATCACCGAGCTGGCGCCGGCGGCCAGCGCCTTCACCACATCTCCCGAAAGCTTGATGCCCCCGTCTGCGATGATCGGGATGTCCTCCCCGACGGCGGACACGGCGTCCATGATCGCGGTGATCTGCGGCACGCCGACGCCGGTCACGACCCGGGTGGTGCAGATGGACCCCGGTCCGATACCGACCTTCACCGCGTCGACGCCGCGCTCGGCCAGGTCGGCCGCCGCCTCGTGGGTGGCCACGTTCCCTCCCACGAGCTGCACCTCGGGGAAGGCCTCGCGGACCCGCGTCACCGCATCCAGCACGCCTTCGGAGTGACCGTGGGCGGTGTCCACCACCAGGACGTCGACCCCGGCCTCGACGAGGGCTCGCGCCCGCTCCACATCCCCCCGCGAGGCGCCGATCGCGGCGCCCACCCGCAGCCGTCCGTCCTCGTCCTTGCACGAGTTCGGGAACTTGCGGCGCTGCGTGATATCCTTGACGGTGATCAGGCCGCGCAGGATGCCGTCCTCGTCCACGAGGGGCAGCTTCTCGATGCGGTGCCGGTGGAGGACCTTCTCCGCCTCCTTGAGCTCGATCCCCACCGGCGCGGTGACGAGTCCCTCGGCGGTCATCCGATCCGCCACCGACGCGGATGGATCCGAGCCGAAGGCGAGGTCGCGGTTGGTGAGGATCCCGACCAGACGACCATCCTCTTCCACCACCGGGACGCCGGTGATCGAGTAGCGCTCCATTTCCCGGAGAGCCTCGCGCACCGTTGCGTCCGGCGCCACGGTGACGGGCTTGGTGACCACCCCGCTCTCGGATCGCTTCACCCGGACGACCTCCTCCGCCTGCCGCCGGACCGGCATGTTCTTGTGGATGATGCCGATTCCCCCCTCGCGGGCGATGGCGATGGCCATCCGCGACTCGGTGACGGTGTCCATTGCCGCCGAGGCGAAGGGGATCTGGAGGGTGATCCCGCGCGTGAACCGGCTGGAAAGGTCCGTGTCCCTGGGGTGGATCTTGGAGCGCCGTGGCGCAAGCAGGACGTCGTCGAAGGTCAGCCCTTCACCGGCGAAGCGATCCGCGTGCGGAGAGTCCATGCCCAAACGTACCTCGAGAGAAGCGAGAATCGATCGGCGCCGCCCGTTATGCGAAACGCCCGCCGAGAGCAGCCCCCGTCCCCGGCGGGGAGAGAAGGCGCCTCGACAGGCGTCTGCGCTGGCTCGGCCGTCGGACGCCCAAGATACGGCGCGCGGCCGAGGGGTGTCAACCAATGCCGAACGCGGAGCGTTCGGCATTGGTCGCGCTTTTCGCGCGCACCGTAAAAAAACAGCGTTCGGCATTGGTCGCGCTTTTCGCGCGCACCATCAACTTTCGAATTGGAATGAGCCCCGGGGGTCACGCTGCTCACGCCTGCGGAGGCGCCCTCTTAGCCGATGGAGCAACGCAGGACGCCCTACCCGGCCCCGGCCTCTCCGGGTGCCGGTGTGCGCAGCGGACCGGCAGCGAGCCGCGGCTGCTCCTCGGTCCCAACCGGCTTCTTCTCCTGGAGCCCCTCCTCCACCTCTCGCGCGATCGATCGGCCGGTCTCCGCGATCTCGTTCATGACCCGATCCGCGGCCGAGACCAGGTCGAGGGTTCCGCGCAGGGCACGGAATCCGACCCGGTGAACCCGCATCGAATCCTCCAGCCGCTCGCCGAAGCGCTGCAGCCCAGTGGCAGAACGCGCCGACTCCCGCGCGTGCTTGGCGGCGAGGAACTCCACATAGTCGAGCGCCTGGTACAGCTGGGCGTCGGGGAGGGCCTCGATGCTGCGCAGAAGACGCTGTCGTGTCAGGTCGTTCATGGAAGGTGGAAGCTCGGAGACAAAGGAAAGCGCTCTTACTCTACATTACGCGTGCCGCAGCGACTTGTTTCAACACGTTCCGCCTTCGGGATTCGGCGTCGCCTTCCGAGACCGGCACGATTGACGCCGCCCTCCCTCGGCGGCAGCTTGTGCGACCGGAACCGCGCACCTCCCGACGAACGATGCCGATCAGACCGCTACGCCCCCTGGAGCCGGCCGCCGAGGCCACCGCCCTCTACGACGACTGGCTCGGCGGGATCTCCGACGCGCTCGCGCGCGGCGACGACCGGTGGGAGCTCTGCCGCCGGACGCTGACCGGCATCTTCCACCCGGAGCTGGCGGATGCGGACCCGATCCATCTCCCCCTGGCGACCCGGGTCATGCTGGCGCAGATGGACGCGCGCAACGTGACGCTCGAGCCCGAGTACTACCACGAGGTGGACGTCGACCGGTTCATGGATCGCAAGCCGCTCCTCTGGATGTGGCAGATGTTCGACCGATCCCCGCTGGGCGGCAACATCCATCTGGGCGTACGCTTCCGCCGGGTCCTGGCGCCGTACATCCTCAGGCGGGTAGGAAGGAACTTCAAAGCCTTCCACTTCGTGGAGTTTTCCTACGGGTACAACATCGAGGCGGGAGACGACGTGGTCGTCCATCGCAACGTGCTCCTCGACGACCGCGGCGGGATCGTGCTCGGGGACCGCGTCTCCATCTCCGACTACGCCAACATCTACTCCCACACGCACTCCATCACCGATCAGCTCGACGTGACCAACGCCGTGACCACCCTGGAGGAGGGAGTGCGGGTCACCTACCACGCAACGGTCCTGGCCGGAACGCGGGTGGGCAGGAATTCCATGGTCGGGGCCATGGCGGTGGCGACCCGGGACGTCCGGCCATGGCACGTGAACGTCGGAATTCCCGCCAAATCGGTGACGGTCAAACCCAACGCTCCGAAGGAGGCCTACCGCGAGACCACCGTGCGGAGCGACACCGAGAACCGGTGACGGTTTCTCGCCGAAACGGCGGCGCGGACCGTGCAGAAACGCCTGGTGCTTCGTAAATTACCTCAACCAGGGAGGAACCCATGACCGCATGCGCAACCTGCGGCAACGAGTACGACAAGGCATTCACCGTGACCCGCGGTGACGAGACCCACACCTTCGACAGCTTCGAGTGCGCCATTACCAAGCTCGCCCCAACCTGCAGGCACTGCGACTGCCGGATCATCGGACACGGAGTAGAGAAGAACGGAGACATCTACTGCTGCGCGCATTGCGCCGGGGAGGAGGGAGCCACGGAGCTGCGGGACCGCGCATGAGGACAGGCAGAAAGGGGTTCGGGGCTTCGGCCCTCCTGGCCGGCGCCCTCGTAACCACGGCGGCGTGCGCTCCGGCCGCGGAGCCCGCCGCACCGGCCCCCGAGCCCGATCCGGCCGCCGTGGAGGCGCCCGCCCCGATCGCCCCGCCGGACACGTTGATCTACGATCCCGAGGCCCCGCCCGACACCGGGCTGGTGACGCCGCGGGAAATCGAGGAGGCGCGCCCTCCCGATGGCTATTCCGGGCGCGGCGGGTATCCCCGTCAATTCCATGAAATCACTCTCCGAAATGGTTGTTTACCAGGTCAGCCAGGGCCTCCACCGCTTCCGCGGAATCTTCCCCCGCGGCTTCG
>SKRI01000113.1 GCA_007118565.1 Gemmatimonadota bacterium | reverse complement strand
TTTGATGAGCACCATGTCGAAGAGGCCGAAGCGATGGTTCGTTCCCCCGCCGTCGCGGACCGCCGCCCGCTCGAGCGCGCGGAGCCCCGGCGTGGTCTTGCGGGTGTCCAGGATCCGCGCGTCGGTGCCCGCGACCGCTCCCACGTACGCGGCGGTCAGGGTGGCCACGCCCGAGAGGCGCTGGAGGAAGTTGAGCGCCACGCGCTCCCCGGTGAGGATTCCGCGCGCCGGCCCCGAGAGATCGAGGACGGTGTCTCCGGGCGCCACGGCGTCGCCAGACGAGAGAACCGGGCGAGCATCGATCTCCGGGTCGACCTGGCGGAAGACCTCCCGCGCCACCGGAAGCCCGGAGAGGACACCGGTCCCCTTGGCCACGATCCTCGCTGATGCGCGCCGATCGGCCGGCACGCTCCAGAGCGTCGTGCGGTCCCCATCTCCCACGTCCTCGGCGAGCACGGTACGCACGAGCTCGGAAACGCGAGCCTCCACTTCACTCACAGGACGCGCGGAAGGAGGAGGAACGCGCCTGCAGCGGCCCAGCAGTAGTAGGCGAATGCGTGGAAGTTCTGCTTCCGGAGGAGGGTCACGAAGAATTTGATGGCCACGATCCCGGCGAGCATCGCGGCGATGAACCCCACCGTGAGGGCGGTCCCGGACACCACCGCCTCCTCCGCGCGAAGGGCATCCGGCACGTCGAGGATGGCCGCGCCCAGGATGACCGGGATCGACATGATGAAGGAGAACTCGGCCGCTTTCACCGGGTCGATCTTCCGCCAGAGGCCGGCCAGCACCGTGCTCCCTGAGCGGCTGATCCCCGGGAAGATGGCGATGGCCTGGCCGAGCCCCATCAGCAGCGCCCCGACCCAGCCGACCTCCTCCCGTGCCGGTCCCGGTCGCCGGGAAAGGCGGGCGATCGTGAAGACAGTTGCCTCCAGCGCCAGCACCAGCAGGAACGGTACGATGGTGCCCGCCAGGAGCGAGAAGAGCGCCCCTACTGCCGGACCGATCAGCTCCAGCGGCCCAAATCGTCGGATGCCCATGGCCCATCGCGAGCTCCAGACGACCGCACCGGTAACCAGGATCATGGTGGCGGCGAAGGCCGGATCGTCGAAGCGCGCCTCGAAGAAATCCTTGAGGGTAAAGCCGACGATCACGGCGGGGACGCTGGCGAGGACGATCAGCCCCACATAACGACGCGAGGCGGTCGCCTCCGGGCCGCCGAAGACTCCGCGCGTGAGCGTCCACAGCTTGTCCCGGTAGACGACCGTCACCGAGACGAGGGTGGCCACGTGCACAACGATGTCGAAGGTGATCCCAGGAATCTGCAGGCCGAGAAGGGCCTGCCCCAGGACGAGGTGGCCGGAGCTCGAGACTGGAAAGAACTCGGTGAGCCCCTGAACCAGGCCGAGGATCAGCGCCTCCCACCAACTCATGAATCCCTCCTTTCGATGGTGGCCGGCACGGGCGCCTTGCTGAGCACGTGACGGTAGTAGTCCTCGTACATCGGCACCACCCGATCGCTGGAGAAGCGCTCGTGCGCCACCTGCTCCGCGGCGCGGCTCATCTCCTTCCACCGCACGTCGTCACGGAGGATCTCGAGCGCCCCCGCCGCCATCCCCTCGGTGTCACCCACCGGCGAGAGGAAGCCGGTGGTCCCGTGGATCACCACCTCGGGAAGCCCGCCCACGTCGGTGGCGATTACCGGCACCCCGCTCGCCATGGCTTCCAGCGCGGACAGGCCGAAGGACTCCGTGGCCGACGGGAGGAGGAAGAGGTCGGCGCAGGCGAAGAGCTCGGCCACCGAATCCTGCTTGCCGAGGAAGACCAGCCGTTCCCCGCACCCCAGCCGATCCGCCTCGTTCTCGGCCTCATGCCGCTCCGGGCCGTCGCCGGCGAGCACGAGGCGAGCCGGCACCTCCTTGGCGATGCGCGCGAAGATGCGTACCACGTCGGTCAGGCGCTTCACCGAGCGGAAGTTGGAGATGTGCAGGATCATCCGCTCCCCGGGATTCACGAAGCGATCGCGATGGCAGGGGTGATGGTCCGATCCATACGCCTCCGGATCGACGAAGTTGGGGATGACCCTGATGTCCTCGGCAGGCACGTGGAAGTGCTGGACCGTCTCCCGCTTGAGGTACTCGGAGACGGCGGTGAGGCCGTCGGACTTGGCGATGGAGAAGCGGGTGATGGCCTCGAAGGAGCGCTCCTGCCCAACTAGGGTGATGTCGGTGCCATGCAGCGTGGTGACCAGGCGCACCGGGTGCTCGCTCCCCAGCATTTCCCGGGCGATCCAGGCCGAAGTGGCGTGCGGTATGGCGTAGTGCACGTGGAGGAGGTCGAGCTCCCGCTTCTCCGCGACCTCGTGCATCTCCGCGGCGAGCGCCAGCGAGTACGGCGGATACTCGAAGAGCGGGTACCGGCCCACGTCGACCTCGTGGAAGAAGACGCCCTCCACGAAGTGCGGGAGACGAAAGGGATGGGCGTAGGAGATGAAGTGGATCTCGTGTCCCCGCGCGGCGAGCTTGACGCCGAGCTCCGCGGCCACGGCACCGGAGCCGCCGTAGGTGGGATAGCAGGTGATACCGATCTTCATGAAGCTGGCGGCTCGTTGCTGGCGGCTCGCGACTCGCGAGTGTGTGGGAACCACGATGATGGGCGCCGAGGCCCTCGTGAGGCAAGCCCCGTCGGCGAACCACGCCAATCACGCCGGGTCAACATCCACGTCCGGTACGGCGAGCCGCGAGCCGCGAGCCGCGAGAAACGCTTCATGGATCTCCTCCGCCAGGTCCGCCGGCTCCTTCGTCCCGTCGAGCCAGATCGCGTCCTCCCCGAGCTGTCCGCGGAACCAGGTCATCTGCCGCCGGGCGTACTGCCGCGTGTCGATGACGACTTGCTCCAGCGCGTCGGCGAGCGGGATCTTGCCGCGGAGGTGGGGGACGATCTCCATGTAGCCGTGCGCCCGCAGCCCGGGCGCCTCCGCTCCGTAGCGATCCAGGAGGGTCCGCGCCTCGTCGAGCAGGCCGGCCCGCACCATTTCCCCTACCCGTTCCTCGATTCGCCGGTTCAGCTCCTCGCGCGGTCGCTCGATCACGAAGGTGAGGGGCCGGATGGGCTCGGCCTCCGGCGGTGCGTGCCGCTGGTACCAGGAGAGCGGGCGGCCGGTGAGGAGGGGGAGCTCGAGGGCACGCATCACCCGCTGCCGGCCGCCCCAGGAGGCGTAGCGCTCGGCCATCGGCGGGTCGAGCGCGGC
>SKRI01000044.1 GCA_007118565.1 Gemmatimonadota bacterium | reverse complement strand
CTCGCGCTCGAGCCGGGAGAAGCGGCCGAGGCGGCCGGTGCCGGCCGGGCCGGTGTACTCGATCAGCCGCAGGGCGGCGGAGAGGAGCCGCCGGTCGGCGGGGGGCATGCGCTCCAGGAAGGGAGCCGCCGAGCCGGCGACCTCCGCGGTGAGCTCCCGGTCGGTGACCGCCTCTGCCACCGCAATGAAAACGCGCGCCTCCGCGGAGGAGAGGGCGCCGCCGGGGGGCGCGAGGAAGGCGGGAAGCGGCGTCACGACCGGGCCGGGGGGTTCACTCCACCCGCGCGAAGCGGGTGACGCGGTAGTAGTCGGTGGGATAGATGCCCACCTGCAGCAGCACCGGGCGGAGCGTCCACTGCACCTTCAGCGCGTCGACCTCGCCGTCCTGCCCCAGGGTGAACCAGACGAACTTCTCCCGCTGGGCGGGATTCCTCCAGTGGGCGCGGAAGGTGTCGTGGTGCCAGTGCTCGAGATCCGCCACCTGCGTCTCGTCCTCCCAGAAGCGCAGCTCCAGCCCGGCGCTTCCCATGCGCACCTCGGCTGTGTCGTAGAGCGAGTCGGCGTAGCTGCCCACGTATCGCTCGAGCGGGTGGGTGGGGTTGGTGTCGGGGATGCGCTCGGCCTCGATGGCCTCCCGCCGGGCCATGGCCGCGGCGTAGCGCCGCTCGTAATTCTCCCGGAAGAGGCGGCCCCACTCCCGCTCCGGGACGCCGATGTGCGCGTCGATCACCCGGTTGGCGATGGCGCCCATCAGGTTGTTGAAGGTGTTGGTCACCACCACCACGCCGAGGTTCTCCTCCGGCACCAGCACCAGTGTGGTGTTCATCCCGTCGGTGGCGCCGCCGTGGGAGGAGGTGCGCCGCCCCTCGTACTCGTCCAGCCGCCAGCCCAGCCCGTAGGCTGCCACCGGACTAACCTCCAGCGTCCCGCCGCCGAGGGCCATCTGCCCCCGGTGCATCTCCCGCATCGTCTCCTCGGAGATCAGCCGGTTGCCCTCGTGCACCCCCGGATCGCCCAGCTGCAGGCGCATCCACTCCGCCATCTCCCGCACGCTGGTGTTCACCGCGGCGGAGGCGGCCACATTGTCGAAGTTGCGCCGGGGGATGGGGACGACGGTGCCCTCGATCTCCTGGTGCGGCCAGGCGGCGTTCTCCCCCTCGGCGATGTCGTCCACCGTGGTGTTGGAGCGCGCCATGCCGAGCGGGGAGAAGATCCTCTCCCGCAGGAATTCGTCCCAGCTCTGCCCGGTCACCGCGGGAATGATCTCCCCGGCCGCGCTGTACATGACGTTGCTGTATACGTAGTGGCGGAAGGGCGCCTCCGGCTCGTGGAAGCGCATCCGCCGGATGATCTCCTCCCGCGGCCGGTTGGGCATGTACTGGATGCGGTTGCCCGTCATGCGGCCAACCCCCACCCGGTGGGTGAGCAGGTCCCGGATCCGCACCTCGCGGGTGACCCACGGATCGTCCAGTGCAAACCAGGGGAGGTGGTCCACCACCCGGTCGTCCCAGCCCAGCCGCCCCTCGTCCACCAGCATTCCGAGGGCGGCGACGGTCATCGCCTTGGTGGTCGATGCCACCCCGAACAAGGTGTGCTCGTCCACCGGCCGCCGGTCCTCCAGCCCCAGAACGCCGAAGCCGCGCGCATAGACCACCGAGTCGTTGCGGACCACGCCGACCGCAAGGCCGGGAATCTCCCAGACCCCCATCTCCCGCTCGATCCACTCGTCGAGCCCGGCCAGCGGGTCCGTCTGCGCGGGAAGCTGGAGGGGAGCGAGGAGCAGCGTAACGACGGCGAGGAGGGAAAGTCTGCGGAGCATATCCAAGGTACGAGATCGGGGTCTGGTTCGACGGTGGGGTGTCGCGTCTCTGAAGATGTGACCGGGATCGGGGCGGAGCAACCAGGGCGGAGTCAGGGGATGCGCCGAGCGGCCGCCCTTTGACCTTTCGCCGCATCCGGGTAGGTTCCAAGCTCGGCCCGACGGACGGGACGCACGCGAATCGAGATCCAACCAGCATCATGGAGCAGGCAAAGCAGGGAGATACAGTGAAGGTCCACTACACCGGAAAGCTGGAGGACGGGACCGTCTTCGACAGCTCGGTGGACCGCGAGCCGATCGAGTTCACCATCGGCGAGGGGAAGGTGATCCCGGGGTTCGAGAAGGCGGTCGTCGGCATGGCGCCGGAGGAGACGAAGGAGACGGTCCTCCCCTCGGAGGAGGCGTACGGCCCCCGCGACGACCAGCGGATGGTCGCGATCGAACGGGACCAGCTCCCGCCCGATCTGAACCCCGAAGTGGGCATGCCCCTCCAGATGCAGACCCAGGAGGGTCAGCCGGTCCAGGTGATCGTGCGGGAGGTGAAGGAGGAGAGCGTCACCCTCGACGCGAACCACCCGCTCGCCGGAAAGGATCTGACCTTCGAGCTGGAGCTGGTCGAGGTGAAGTAGCGCCTCGTCTCGCACCCGAGACGAAAAAGGGGAGGGCGGCCGTCGGCCGCCCTCCCCTTCGTGCGTCGGTACGATCCGTTACGCGGGGGCCGGCGCGGCGGGTCGTGCGAAGAGGTCGGCGGTCTCCGGCTTGATCAGCACCCAGATGGTGTACGCTCCCAGGATGGTGCCGAAGGGGATGTTGATCAGGTTGATGAAGCCGAGGACGAGGACGAGGATCCGCGCCCACTCCTTCCGCTTGAGCAGCCCGATGCCGCCGATCAGGCCGGGGACCGAGATGAGGAGGATGAAGGCGGCGATGAACGCGCCGACACCGGCGGTGGCGCCGAAGGTGGCGAGGTCGCCGGACAGGGCTCCGCCCAGCGCCAGCCCGGCGAAGGCGAAGAAGGCGCCGAGCAGGATCAGTGTGCTGAAGCCGATGTGGAGCGCGGCCAGGATGGTGACGTGCGACTGCATCGGGTGGGTGGCGGGCGGCGGGGCGGTCGTGTCCTGGGCGTTCATGGGCCTGTGGGATGGGGGGAGAGGGAGGCACTGCTGCAAGGAAAATCTTGCGGCAGACGGTCCTTCCGGCAAGACCTGTTCAGCCGTCCCCGGCCTCAAGCCGAGCAAGAATCACCGGGCGGTGGCCCAACCTACCAGAGCCGGAATAGCGATCGCGATCACCGTACCGCTGGTGATACCCACGACCTCGGCCGAGCCTGCTCCCACCGCGTCTCCGATGAGGAGCCCCAGGCCGACCCCCAGCCCGGCCCCGGCCGCCGAGGCTGCGACGGTGAGCCATGGGTTCGCTCGGCCCCGGGAGCCGATGT
>SKRI01000201.1 GCA_007118565.1 Gemmatimonadota bacterium | reverse complement strand
GGCGACCTGACGATCGAAGGTCCGGCGCAGCTGAAAGCGGGGCCGCCCTTCGGGGCGGCCCCGCTTTCGTTTTTCCCGGCGGTCTCTGGCGCCGCGGCCCCTGTGTGCGGGGCACGCTTCGACGCCCTCGACGCACCGAACGGGACCGGCGCGAAATCTGCCAACGAAGTTCCCTCTCCCGTCGTCCAATGATCAAGCCTTCGTACCGATGCACTCTCGCATGAATCTGCCCCTCCTTTCACTGCTCGTCGCTCCGCTGCTGGTGGGTGCCTGCGGTGATCCCGCCGCCGAAGGGGAGGAGCGCGGCATCGGCGGCCTCTTCCGGGGGGCCGTGGAGCGGCCCAACGCGGACAGCCTCATCGCGGCCGGACAGAACTGGCGCGCCGCGCGCCAGATGCGCAGGTATCTCGACAGGACGGGCGATCCGGAGGCCCACGACCTGCTCGTCGCGGCCCGTGCCGAGGGCGGCTGGGGCGGGTGGGCTCGCGTTGCGGAGCTCCTCGAGGGGCAGACATGGCTCGATGACGAGGGAGACGGGATCGGGTGGTATCTGCTCGGGCGCGCCCATGACGAGCGGGAGGAGTACGCGGATGCGGTGATCGCCTACCGACGCTTCCTTCAGGTCGGAGGCGAGGAGCTGGAGAGGGAGCGGGAGATCGCGAACCTCCGCCTCGGACTCTCCCTGCTCCGGAGCGGCACGGTCGAGGAGGGGCGCGCGGCGGTCGAGCGGGCGAACGCAGAGGTGTCGGGGATCGAGAGATGGACGCCGCTCCTCATGACGGTCGCCGTCGCCGAAACGGGCGATACGGCGGAGACGAGGCGCCTTGGGGCACGGTACGACAGCGGCATCGCCGGACTCCGCGTCCGTCGCGCGCGCCTCCACGCCGCGCGACAGGCCGGCGATCTAGCCGCGGTCCGCGACCTCGCGCGCCAGTTCCGCGGGTGGGCCGGAACCGCGTCCACCCGCGCCGAGTTCCTCTACGACGGCAGCCGGGCCGCCGAGCAGATGGGGGATCTGGATGCCGCACGCAGTGGCTATCGAGGGGTGATCGACGAGGTCGCGGTGACGGCCACCGGTCTCCGCGCCGCCCGCCGGCTTGAGGCGCTGGGCTCGCCGACCCCGCGGGACCGGCAGGCGCTCGGCCTGGTATACGCCGCGCACGGCAACCACGAGGAGGCGGTCGAGCACTTCCGCGCGGCCTTCGAAGGGGGCGCCGCCACGACCGGGGCCGAGCGAAGTGCCCTCCTTCTTTCGCTCGCGGATGCCCAAATCGACGCGGAGCACTACGACGATGCCATCGAGACGCTCACGCCGCTGACCGAGGGGACGGGGGACACCGCGCGCCGGGCCATGCAGCTGCTGGCGCGTGCGCACGGCCGGGCCGGGCGACACGACCGCTCCCGGGAGGTCTATCACCAGGTGGCCCGCCGCTTCCCGGCGGCGGGAGTCGCGGACGCGGCGCTCTACTTCGCCGCGGACCAGGCGCACGAGGCGCGGGAGCTGGACCCGGCGCGCGCCGATTACCGGCGGGTGATGAGCCAGCACCGGGGCTCCACCTTCGCCGGCCTCTCCGCCATGCGGCTTGCCGGCCTCGAGTACGAGCAGGGCGACTACGCCCGGGCGGCAGAGGTCTGGGAGGCCTATCGGAGCGCCTATCCGCGCGGTGCCAACTGGCTGCAGGCTACATATTGGGCGGGTCGCGCGTACGACGAGATGGGTCAGGAGGAGCGTGCGGCGGAGCGGTACCGGGCGGTCCGCAGCCGCGACCGGATCTCTTACTATGCCCTGCGCGCCTCGGAGCGGTTGGGCGTCGACTTCTGGCCGGTCCCCATGGGGTCCGGGGGGGGTGCCACGGCGGGAGCACGTCAGACGGTGGCCGGGTGGATGGAGCCGGTGGACTTCCTACGCGACGCGGGCTTTCACGAGGAGGCGCGGGCCGAGGCCGACCGGGTCGCCTCTGCCGCCGGTAGTGGGATAGCCACGCAGTACGCCCTTGCCGAGGCCCTGATCGAGCGGGGTTACGCGCAGCGCGGCATACGGATCGGCACCGCGCTCGAGGGGAGGCAGGGGAGGAATCCGCACAACCTTCGCCTGCAGTTCCCCCTCGCCTACCGGGACCTGATCGAGGCCGAGGCCGCGGAGCAGGGGCTCGATCCGTTCGTGGTGGCGGCGCTCATCCGCCAGGAGTCGCTCTTCGAGGAGCGCGCCACTTCGCACGTCGGCGCCCGCGGGCTCATGCAGGTCATGCCCGAGACGGGGCGGCGGGTGGCGGAGGACCTGGGGGTGGAGGAGTGGGATCCGGACCTCCTATACAACCCGGAGGTGAGCATCCACATCGGCACCACCTACCTCTCCTGGCAGATGGAGAGCTACGACGGCTCGCTCCCGTCGGTCTTCTCGGCGTACAACGCCGGCTCCCACCGGGTGGACGCCTGGCAGTCCTTTCCGGAGTACGGCCGCGAGGAGCTGTTCACCGAACGGATTCCCTTCCGGGAAACGCGGGACTACGTGAAGATCCTCACCCGGAACCTCGCCGTGTACCGCGGCCTCTACGGCGGGGAGGAGTGAGCGGGGTAGGGGAGACGGGCTCGGCGGCGGCGTGACGGCCGCATCTCCCCCTTTCCGCGAGCACCCCCGCGCCTTTGGGAAGCCGGGGCATCCGGGCCGGCGGAGGGAGCTGGGTCGCAAGGCGATCCACATCTCCTCGCTTGCCTTCCCGATATTCGTCTGGCTGGTCCCCCGGCCCACCGCCCTCCTCGGACTCGGCCTGGCGGTCGCCGTGGCTGTCGTTGTCGATACGCTTCGCCTTCGCGTCCGAAGCTTTGCTCGCCTCTTCTACTCGCTGACCCGAGGCCTGCTCCGGGGGCGGGAGCGGCGCGGCTTCGTGGGCGCCACCTGGATGATGGTCGCCTATTTCCTGGCGGTGCTGATTTTCCCTACCCCGGTGGCCGTTGCCGCCATGGCGTACAATGCCCTGGGAGATGCCTCCGCCGCCCTGGTCGGTCGGCGCTTCGGACGGGTGCGGCTGATGGGTGGAAAGACACTGGAAGGGGCGATGGCCTGCGTGGTCGCCTGCTTCCTCGTCGGCGTGGTGATCCCAGGCATCCCCCTCCACATCGCCCTCATCGGCGCCATCGCCGCGAGCGCCCTCGAGCTGGGAAGCCTTCCGCCGGATGACAACCTCTGGATGACGCTGGGGGGCGGAGCCGTTCTCTGGCTCGCCCTGGCGACGCTGATGTAGGAGGTCGGGAGGGGTGGGAGAGTGAAGTCAGCCGTCCCCGTAATCCACCTCGAGGGGACGGTACTGGCAGTGCTCGCCGCATCCCAGGCGGTACCGATTGCGGGCGAACCAGCGGTAGAAGCGGTCCACGACCTTCCCCATGAGGGGAATGCGGAAGACCCAGCGGAAGGTGCCTCCCAGCGGCAGGACCCCGAGGAGCTTGTCGAGCGCTGCCGCCCCCTGGTAGGTGTGCCCCCCCGGGCCGATCAGCTGGAGGGACTCGGCGTACGCCTCGGGGGGAATCCAGGGGAAGCGCGCGTGCACCCCCGGCGCCTGCGAGGGGATCGTCTCGATCCGTTCGCCCCGGTCCCACCGCTCGAGGAGGGAAACGAGGCGGCCGCACACCCGACAGGCGCCGTCGTAGACCACCACCCAGGGACGGCCGCTGCCGCTGACGGGGATCTCCTTCCCGCCGATGACGAAGCGGACCACCGGAACGGTGCTCACGAGGCCATCTCCACGCTGATTTCCGGTGGAGTCTCGAATGTCGCGTGGATCGGGCAGAGCGCTGCGGCGCGAGCAACCGCGGAGCGCCGATTCTCCGGGAGGGTGGGCCACTCGAGGATCACCTCGTAACGCGACACGCGCCGTGGCCCGTCGGCAAATTCCCAGCCGATCTCCAGCGCGAGGTCGCGTGAGGACGCCCCGGCCTGCTCCCCCCACGACTCGAGAACGGAGAAGACGCAGGTGGCGAGACCGCTGGCGACCATGTGGAAGGGAGAGTACGCTCGCTCGGAGGAGTCAGCCTCGATGGAAAGGCCGCCCGGACCCCCCTCGAAGCGGATGCGGTCGTCTGACAGGAGGATGATCCTCACGGCCTACGTACGGGGAGGCGGTCCGGCATGCGTCGGGGTCCAGGAAGGTGGGTCGCTCGCCGGGAAGGACTCCTCGGAAGCCTCGTCCACCTCGTCGAGATCGCGGACCTCGTGCTCGGGAACGATGGTGCTCACGCCCAGTGCGTGGTAGGTGTCGCAGTGGCCGGTGACCCCCCGCTTGATGAGCGCGCCCCCGACCAGCGCCACCAGCCCGCCTCGAAGCGAGCGGCGGGAAAGGCCGAGGAGAAAGAGGGCACTTCCGGCGATCACGGAGACCCATCTCTCGGACTCGTTGAGGTTCGGGGGGCCGGAGCCGACAGCGTCGAAATCGATGAGGTTCATGAGAGTTCCGTTCAGGTGATCCAGTCGTCCGGGGGGCCGTCCCCCGCGGTCGGGCGCCAGGTGGCGACCTCCTCGATCTTGCGCGCGAGCTCGAAGTCGCGATCGGTGATGCCGTCCACGTCGTGGCTCCGGAGGCGTACGGTCAGCGCCGGGTACCCGAGGACGATATCCGGGTGATGGAAGGCGGCCTCGCCGAGGAAGGCGATTGCCCCCGCCAGCAGCGACCCGCGTCGCCAGTCACCGGTCTCGAACTCGCGTACCAGATGGCCGTCCGTGAACCCCCAGCCCTCGAGACCTTCGGACAGATGACGCTCGATCTCGGCTTCGCTGTATTTCCTGTCGCCCATGACGGCTGTGGTGCGGGGTCGTGGTCGGGCTCGCCGGAGTTGCAACATCCTTGCCCCGCCTCCCGTGGTGCGCCGGTCGGGGAGCGGAGTACCTGTCGATCCTGGAGCCCTCTTCCGTGATCCCCCAACTTCCTCCGCGACGCGTGCTCACCTCCATCCTCTTCATTCTCGTCGCCGGATACGCGGGGGTTCTCCTGGTGCTCTACCTCGGGCAGACGCGGCTCCTCTACCTTCCGACGCCCGGGCTCGATGCCACCCCGGATGACATCGGCCTCCCCTATGAGGAGGTCCGTCTGCGAACCGGGGACGGCGTGCGGATCGCGGCCTGGTGGATCCCGCCTCCCCCGGGCGGCAGGGGCACGGTTCTCTTCTTCCACGGCAACGCGGGCAACATCTCCCACCGCCTCCATTCCCTGCGGACGTTTCACGAGCTGGGGGTTGGCGTGCTGATCGTCTCCTACCGCGGCTACGGGCCGAGCGAGGGCCGGCCGTCGGAGCGCGGCACCTACCGCGACGCGCGCGCCGCCTGGGAGCATCTGGTCGCGGAGCGGGGGATCCCACCTTCCGAGATCGTCCTCTTCGGCCGGTCGCTCGGTGGCGCCGTGGCCACGAACCTCGCCGCGGATGTGACAGCGGGGGGGCTGATCGTTGAGAGCACCTTCACCTCGGTCCCCGACCTGGCGTCCGAGCTCTTCCCGTGGGTGCCCGCACGGCTGATCGCCCGACTTCGCTATGATGCCGGCCAGCGAATGAAGGAGGTGGAATCCCCGGTGCTGGTGATCCACAGCCGCAACGACGAGATCATTCCCTTCCGTCACGGGGAGGCGCTGTACGCCGCAGCCGGGAGGCCCAAACGCTTCCTGGAGATTCGGGGATCCCACAACGAGGGGTTCGTGGTATCGGACCGAGAGTACCGCCGGGGGCTCGCGGAATTTTTCTCCTCGGTGGGAATCGGCTCCGAGCCCGGCGATTGACAGCGAACCCCACCCCCGACAACCTCCCCGTCCCCGGACCATTCGCGGTTCGGGAACGCTCGCGCGCACGGACTGGATCGTGACAACACCGAGAGGAACGCTTCCCTCGTCACCCCTCGCTGGGGTCGAAGATGCGGGTGCGGGCGTGAGCCGCGGAGGCCTGCTCCGCCGGGAGTCGCGCGCGCTCCTCCTCCTTGCCGGTCCGATCGTGGCCGCGCAGCTCGGCCAGGTCGGGATGAACACCATGGACACGATCATGGTGGGGCCGCTGGGGGCGGAGGCGCTGGCCGCCGTTGGTCTGGGGGCCGCGCTCCACACGGCGATGCTCATCATTTCGGTGGGACTGCTGCTGGGGATGAGTCCACTCGTCAGCCAGGCCTTCGGCGCGGGCCGGCGCCGGCGCTGCCGGGTGGTGCTGGTCCAGGGGCTCTGGTTGGCCGCCGCCATCAGCGTGCCCGTCGTCTGGATCAACCTCGAAGGGCAGGCTCTCTCGCTCCGCGTGGGGCAGGGGGCGGAGCTCTCCGCGCTCGCGGGCGGATACATGTCCGCGCTGGCCCCCGGGGTCGTTCCCGCGCTCCTCTTCATCGTCTTCCGACAGTTCCTGGAGGGGATGAGCATCGCCAAGCCGGCCATGGTGATCACCTTTCTGGGGCTGGCGGTGAACTTCGTGGCCAACTACGTCCTGATCTACGGGGTCGAGGGGTACGTCCCCGCCCTCGGCGTGGTGGGATGCGGGTGGGCGACGACCATCGTGCGCACGGCCATGATCGTGGCCATGGCGGCGTACGTGATCCGGCGTCCGGATCTGCACCCCTTCCGCGGCGTCGCCTTCCTGCCGCGCTGGCCGATCCTGGTCCGGGTGATCGCCATCGGGGCGCCGATCGGAGTCCAGCTCGGCCTCGAGGTGGGACTCTTCACCTTCGCGGCGGTGATGATGGGGTGGCTGGGCACGGTGGAGCTGGGCTCGCACCAGGTGACGATCAACATCGCCTCCACCACCTTCATGGTGGCGCTCGGCGTCAGCCTGGCGGGGTGCGTTCGCGTGGGCCGCAACATCGGCGGCCGGGACACGGACGGCGCCCGCAGCGCGGCGGTGGCGACCTACCTGTGGACCTTCGGCTTCATGGCTCTCTGCGCGCTCCTCTTCGTGAGCGTGCCCACCTTCCTGGTGGGGCTGTACACGGGAGATCGGGAGATCCTGGCGCTCGCGGGCAAGCTCCTGCTGGTGGCCGCGCTCTTCCAGGTCTTCGACGGGGCGCAGGTGGCGGGACTCAACGTCCTGCGGGGCGCGGCGGATACGCGCGTGCCCATGCTCCTCGCCGCGCTCGCTTACTGGGGGGTCGGCGTCCCCGTCGCCTTCTACCTCGGCTTCCGGACCGAGCTCGGGCCGGTGGGCATCTGGCTGGGTATGTGCGCCGGGCTCGCCGCGGCCGCCCTCCTCCTCGGCTGGCGCGTCTACCGGCTCCTCTGGGGCGCCCGGTTCCGGCCGGTGATCTGAGCGGCGCCGTCCTTGCTCCTGACGCCGGCGTCGATCGACCGAAACCGGAACGATAGGGAGCGATGGCGAAGGTGAGAGCGGTGATCCTGGATGTCGACGGCACGGTCGTCGACAGCAATGACGCGCACGCCGAGGCGTGGGTGGAGACGCTGGCGGAATTCGGCCGCGGCGCCTCCTACCTGGAGACGCGCCGGCTGATCGGGATGGGGGGAGACAAGCTCCTCCCCGAGCTGACCGGCGTGGAGAAGGATACGGAGGAAGGTGAGCAGCTCACCGAACGGCGCGAGGAAATCTTCAAGGAGCGTTACCTCGGAAACCTCGAGCCGCTCCCGGGCGCGCGGGAGCTCGTCGAGCGGCTGCGCGCTGAGGGGGTTCAGATCGTGGTGGCCACCTCGGCCCAGCGTGACACCCTGGTTCCGATGCTGGAGAAGGCCGGGGTGCCGGAGCTCGCGGACAGCGCCACCTCGGCCTCGGACGCCGAGGAGTCGAAGCCCGCGCCCGACATCGTCTCCGCCGCGCTCGAGAAGACGGGCGAGGCCGCCGAGGCCGTGGTCATGATCGGGGACACGCCGTACGACGTGGAAGCGGCGCAGCGCGCCGGGGTCCGGATTATCGCCGTGCGCTCGGGAGGGTGGGGCGACGACGATCTGCAGGGGGCCATCGCCGTGTATGATCACCTCGCCGACCTGCTGGAGAGCTGGGACGACTCGCCGCTGGGCGACTCCGGCGGAGCCGAATGACCCGCTCCGGTCCTACCTCGCCGCCGGCCAGCTCAACCCGAGGGTGAGCGAACGACCGGCCGCGGGACGCCCGGTGATGTCCGGGTAGACGGTTCCGGAGAGGTTCCTCACGTCGAGGTAGAGCCGTGCGGCATCGGCGCGGTAGGCGAGCCGGAGGTCGCCGGTGGCGTGGGCGTCCTCGCCCCGGCGCCGGAAGCGGCTGGCGCGGCCCGTGACTTCCCAACGATCTCCCATCGTTCTGTTCACCTCGGCAGCCAGCGTCTCGGTCAGCGGGCGGAGCGCGTACTGCGAGGTGAACCCCTCCTCCTGGTCGGCCTCGAGGCTCGTCCAGGCCCCCTGCAGCCGCCATCCCAGCCCAAGCAGGCGGGCGATGCCGAGCTCGGTCTCGATGCCGCGGAAGGTGGCGCGTCCGACATTGCGGGTCCTCCAGCGGTCGTCCGGGGCGTCGGCCGAGCGTGCCCAGTCGATGAGATCGGTGGAGGTACGGACGAAGCCCCCGATCGCGCCGGTGACGCCGCGGCCGAGTTGGAGATCGGCCCCGCCCTCCACCGTCCGGCTCCGCTCCGGCGAGAGGTCGGGATCTCCCAGATTCGCCGGGTCCTCGTAGAAGCGCTCCGTCCAGGTCGGCGCGCGGAAGGCGCGGCCGGCCGACCCGCGCAGGCGAATCCCGGGCGACGGCCACCAGGCAGCGGCCAGCGACGGCGTCCAGAAGGTGCCGTACGCCTCGTGCCAGTCCCCCCGCAGGCCGACCGATCCGGTGGCGCTCCCGGTGCGACCCGCGGCCAACTCTCCGAAGAGGGCCGCGCGCCGCTCCACCGGGTCGCCGAGGTTCGTGCTCTCCAGCGCGTCGCGAAACGCCTCAGCCCCGATCGTCGCCCCGACGGCGCCGGCACCCGTCGAGCGAATCACCACCTCGGCCCCCGTCTGCCTGCTGGTGTGGAGGTTCCGGTAGAACGACGGGTCGTCGCGCAGCAGGATGAAGTCGTCGTCGTGCCGCCGGAAGCTGAGGCGCGGAGCGATCCGGATTGGCCCGAGCGTCGCGTCGAGCGCCAGCGAGCCAGTCGCCGTGCGCGTCTCCTCGTACGAGGGGAAGTCGCCGTAGAAGCCGTCCGCGCCGAAGTCCCGCGCCGCCATTCCCAGGTCTGCCCTCAGCGTCTGCCGTCCCAGCGGGGCGCGCAGGCCGAGGCGTCCCTGGAGGACCTCCGCATCGACGCCCTCCCGGTGACCGTCCGTGCGGTGCAGATCCCCGCCCGCATCCACGCGCACCCCAACGATGCGGGTCAGGACAGAGGCCCCGAGCCCGACGGTTCCGAAGGAGCCGGTCTCGGCGCGGCCGGAAAGCCCCGGTCCGCCATCCCGTGTGACGATGTTGATGACGCCGCCGACAGCATTGGCGCCGTGCACGGCGCTGGCCGGCCCGCGAAGGATCTCGATGCGCTCCACCTGCTCGAGCGGAAGCGCCAGGTTGAGGTGGAAGTGGCCGGTCTGCGGATCGCTCATGCGCACCCCATCCACGAGCACCACGACCTGCTCGAAGGTCGAGCCGCGTATCCCCACATCCGCCTGGGCGGTGGAGCGCGGCATCAGATCCACGCCGAAGGCATGGGAAAGGGCTTCGGAAACGCTCCGCACCGGCAGCGCCCGGATCTGCCCTGCCGTCAGCACCTGGAACGCTCGGGCGCTGGACGCGACCCCGCTCGGCGTGCGCGATACCGCCTCCACGGCGAGCGTGTCCAGGACGAAATCCGGCTGCTGCCCATGGCCGGGAGCGGTGGCGAGACCGACGAGGAGCGCGGCTGAGAGGGTGGTGCGGACGAGCTTCATCGAGCGTGCGGGGTCGAGGCCTTCAGGCCTGGAGCGGGTCGAGCGAGCCGCAAGATGCGCATCGCGCCGCTCCGCGCAAGCCGGCCCCCGCCGCCGTCCAAGAGAAAAGCGCCGGGCGGAGGGTCTCGCTCCGCGCGGCGCTCCGGAAGAGGTTTCCGTCCCCTCCTAGGCAGGCTGGGAGATGCTCTCCAGCGCCCTGTCCATCTTCTTCTCGAGGTCCTTGTCCCGCTCCGCGGCCCGGGCAAGATCGGCCTGCGCCACGACGCCCACGATCTTGTCGTTGTCGACCACCATCACCCGGCGGATGCGATCCTCCTGCATGATCTTGATGATCTCGTCCACATCGGAATCGGGCTTCACCGACCGCACATCCGACGTCATGCAATCTCCCACGGTGGCGTCATGCTTGCCCTCGGCCACGCACCGCACCGTGATGTCGCGGTCGGTGACCACGCCGCGCAGGCGCTTCGAATCCATGTCTTCGACCACCGGGACGATCCCGACGTCCTCATCCCGCATCATCCGCGCGGCGTCCTGCAGCGACTTGTCCGGCGTGACGCAGGACGGGTTCTCGGTCATCAGCTCGCGTGCTCTCATGCTACCTCCTTATCTGATTGTGAGCCTGCCACTTGCACCGAGAGGTGGCCGCAACGGCCATGCCGCCGGAAACGGATGAAACCGCAGTGATGAGGGAGATGGGCTCAGCCTCCGCGCGCCCTGCTGCGGAGGGGTCACATGCGTCTCAGGCGCACCCGCTCGGCTCCGTGGCGGGGACCCTTCTCGAGGACAAGGTGCGCACGCTCGCGGGTGGGGGCGATGTTCTCCCGCAGGTTCACCAGGTTGATCTCGTGCCAGACCCGGTCCGCGAACTCGACGGCGTCCTCGCGGGTCAGCTCCGCGAACCGGCGGAAGTACGAGGAGGGGTCGCGGAAGGCCGTACGGCGTAACTGGAGGAAGCGGTCGCGGAACCAGGCGTGGAGGTCCTCCTCCCGCGCATCCACATAGATCGAGAAGTCGAAGAAGTCGGAGACGAAGACCGGCCGCTCCGTTCCGCTCTGCAGGACGTTCAACCCCTCCACGATGACGATGTCGGGTCGCTCCAGGACGAGCCGCTCGTCCGGCATGATATCGTAGGTGAGGTGCGAGTATACCGGCGCCTCCACGCGCGGCTTTCCCGCCTTAAGGTCGGCCACGAAGCGGATCAGGCGCGGCCGATCGTAGCTCTCCGGGAAACCCTTCCGGTTCATGATCCCGCGGGTTTCGAGCACCTCGTTCGGAAAGAGGAAACCGTCGGTGGTTACCAAATCGACCTTCGGGTGCTCCGGCCAGCGCGCCAGGAGCGCGCGGAGGATTCTGGCCGTCGTGCTCTTGCCCACCGCGACGCTTCCCGCGATGCCGATGATGTAGGGAACGCGGTCCGCCCCACCTCCCAGGAATGTGTCGGTCACGCTGTGCAGCTCGCGTGTGGCGCCGATGTGCAGGTTGAGGAGACGCGAGAGCGGAAGATATACTTCCTCCACCTCGCGGATGGAGACCGACTCGTTGATCCCCTGCAGCTCGGCGAGGTCAGACTCCGAAAGGGTGAGCGGGGTGGAGTTACGCAGCTCCGCCCACGCCTCGCGGCTGAAATCGATGTACGGAGTCGCGGCGGGATCCGATGCCGTTTCCAGAGCCGGGTTGCCGGAGGCCATGGGGTGCGGGGTTCAATTTCGAGGACGGCGGCATCCGAGCAGGAGACGACCGGAAGGTACTGCAGGGGCCCGCCGTGTGCGACGACTCCTCTCTCCTAGGAGCACGAGAGATGCAGTGAACGGACCGAGAGCAACTACCACCCGAACAGCCTCCCATGAAGAATCCCTTCGTCAAGAAGAAGTCCGGACTATCGAGAAAGGCCAAGGTGGCGCTGGGGGCCGCAGGCCTCCTCCTCTTCATCGTCGGCTTGCGGAGGAGCAGTGAGGTCGACGACCAATGGACGGCAGACGAGGAAACGCTGGAGCGTGACCCTCTGCTGTAGCGGGAGGGAATTCATCCGTGACCCGCCTCCCGTAAGGTCGTGATCCGCTTCGGGTGGAGCGGCTGCCTGATCAGCATCGTGCTCTCCATTCTCCTGACCGTGGTGCTGAACCTGTGCATCCGCGTGATCTAGCAAGAGTC
>SKRI01000305.1 GCA_007118565.1 Gemmatimonadota bacterium | reverse complement strand
GCGAAACCCCTCCTGCTCGAGGATCTCGCCGAGCATCTTCCGCATGAAGACGGCGTCGTCACAGATGAGAACGGTCTGGCTCATGAGCCCTCGCTCGGTGCATGTGGACCTCGTGAACGATCCGGCAATTGTCGAACCGCTCTGGATGACGTTGCCGACGCGAGCATCCGAGGGAGCCGCCCGCCAAGGATAAATGGAAGGGAGATGGGGGGAAACCTCGGGGAGCTGGCCGATTCGGAAGCCGGGTCAGCCGGTCCCGGATAGCGTCGATCGTGCCCACGATGCCACCGCCTCCAGCTCCGGCGGCAGCGGTGCATCGAACCGGAGGGGCTCGCGGGTGCGGGGATGTCTCAGGCGGAGCTCGGTGGCGTGCAGGAAGAGACGCGGCGTGCGTCGCGCCATCTCCTCCGCCCAGCCCGATCCGGTCGCGGCGAACCCCCGCTCCCAACCAGCGGCGTAGATCGGATCACCCACCACCGGATGTCCGAGGTGGCGGAGGTGGACGCGGATCTGGTGGGTCCGTCCGGTCTCGAGCCGAATCCGCAGGAGGTCCGCCTGGGCCCAACGTTCCTCCCTCCTGAGGTGGGTAACCGCGGCCTTGCCCCCCTCCACGACCGCCATCCGCTTCCGGTGCCGGGGGTCGCGGGCGATAGGGGCGTCCACCGTCATCTCCTCCTCCTGGAGGTGGCCCCAGCTGGCCGCCAGGTAGATCCGTCGAATCCGCCGCTGCTTCAGGTCCGACGCCAAACGCCGGTGCGCCTCGTCGTGCTTGGCCACCAGCATGAGACCCGAGGTATCCTTGTCGAGCCGATGAACGATGCCCGGGCGCAGGACTCCCCCGATTCCCGAGAGATCGCGAACGTGGTGGAGGAGGGCGTTGACCAGCGTTCCGGCCCGATGGCCGCCCGCCGGATGGACCACCATTCCCGCGGCCTTGTTCACCACGAGGAAATCTTTGTCCTCGTAAACGATATCGAGGGAGATGGATTCCGGAACGAGAGCCGAAGGCTCGGGGGGCGGCACCTCCACCCGCAGCGTGTCCCCGGGCTCCAGCAGGTCGCGCTTCTTCGGGAGGCGGCCGTTGCGCAGGACGCGCCCCGCCGAGATCAGATCGACGACTCGGGTCCGGGAGAGGGGAAGGGACCGTGCCAGGAACCGATCGATCCGCTCCGGCTCGGTGCCGGAGAAGACCGTCTCGAAGCGCTCACCGGCTCCGTTCATCCGACGGTTGGTCCTCCTCTTTCCAGAGAGAGATGAGGAGGAGGCCGACCCCGCACACCACTGCCATGTCCGCAACGTTGAAGACGGGCCATCGCAGGGTGTCGATCCCGAAGTCGAAGAAGTCGACCACCCCACGGGGCGATCGGATCCGGTCGATCAGATTGCCTATGGCCCCTCCCGTAACCGCCGCGACCGCGATCAGTCGGAGCCTGTCGCTCGCCGGGGTGGAGCGGTAGAAGAAGAAGAGGGCCACCGCGGCCAGTACGGCCAGCAGCCCGAAGATGATGCGCGAGTGCCCCCCAAGGCTCATCCCGAAGGCCGCCCCGGGATTGTAGATGTAGGTAAGTCGGAAGAAATCTCCCAGCACGGGTACCGGCTGGTACGGCGGCAGGTTGGCCTGTGCCGCGAGCTTCGTAACCAGATCCAGCACCACCACCCCGCCCACGATGCCTGCGTACAACCCCCACTTGCCCCGCTCGGAAGCCTGCTCCTCCTCGACCCCAACCGGTCCCGGACCCGCGCCCGCCGCCCTCACGAGCCCGCCTCCGCCGCGGCCCCAACGCGAGCCACCCCGATCCGCGCCGCGTGCTCGTCGAGCGCCACCTCTCGCACGACCTCGTACCCGCTCTCGTCGATTCCGTCCGTCACCGTCTCGATCTCCGTGGCCAGGGTTTCGCCCGCGATGAGCTCCTCGTGTGCCGCCAGCTTCTCCAGAAGCTCCCCGCTCCCGGAAACGGCCAGCCGAATCCGGTCGTCCACGGCGAAGCCGCTGTCCTTGCGGAGCCGCTGCACCCGGTTGATCACCTCGCGCGCCAGACCTTCCGCACGCAGCGCGGGGGTAACGGTCGGATCGAGCGCCACGGTGTAGCCACCCTCGGATTCCATGAGGTAGTCTCCCTGCGCCTCGCGAACGATCTCGTACTCGCCCTCGCCGATCTCGACCTCCTCGCCGTCGACGGTGACGCGGAGCGGACGCGCGCCCTCCTCGCTCTCCGCCAGCACCTCCGCCGGAATGGCCCGGATGGCCTCCGCCACGCGCGGTGTCCGCTTCTGGAACCGCGATCCCAGCGCGCGGAAGTTCGGCCGGGCCGAGAGATGGACGATCCGCTCGGCGCGCCCCGGAAACTCGATCTCCTTGACGTTCAGCTCGTCGCGGAGGATCTCCAGGAGGCGCTCGTCCGGAAGGACACCGGTCGGCACGACCGCGAGCATTCGCCCGAGCGGCTGACGCACGCGGATTCCCGCCGTCTCCCGAGCGGCGCGACCGAGGGTCGCCAGCCTGCGGACCGCATCCATGCCCGCCTCGAGCGTCTCCTCGCCACCCGGCCCGCTCTCCGGAAAGGAGGCCAGATGGGCGCTCTTGCCCGTGAGGGCGCGGTGCATCCAGTCCGCCAGGAAAGGGGCGAATGAGGCCATCATCCGGGAGATGGCCACCAGCGCGGCGTGGAGCGCTGCGAAGGCATCGCCCCCATCATCCTCGCTGCCCCGTCCTCCCCAGAAGCGGTCGCGCGAGCGCCGCACGTACCAGTTGGAGAGATCGTCGATGAGCTCCGCCACCGCGCGAACGGCGTGCGTCAGGTTGTACGCCTCCATCTCCCGCGACACCCGATCCGCGGTGGATCGAACCCGCGAGCGGAGCCAACGGTCCATGACGGCGTCACCACCATCTCCCCCGCCCTCTTCCGGCGTCCACCCCTCCAGCCGGGCATACATGGCAAAGAAGCGGTAGCTGTTGCGGAGCGTGTCGAAGACTTTCCGGTCGACCTCCCGGACGCCCTCCGGGTCGAAGCGTTTGGGAAGCCAGGGATGCGAGGCGGAAAGCAGGTACCAGCGGATGGCGTCGGCCCCGTGCTCGTCAGTGGCGGCCCAGGGATCGACCACATTGCCGCGCGACTTCGACATCTTCTGCCCCTCGGCATCGAGGAGCAGTCCGTTGACGATGACGTTGCGATAGGCCGGCCCGCGCCCGAGGAGGGTGGAGATGGCCATCATGGAGTAGAACCAGCCGCGCGTCTGATCGACTCCTTCGCTGATGAAGTCGGCCGGGAACT
>SKRI01000265.1 GCA_007118565.1 Gemmatimonadota bacterium | reverse complement strand
TGGAGGGGGAGAACCAGGCGCGGCGGCACGGCGACCCGCTCGAGGTGGAGATCGACCAGGTGGGGCTTCGCCCGGCGGGGACCATGGAGCTGGACACGCCGCTCATCCAGCGGGCCATCGCGGCCACCGAGCACCTCGGCATCGAGCCAGCGCTCGGCAGTGGCTCCACCAACGCCAACGTGCCGATGGCGCTCGGTGTGCCCTCGACGACGATCGGCCGGGGTGGACGCGGAGGCGGCGCTCACTCGCTCGACGAGTGGTGGCTGCCCGTCGACCCCCACCTGGCGGTGCAGAAGGCGCTGCTGACCGTCCTGGCCGAGGCCGGTTACGCGGAGGGCCGGTGATGCGCAGACTCGGAATCCTGGCGGCCGCGGCGCTCCTGGCCGCGGCGTGTGCCCCGGCACCGGTGGCCGAGGCGCCGCGCCCCGCCGAAGAGGCGGCCGTGGACCGCACCCCTGCGCAGGACGCGCCCTTCCGGGTGGCGGTGGCCAGCTACTCCCACGAGACCTGCACCTTCTGCCCCGGACCGGACGTCGACATCGACGACTGGCAGCGCATCCTCGCGGGCGAGGAGCTCCTTTCGCGCGGCGGCTGGATCGGCGGGTTCGTGGAGATGTCCCGCGAGTACGGGGACGTCGAGCTGATCGGCCTCACCTCGCCCTCCGGTGTCTTCGGCGGCTCGTCGCGGCCCTGGCACACCGAGGAGTCGTTCGACCACTTCATCGGGCAGATGCTGGACGATCTCCGTGCAGCCATGCCCGTCGACGGCGTCTATCTGCAGCTCCACGGCGCGGCAGCGGTGCGCAACGTCCCCCGGCCCGAGGCCGAGATCGCGCGCCGGTTCCGGGAGGTGGTGGGGCCGGAGGTGCCGATCGTGGCGACCTTCGACCTGCACGGGAACATGGACGAGGAGTTCCTGCGGTGGGCCGACGGGAGCTTCGTCACCAAGCGCTTCCCCCACTACGACACCCATCTCCAGGGGGAGCGGGCCGCCCGCTACCTGCGCCGGGTGATGTCCGGCGACTACCGGCCGACCACCGCCACGGTCAAGCCGCCGATCCTCACCGCCACCGTGCTCCAGTGGACGGGGATGTCGCCCCTGATGGACGTGATGGAGCGGGCCAGGAGATGGGAGGCGCGGGAGCCGGGCGCCTACGTGAGCGTTTTCCTCGGCTTCCCCTGGGCCGACGTGCCCAACGTGGGGGCCCTCGTCCAGGTGATGACCGACGACGACCCGGAGCTGGCCGAGCACATCGCCGCCGACATCGCCGAGTACATGTGGCGGGTGCGGGAGGACTGGGCCCACGGGGAGTTTCCGCAGCCGGAGGAGGCGGTGGGGGAGGCGCGGCGCGCCATCGCCGCCGAGGAGGCGCCGGTGGTGCTGGCGGACTACTGGGACCGTCCGGGGGATGCCACCTGGACGCTGCGCGAGTTGATCGACCAGGGGGTCGAGCGCTTCATCTTCGCCTCCCTCTCCGCCCAACCGACCCTGGACGAGATCTGGGAGGCGGACCTCCAGCCGGGCGATCCCTTCGATGCCGAGGTGGGTGGCTACACCGGCGAGCAGGCGGGGGACCCGGTCCGGATCCAGGGGACGCTCGCCTGGCGCGGAGAGGCGCTCGGCTACGACCAGGTGGCCGCCATCGAGTTCGGGGCGGGCAACATGCTGATGCTGGTGCCGGCCTACCAACAGACCCGGCTCCCGGAACAGCTCCGCTTCGGCCCGATCGACCCGGACGCGTACGACCTGTTCGTCCTGAAGAGCCGGGTCCACTTCCGCCGCGGCTTCGACGAGACCGGGTACGCGCCCACCAGCATCATCGTGGACGCCCCCGGCGACTGGTTCGGCACGCTGCACCTCGACGCCCTCGACTACGACTACGCGCCGATCGAGCGCTTCTACCCGTTCGGGAGTCCGCGCGGGTGGGACGAGTTCGGCATCCACCGGGGCCGTGAGTGGCCGATTGACCGATAGAGATGATCACCAGACCACCCCGCTCCATGATCCGGATATCCCATCCGCGGGCGATGGCCGTGGCCGCCGCGGTCGCGCTGCTCGGAGCGTGCGCTCCCGCGCCGGTCGCGGAGGCGCCGCGCCCCGCGGCCGAGCTGCGCACCTATGCGGAGGCCGCGGACTGGACGGCGCTCACACCACACGCGGAGGTGGTGGGCTTCTACGAGGAGCTTGCGGCACGTTCCCCGGAGGTGCGGGTCGCCGAGATCGGCCGCAGCCGGGAGGGTCGTCCGCTCCACCAGGTCGTCGTCTCCCGCAACAGGATCTCCGAGCCGTGGGAGGCGCACGCCTCCGGCAAGCCGATCCTTTTCATCGGCGCGCAGGTGCACGGGGACGAGCCGGCGGGGAAGGAGGGGCTGATGCTCTTCGCGCGCGACCTGGCGCTCGGTGAGCTCAGTCACCTGCTGGACGAGGTCGTCTTCGTCTTCGTGCCGCAGATGAATCCGGACGGCGCCGAGGGCGGCACCTGGGGGACTCGCACCAACGCTGCCGGCTACAACCTGAACCGCGACTACCTGCGCCGGGTGAACCCGGAGTCGCGCGCGGTGAGCGAGGCGCTGGTGAGATGGCGCCCGCACGTGGTGGTCGACGCGCATGAGCTGCCGGGACCGCCGCGGGTCTACGACTTCTACACCCTGCACCCGCGCAACCTGAATGGACCCACCGCAGTCTCCCGGCTGGCCATCCAGCGGGCGGTTCCCGCCATCGAGGCGGCACTCGCCGAGCACGGCTACACCCACATCGTCTACCACACCGCCACCGGGCTTTCCGACCGGCCGGAGGAGGGGTTCGCCGTGGGTGGCGTCGGGTCGCGCTCGCTGACCAACTACGGCGGGGCCATGGGCGCGGTGACCCTTCTCTACGAGACGCTGCGGGAGCGGGATGCGCGGATCGACATCGGACGTCGCGCCGGCCAGCAGCGGATCGCCATGGAGGCGCTCGGCCGCTTCGTGGCCGAGCACCCGCAGGAGGTGCTGGGTGCGGTGGAGGAGGGGCGCCGGGAGATGGCCCGGCGCGCAGCCACCTGGAACCCCGCTGACTCAGTGGCCATCCGCATCCGCATGGTGGAGAGCCGGGAGGTCGACTACCGGGTGATGGAGATGGAGCGCACCGGAGACGGCTGGCAGCCGACCGGCACGATCCGGGAGCTGCGGGTGCCGGTGCGAGACAGCGTGGTGGTGGAGCAGGGAAGGGTGCGGCCGGTCGGCTACGCCATCTCCCCGAGCCACCCGGGGATCGCGGAGGACCTGCGTGCCCACGGGCTG
>SKRI01000033.1 GCA_007118565.1 Gemmatimonadota bacterium | reverse complement strand
CCCCGGCATCGTCGCGGCCGGGGCCGTCGTCGCGCCCCTCGTCGGTGCCCTCTCCCGCCCCGGTCGCGGGCGCGCCCAGGATGGGCGGCCCCCGCTCGGGCGCTCCGGCCCGGGCGCCATCCTCCGGCTCCACCTCGGGCTCGTCCACCACGTCCGGCTCCGGCACCGGCTCGGGAACGATCTCCTCGGGCGGATCCTCGCGCTGCTCCTCCTCGGGCGCGGTGATCCGCACCTCGATCTGCTCGAGCTCGGCGCCGCCGCCGCGGAGGGAAATCATGCGCTCGCGCTCGGGTCCCGCCGCCGCCCACTCGGGCGGCGGCACCTCGCTCCGGAAGAGGAAGAGCGCCAGGTGGGCGATGACCGCCACGGCCAGGCCGATCGTCCAGCCACGCCGCCACCGCCGGTCCTCGCGGTCGGAGGCTCGCGGCATGGCGGACCCGGAAGCCCTATCCGTGCTCCCGACGGAGGAATCCTGCCCCTCGGGGAGATCGTTGACGCGTTTCATGCCTCCTTCTACCCCGCACGCGTCTCAGGTTTCGGAAGGGGTCGAGGCGAAGCCGGAAGCGCCGCCAGAGAGGGAGGGGTGGAAGAGGAGCCGCCCAGCCCGCGAGAGCGATCGTGACCCGAAGGGCGGAGACCCCGGAGGCGCGCAGCGCCGAGGAGGCTCCGTGCACACCGACACGGCTTCATCGTGTCGGATGTGCATAGAGCGCGGTGCCGGCCGGAGGCCGGCACTCGCCCAAGTCCCCCAATCCTCCCGTACTGTACTCCCCCCCGAACCCTCACCCCATCGGCATGCGCAGCCCGTGCTCCCGCGCCGTCTCCGCCGCCTCCTCGTACCCCGCGTCCGCATGGCGCACCACCCCCAGCCCCGGATCGTTGGTGAGGACGCGGCGGATGCGCTCCCCCTGCTCGGGAGTGCCGTCGGCCACGATCACCTGCCCGGCGTGCAGCGAGTTGCCGATCCCCACCCCGCCGCCATGGTGGAAGGAGACCCAGGTGGCGCCACTGGCCACGTTGAGCATGGCGTTCAGTATGGGCCAGTCGGCGATGGCGTCGGAGCCGTCCTTCATGGCCTCCGTCTCCCGGTTGGGGGAGGCCACGGAGCCGGTATCCAGGTGGTCGCGGCCGATCACCAGCGGCGCGGAGACCTCGCCGCGCGCCACGAGATCGTTGAGCGCCACCCCGAAACGCGCCCGCTCCCCCTGCCCCAGCCAGCAGATGCGGGAGGGGAGCCCCTGGAAGCGGATCTTCTCCTGCGCCTGGCGGATCCACCGGGCCAGGTGGTCGTCCTCCGGGAAGAGCTCGAGGACCAGCTCGTCGGTGCGGGCGATGTCGGCCGGATCCCCGGAGAGGGCGGCCCAGCGGAAGGGCCCCTTCCCCCGGCAGAAGAGCGGGCGCACGTAGGCGGGCACGAAGCCGGGGAAGGCGAAAGCGTCCTCGTAGCCCGCGTCCTGGGCATGGCCCCGCAGGTTGTTGCCGTAGTCGAAGGTGACGGCGCCGCGGCGCATCATGGTGACCATGGCCTCACAGTGAATCCGCATGGAGGCCATGGAGCGGCGGACGTATTCGTCCGGATCCTCCTCGCGCAGCGCCTCGGCGGCGGGCACGGAGACGCCGGAGGGAACGTATCCACCCAGCGGATCGTGCGCCGAGGTCTGGTCGGTGAGCACGTCCGGAGTCACCCCGCGCTCGACCAGCTCGGGGAGGACGTCGGCGCAGTTGCCGACCAGCCCGACGGAGAGCGCCTCGCCCGCGTCACAGGCGGTGCGGATCCATCCGAGCGCCTCGTCCAGGTCGTGGGTCATCCGGTCGCAGTATTCGGTGTCCACCCGCCGGCGGATGCGCCGCTCGTCCACGTCGACCACCAGGATGCTCCCCTCGTTCATGGTGGCGGCGAGCGGCTGCGCACCGCCCATTCCCCCCATCCCCCCGGTCAGCACCCAGCGTCCCTTCAGCGAGCCGCCGAAGTGCTCGCGGGCCACCGCTCCAAAGGTCTCGAAGGTCCCCTGCAGGATGCCCTGCGTGCCGATGTAGATCCAGGACCCGGCGGTCATCTGGCCGTACATCATCAGCCCCTTCCGCTCGAGCTCGCGGAAGTGGTCCCAGGTGGCCCAGCGGCCCACCAGGTTGCTGTTGGCGATCAGCACCCGCGGGGCATTCTCGTGGGTGCGGAAGACGGCGACCGGCTTGCCGGACTGGACCAGGAGGCTCTCGTCGGACTCCAGCTCGCGGAGCGCCACCACGATGGCGTCGAACGCCTCCCAGGAGCGGGCCGCCTTGCCGGTGCCACCGTAGACGACCAGGTCCTCCGGCCGCTCGGCAACCTCGGGATCGAGGTTGTTCATCAGCATGCGGAGCGCCGCCTCCTGCGGCCATCCCTTGCAGGAGATCTCGCTGCCGCGCGGCGCGCGGACGGTGCGTGTGGCGGTGGTCATGGTGTCGTTCACGGGATGGGAGATGGTTTCAGCCCGCCGGCCAGGGCGCGGCGAAGTCGAACGGCTCGACCTCGGCGATGCCGGCGAAGTCGGCGGTGTTGGCGGTGACCAGCGTGAGCCCCTCCTCCCGGCAGGAGGCGGCCAGCAGCACGTCGTTCAGGGAGGAGCGGGAGAAGCCGCCGGCGGAGAATGTGCCTCGTTCGACCAACTCGGAGACGACTTCCCCCGCTCGCCGCCACGCCCGGAAGGAGGGGGTGACGAGTCGTCGCCGGCGGTCGAAGGGGCGGATGTACGCGTGGTACAAGGCTCGCCGCCGTTCCGCGGATACGGCGCCCGCCAAGAGCTCCTGCGCGACCACTGCGTGAAAGTGGATCCGCGGGAGCGTCTCGTCCTCGAACGACAGAAGACGGGCACTCGCCTCTCGGCCCCGAAGGGCGGCGATGTAGAGATTCGTATCGAGGACGAACTTTCTCACCCCTACAATCGACCCTCACGGACCATTGCCGGAGGCCGTTCGCGCTCCGTCTCAGCGGCAGCCGTATCCTCGGAGAAGATGTCGACGACCCCTCCGGTTCCAGCCATGCGCTCGATCCCCTCCCTGACCTCTCGCTTGAAGGTGACCAGATCGAGCGCGGCCTCCACCGTCTCGGTCTCGGTCTTCGTGCCGAGCGCCTTCCGCGCCTCGTCCAGCTTGCGCTGCGAGAGGCGGAAGTTCTTGCGCACCTTCTTCTCGGGCTCCTCGTTCCTGGTCATCTGCCTTTCCGGTTGGATGTACTAATCAAGATAATCGTACATCGCAAGGGGCGGCAAGATCCGCGAGGCCTGCTGCGATCAGCCGTGGTGGAGCTCCGCCAGCACCCCGCT
>SKRI01000222.1 GCA_007118565.1 Gemmatimonadota bacterium | reverse complement strand
GGCGGAAGAGCCACCGCACGGCGCACCGCGGCCAGGGCGCCCACCGCCGCCGCGATCGCGGCCACGCCGACCGCGCCGGCCACCAGCAAGCCGCTCATCCGGTACTCGAGGTCCGGGAAGCGGAAGAAGATCGCGTAGATGTCCAGGAAGGCGCCGCCCAGCCAGAGCCCGGCCAGGACGCCGATCAGCGCGCCCGCGCCGACCGGGACCATGGCGAACCCGACATAGTGCCGAGCCACCGCCGCGTTGCCGTACCCGAACGCCTTCAGCACCGCGATCTCCTCGCGCTGCGTGCGGATCATCCGGGAGAGGACCATGTGGAGGATGAAGGCGGCCACCATCAGGAAGATGAACGGAACCACCGTCCCCATCACCCGGTTCTGGTTCAGCTCCTCCGTGACGATGAGGTTCGAGATCTGGTCCTCCCGGCCGTAGGCGCCGAAGCCCCCGTATGGGTCGAGCAGCCGGTCGACCTCGGCGATGACCGCCGGCAGGCTCGCGTCCCTCGCCAGGCGGAGGGAGATGTCGTTGAACGCCCCCTCCATGGCGTACGCCGTCTCCAGATTCCCGCGCCGGATCCAGAGCACGCCGAAGCGCTCGTGGTCCGGGTAGAGCTGACCCGCGTCGATCTCGTAGACGTACTCCGGGGAGATGCCCGTCCCCACCACCTCGAGCCGCTCCCATCGCCCGTTCACCACCGCGCCGAATCCGTCGCCGGGAAGGAGCCCGTGCGCCTCGGCGAACATCTCGCTCGCCAGGATCTCGTTGCGGGCCCCGGCATCGGGCATCCGCCCCGACACCAGGTGCACGCCGTTCACGGCCGGCTCCCCCAGATCCGGGAGCGACACCAGCCGGCCCCGCGCCGGCTCGACCATCCCCGGCATGTCGAGGCTGACGTCCACCACGATGCGGCTCTCGGCGGCCGTGACCCCCTCGATCTCCGCGATCCGCCGCGCAACAGGCTCCGGCGCGCGGACCGCGGAGGCGAAGACGTCGGCGAAGCGGTACGTCTCGTAGTAGGAGGCGCGGGCCGCCTCGAGCGAATCGTAGGTGCTGCGCATCATGACCACCGTGAGCACGCCGCAGGCGACCACGAGCGCGATGGAGATCATCTGCCCCTTCAGTCGCCACACCTCTCGCAGGAGCTTCCGGTTGATGGCGGTCATCGCCCTCACCACTCGATCTCGTCCGGGGAGGAGCGGTTCTCGTTCCAATGCTCCTCCACGACCCGGCCGTCTGCGAGCCGGACGACACGGTCCGCCATGGCGGCGATGGGGGCGTTGTGGGTGATGACCGCCGTGGTCGTCCCCATCTCCCGGTTCACCCGCTCGAGCACGCTCAGCACGATTCGCCCGGTCGTCGAATCGAGCGCTCCGGTCGGCTCATCGCAGAGGAGGACCTCGGGGCGCTTGGCCACGGCGCGGGCGATGGCCACCCGCTGCTGCTCCCCCCCGGAGAGCTGGGCGGGGAAGTGGTCGAGCCGCTCCCCGAGGCCGACCAGCTCGAGCGCCTCCTCCGGCCGCATCGGGTTGCGGGCGATCTCGGTGACGAGCGCCACGTTCTCGCGCGCGGTGAGGCTCGGGATCAGGTTGTAGAACTGGAAGACGAAGCCGACGTGATCCCGGCGGTACCGGGTGAGGGCCGCCTCGTTCGCGGCGGTGAGGTTCCGGTCCCGAAACCAGACCTCGCCGTGGGTCGGCGTATCGAGCCCCCCGAGGATGTTGAGAAGGGTGGACTTGCCGCTCCCGGAGGCGCCGAGAAGGACCATGAGCTCTCCCTCGAACAGGTCGATGTCGACCGAGCGCAGCGCATGGACCCGGACCTCCCCCATCTGATAGATCTTGGAGATGCCGCGCGCCCGGAAGACCGCGGTCGAGGCGGTCTCCGTTGGATTCTGGACGGCGGTGCCGTCACGAAGGTTTTCGGGCATCGATCCCCGATTGAAGGGGTGGCATTACATCGACATAAACATCGTCGATGCGCCCGCCGGCCGTGGTCGGGAGGGTCTGGTGAAGTCGGGAGAGTGAACCCCGGACGCTGGCTGTAGGGAAGATTCCAGCAACCGGGGATTCCCGTCGGCTGCATGGGCCCACAGCCGCAGGGGAACGGGCCGCATGGCGCGTGCCCGCCGCGGGCGAACGATACGGCCTGCGACCCTTCAGCCGGCTCCGGCCGTCTCCGGCCGCTCCTCGGACGTGTTGACGACGTGCAGGAAACGATCGGTGAAGTCGGCGAGCTTCTCCTCGTCGGTGAAGTCGTGGTCGCGCGAGGCATCGGTCGGCAGTCCCTTCCGCCGCGCAATCTGCCTCATCATCAGACGCTTGAAGAACCCATACCGGGAATAGCGCAGCGCTCCCGCGGCCGTCCCGGACAGATCGGGATCCCATCCGCTCTCCGCAAGGAAGGCATCGATGTAGCCCTGTGCAATGGATAGCGTCTCCTCCTTCGCGGCGTGCAGGCTCACCGAGAGGAATCCGGAGGGACAAGAGATGAGCTCGGTCCGATGCGACTGCACGAAGTCGCGGGCGGCCTGCGCGTGCCGGCCAAAATGGACGGAGGCCGCGAGCAGCACCCCGTCCGCTTCCGCTATCTGGCCGTCGAACACCGACTCCACCGGTGTCGTCTCCACCGCGTGCCCGGCCTTGCTCATCCGCTCCGCGATCGTCTCGACGATCTCCTCCGTCCGTCCCTCCGACGTGGCATACACCACGAGAATCTTCGACATCGTTTTCTCTCCGGGTTCGGGTTCGGCCTTGCACCGGAAAGTTGGCGAAACGGCCGCGCGGAGGGTGTCGGGCGGGCTCCGCCGTCACCTGTCGGGAGCTGGCCGATCCGGGACTGCGAAGTAGGAGACGGTTGCCGCCCGCGGAAGCCGGCCCGGCGGCGGATGGGCAAGAAGCTCAGGCGGCGAAAAAGGCCCACCCGAGGAGCAGCCCGATCGCCGTGGCGCAGATCAGGAAATAGAGGAGTCCGAGCACCGCCGATTTCAGCAGCGTCCTCACCCATCCCTGGCGATAGATCCGCCGCATCGAGAGGGGAAGGTAGAGCGCCACCAGCGGGAGGACGATCCACCCCGGGATCCACCGCCCCGCCAGGAGCGCCGTGGCAAAGAGCGCGAAGGTGAGGGCGTGGTAGTGCAGCGAGAAGACGATGTGCTCGGCGTACACCCATTCCCTGCGGAGGTAGAGCAGGCGGAGGAGGAGCGCGAAGAGGGGCAGCAGGAAGAACATCACCTTCGGAAGGTTCCGCTCGATCATGCGCCCGATCGCGGTGGCGACGTCTTCCTCCCCCTCCTGGAGGGCCAGGAAGCGCTCGACCTGCAGGAGGAAGGCGCGCTCCAGACCTTCCGTAGCCTCGGCCTGCGAGACCAGGTCGGTCCGAACCTCCCCCATCGCGGCGACCGATTCCGGATCCTGCGTAGTCCGCACCTCCGGCCGCAGGAGCCCGGTGAAGGAGAGAATCAGGAAGAAGAGGAGGCTGCAGATCAGGTACAGACGGAAGGCCGGCACGAAGCGCGCGCGCCTTCCGTCCAGGTACTGGCGCGTGATTTCCCCCGGCGGCCACACCAGCGCCCGCGCGGTCGTGAGAATGCGGGAGTCCAGCGACCAGAGGTCCGATGCTGCATTCGCCACGACCTCCCGCAACGAGACCCGGAGCGTCGCGCTGCTCTGTCCGCACGCGGCGCAGAACCGGCCGAGGAGCGGCGCTCCGCAGTTGCGGCAGTCGGCTCCGACCGGCGCGGGCCCGGCGTCCGCGCCGGCCGCGAGGCCCCGGTCACCCTCTGGAAGTTCGTCGATATCCACCGTTTCGCTCCAGTTCGATTGCTGCTTCCCTGCCTCCTACACCACGCGAGCCGCGCTATCGTCCGCGTCCCGCAGCCGCCGGGCGATTCTTTCCCTGGCCTCCTCATCCCCCAGGATGTCCGCCCGGTAAAAGCGGGAGAGCACCAGCGCGACCGCCGCCAGCGGGGTGGCGAGGACGAAGCCGATGATTCCCAGCACCGAGCCGAGGAGGATCTGGCTGGCGATGGTAAAGGCCGGCGGCAGGTATACCATCCGGTGCTGGATCAGCGGCGTCGCCACATATCCCTCGAGCATCTGAACGCCGGTGTAGGCGAGCATGACGTAGAGCAGGAGGAGCGGCCCCTGCGTCGCCGCGATCAGGGCCACCGGCACCGCCCCGATGATCGGTCCGAGGTAGGGAATGAACCCGAGCAGACCCACGATCAGGCCGAGGACGATCGCGAGGGGAATTCCGAAGGCCCAGAGCAGGATCATCGTGGAAACGCCGATCAGGAGCATGGCGAGCCCCTGCCCGATCAGCCACCAACGGAGCGTGTGGCCCAGCGCAACGATCAGGTCGCGGACCCGGGCGCGGTGACGGAGCGGGACGAGCCGAACCGCACCCTCGGTGTAGAGACGCGGGTTCGCGGCCCCGAAGAGTCCGACGAAGATCGCGACCAGGAAGTAGTACGACCACTGGGAGATGGTGGAGAGTGCCTCGCTCCCGTTCTCCTCCACACTCGGCAGGACCCCCCGCTGCGCCTGGTCCAGAATCAGCCGTCCCCAACCCTGCTGCTGCAGGTATTGCTCGATTCCGCCGAGCGCCACCGGAAGCTGTCTGCCGAGCTGATCGGCCTGCTCCGCGATCTGTGGCGCGAGAAGCCATCCCCCTGCACCAAGAATACCGAGGATCGCGACGACGACCACTGCCAGAGCCCACCGATACGATAGGAAGGTGCTGCGCGCCAGCGGTGCGCTGAATGCGTGCAGCAGGACGGCGATCAGGATGCCCCCGAAGGTGGCCAGGAGGATCTTGATGCCCAGGACGAAGAGGAGGAGGAGAAGCCCCGCCGCTGCCACGATCGACACGACGATCACCATCCTGCTCAGGAGCGAATCCGGTCCCCTTCCGGCCGTGCCGGAGCCGGAGGAACGGTCGAGCTCGGACCGCGGCTCGGTCCCGGAAGGCGGATCTGCCATGAGAGGTCGGCGGGGTGAGGAGGGACCCGCAGCATAAGCCCGACAAACCGATCTGGCCAGCCTTTGTTCCTCTGGCCGCTACGCCCTGACGCGGGGAGATGGCTTAGGGACCGAGGGTGGGACGGACGCGCTCAGCCCCCCTGCAGATCGGCCGCGTGCCGCTCGATCCGTTGTGCTGCCTCGGCAAGCCGCATCGGCTTGTACAGAACAGGAGAGTCCACACAGCCCAGGATGCGCGCCGCATCCCCACCCGCTGCGTCCCCCGTGATGAAGACGATGCGGCGCTCCATTCCCCGCCCCTCCGCCTCGAGTCGGGCGTAGAGCTCCTCTCCGCCGAGGCCGGGCATCCTGAGATCCGACACCACCACGTCGTAATCTTCCTCCTCTCGGGCCGCGGCCTGGAGGAGCCGGAGGGCTTCCGCGCCCTCGGAGGCGGTATCGATCCGGTGCCCGCGGCGCGCGAGATACCGGGTCAGGACCCGGCGAATTGCGGGCTCGTCGTCGACCAGCAGGATCCGCAGCGCCTCCTCCGGGGCATCCGGCCCCGCGGCGTCCCCGCCAGTGCGGGTCGGCAAAGCCGCGGTGCCCGGCAGCTCGACACGGAACGTCGTCCCCGTTCCCGGCTCGCTCTCGACATGGATCTCGCCGCCATGCTCCGTGACGATGCTGTGCACGAGCGAGAGCCCGAGCCCGGTGCCGACACCCGCCGGCTTGGTGGTCCAGAAGGGATCGAAGATGCGGTCTACCTGCTCCGCGGGTATCCCGGCTCCCGAATCCTCGACGTGCAGCGTGGCCCCCGCCCTCCCGGTTCCGGTGCGAACCGTCAGACGCCGGTCGTCCCGCTGCCCCTCCATTGCCTGCTCGGCGTTCACGATCAGGTTCAGGACGACCTGCTCCAGCTGGCCCTGATCGGCCAGCACCGGCGGGATGGCGGATGCGAGGCTCGTCCGGATCTCGATGTTCCGGGTCTCGAGCGCGTACCGGCGCGTGGTGAGCACATGCCGGACGATTCCATTCAGGTCGACCGGCGCGCGCTTCCCCTCCTCCTGCGTCTCCCTAGCCAGGAGGCGCAGATCGGAGACGATCCTCGCGGCACGCACCGCTTCCCGCTGAATGGTGAGCAGGTCCTCCCGGATCCGCTTTCCCTCCGCCTCGTCGGCCAGAAACTCCGCGAAGCTCTGGATGGCGTGCAGCGGGTTGTTGAGCTCGTGCGCCACGCCGCCGATCAGCGTGCCGACGCTCGCCAGCCGCTCGGTCCGCCGCAGGTGACGCTCCCGCTCGATCTCCTCGCTCACGTCCCGGGCAATCGAGAAGAGCAGGCTCTGCCCCTCCTCCCGATCGATCCGGCCGAGGATCAGCTCCATCGGCAGGACGTGGCCGTCGCTCAGCCGCCGGTGTCGCACACGCCCGCTCCAGACGCCCCGCTCGGCCACGATCCGTACGATCCGGTCGAGACGTGCCATCTCCTTCCGGGCGGTGAGCTCCTGCACGCTCGGGAGTGGCCGCTGGGCGGGATCGTAGCCGAGGAGGCGCGCGTGTGCCGCATTGGCGTAGATGATTGCCCCGTCGAACCGGGCGATGATCACCCCTTCGTCGAGGTTCTCCAGCGCAGCCGCGAGAAGCCGCCTGTCCTCGCTCCGTGCCCGTTCCGCGGTGATGTCGCGGGCAATCCCGTGGATCCCCACGACCTCTCCCCCTTCGATGATCGCGGTCGACCGGGAGTGCAGGAGACGGGGGGAGCCGGATGCGTGGACGACCCGGAACTCCAGATCGGTGGTCTCCACCTCGCCGGCCAGCCCCTTCCGCAGCGAGTGCTCGACAGCAGGCAGATCCTCCGGGATGACAAGATCCGCGAGCGTCTTCCCGATGAGCTGTTCGGGCGGGAATCCGAGCGCGTCGGTGGCCGCCCGGCTCAGCTCGGTGAAGCGTCCCTCCCGATCGAGAGCGAAGATCGTGTACGGCGCGTGCTCGACCAGCCTCCTATAGTGGGCCTCGGCAGCCCGGAGCCTGCACTCCGCGTCCTTCCGCTCGGTGACGTCGTCAGTAGTGCCGACCACCTGTGAGACCTCGCCGTTTCCGTCCCGAACCGGCGACCCTCGGGAGATGAGCCATCCAACCGACCCGTCCGGCCGGAGGATGCGATACTCCACACGCGCCGTGCGCCCCTCCCCCATCCGCTTCATTGCGCCGTGCACGATATCGAGGTCGTCCGGATGCACGGATTGAAGGAAGGCCCGCGGATCGGCTCGGATGCTCGTCAGCGGCCGCTTCCAGACCGTCTCGTACGCCCGGCTGACATAGAGGGCGCGGGAGAAGGCCGCGTCGTATTTCCAGAGGACGCTCGGAAGGTTCTCGGCGAAATGCCGGAAGGTCTCCTCCGTTTCCCGGAGCCTGTCGGCGGACCGCCGCAGGACCTCCTGGTGCGCGAGTACCAGACGGACGATCTCGTCGGCGAGCTCCTCGAGGATCCGGACGCTCTCCGGATCCCACTTCCGGGCCTCGAAGGCCACGACGCAAAGCGTCCCCAGCACGTACCCCTCGTGGGAGCGAAGTGGGACGGCGAGGTACGAGCCGATCCCTCCCTCCACGGTCCCGGGATGGTCGCGCACCCTCTCGTCGGCGGCTGCGTCCTCGATGACGAGCGGCTCTCCGCTCTCGACCACGCGGATGCAGTAGGAACGCGTATGGGAGACGGGTCTCCCCCAGCGTTCGTCACCCGCGAAGCTCACTGGAACCTGCTCCTCCGCGGTGATCAGGTTCATCTGGGCGACGGGTGCCCGCAGGAGTCGTCCAGCGAGCCGGGTGAGCCGATCGAGGTCGGGACGGGCTTCCCGCAGGAGCCCGCTTGCATCGAGAGCGGCAAGTCGCTCGTTGTCCTTCAACGCCGTAGGCGCCCTCGTGATCATTCGCCCGGTCGATCGGGTGCGGGACGAGCGGGCCGCCGTACGGAATCGCTGATCGCGATCCGGCCGGCGGCCCGACATTGTTCAGGTGATGCTTGGATATCACCGCTATCATTGCGCCCAAACATCTGGACACGAAGGCGTATGATATCTGATTTTCGGCGTCCGCGAAAGTATGGAAACCCGGGAGGCGGGAAGGTGCCCCGGAATCCCCGAGCCCGCGGAAATCAGGGCGCTGGGCTATCCGGCGGGAAGGGTGAAGAGAACCGTGGTCCCCTTGCCGACCTTGCTCTCGGCCCAGATCCTCCCGCCATGCGCCTCCACGATTCCCTTGGAGATGGCGAGTCCCAGCCCGCTCCCGCGGCGATCTCCCGGCCGTTCCTGCGAGTAGCGGTCGAAGATGTGCGTCAGCCTCTCTGGGGGGATCCCTGGCCCGGTATCCGCCACCCCGATCCTCACTGCCCCGTCCGCCCGTTCCGCGGAGACAGCGACCGATCCGCCCCGGGGGGTGAACTTTATCGCGTTCCCGACCACGTTGCGGAGGACGCGGCGGACCTGGTCAGCATCGACCCGGAGCGTCTCGAGATCGGGGGCGATGTCGGTGGTGAGGCGGACCCCCTCCTCCCGGGCGATGGGGTCGAGCAGGGTTGTCGTCTCGTCGAGGAGCGCCGCCATGCTCTCTTCCGCGAGCTCCACCGAGAAGCGGTGGGCCTCGATGCTGGAGAGGTCGAGCAGGTCACCGATCAGCGTGTTCATCTGCTCGCTCGTCTTCAGGATCATGTCGAGCCACCGCTTGTCTTCCCCGCCACGCTTTCCTTCGAGGAGCAGGGTGGCGCTCATCTGGATGGCATTGAGCGGAGTCCGCAGGTCATGGGAGACGACGGCGAGGACATCGTCGCGGGCGCGAATGGCGGCCTGCGACTGACGGTAGAGCGACGCGTTGTCCAGCGCCTGCGCGGCGCGGCGCGCCAGGTCGTCCGCCACCGTGAGGTCGATGCCGGAATATGGACGTCGGGAGCCGGACGTGCCCAGGGTGATCACGCCGAGGGTGCGCTTCCGTGCCCTCAGCGGAACCAGGAGGAGACAGCTGATCCCCATCTGCCTCAGGACCTCCTCGTACTCCTGATCGGGGTCCGTCGGGCTGGTTCCGCGATCCCCGAAATCCGGGATGAGGAGGGGCCTTCCGGTGCGCGCCACCTCCAGCACGACCGGGGATTCCGTATCTCCGTCCAGCGAGAGCCGCTCGTCCGCAATTCCGGAATTTCCGGCGGCCGTCGCTGCGATTCGGCGGATCTTTCCTTCCTCCACCAGGTCGACCATGCAGCAGTCCGCCAAAAAGGGGACCGGGATCCTGGCCAGCCTGGTGAGGATCGCGTCGCGATCGAGCGAGGCGTCCAGGGCGCTGCTGGCGTCGGCGAGGAATGCCTGCGTCTCCTCCTGCCGCTTCCGCTCCGTTACGTCGACCATCGACCCCACCATACGCGTGGCCACGCCGATGTCGTCCCGGACCAGGTACCCGCGATCGAGCACCGTGGTGTAGGAGCCGTCTCCCCGCCGGAACCGGTACTCGGCCGACCAGCTGTCCGCGGGCCCCTCCACGGCCGCCTGGAACCGGTGGATGACTCGCTCCCGGTCATCGGGGTGGATGCGGTCGTACCACCAGTCGATGTCACCGAGCTCCCCCGGTGAGTAGCGGAACATCCTGGAGGCCTCCGTGCTCCACTCGACCCGCCCCGATGTCGGATCGAAGTCCCAGATGGCGTCGTTCGTGGCCCGGGCCACCAGCTGCAGCCGCTCCTCGCTGGCCCTGATGCTCTCCTCGGCCCTTTTCTGCTCGGTGACATCCTGCACCATCGCGAACAGGGCCTTTCCGCCGTCAACGTCGATGCGGCTCCCGTGTACCTGAACGTGGATGAGCCGGCCATCCTTTCGACGGGCGCGGACGGTATACGAAGTCTCGAGCTCCCCGCCTGCCAGGAGTTGCTCGATGTTGCTCTCGACAATCTCCCGATCCTCCTCCTCGATCAGGTCGAGCATTGGGACCTCGTGCAGCAGCTCCTCGGCCGAGTAGCCGGAGATCTCCACCAGCTTCGGATTGACGTAGCGGGCGCGGCCGCCCTGGAGGATGAGGATCCCGACCAGCGAGTTCTCGACCACGCTCCGGAAGCGCGCCTCCGCCCCGCGCAGCTTCGCCTCCGTCTCGACTCGCTCGGAGATGTCCCGGTTGATTCCGAGCGCGCCGATCGGGACACCCTGTTCGTCGAGGACGGGAACGCACATCGACTCGATCCAACCCACATGCCGATCCTTGTGCAGCATGCGGATCTCACCACGCCAGTGCCCCTTTTGCTCGATGTCCGCGAGCACCTCCTCGAGGATCCGCGCACGGTCCTCCGGCACATGGAGGACGTCGACCGGCCTTCCGAGAATCTCGTCGCGCGTGTAGCCGTAGAGGCGCTCCGAGCCGACGTTCCAGTCTATGATGCGTCCTTCGAGGTCTGTAACGACCACTGCGTCGAAGGTGTACTCGAAGGCGTGCTTCCGCGCGCGCTCCAGGAGATGCGGGAGGTGCGGACTCCTGTCGGCGCGTCGGGAGGTCTCTGCGCGTGGGCGATCTCGTGCGTCGGTGAGCTCCGTGGCTGTCATCTTTTCGCGCGCGGGAGAAGTGAGCGATTCAGCAGCGCGGGATTTCAGGGAAGCGGGGCCGTGATCGGCGTGCCTCCATATAGGTATGCGCAAAAGAGCCGCGAAATCCGCCATCGCGTCGGTGGGGGGCCTTGCCGGGGGAGATGGCGATGTCGCGGCCGAGTGGGCCGAACACGATGCGCGGAAGCGAGCTCGGAGGGGTCGGGCTCGACGCTGTTACCGGCAGGCCATCATGGAGTCTGCCGGACAGCCATGTGTCATGCGGCTCCTGACTCCGCCGCGGGCGCGAGCGAGACCACCTGGGCCGTGCCCACATGCCGGTACCGCTCCGGTGCGCACGTCAGCACGACCACCTGGCAGCTGCGGCCGGCGAGCGCCAGCACCGCTCCGAGCGCCTCCAGTCGGCTCGCGTCGCTGTTCCCGAGCGCATCGTCGAAGATGAGGGGAACCCCGCCGTCCTCCGCCACGGTCAGCGCGCAGGCGAGGCGGGCGAGGATCGAGATCTGCTCCCGGGCGCCGCCGCTCAGCCCCGCGAAGGGCACGGTGCGGCCCTTCAGTGTCCTGTTGGACACGGCGAGGGAGTCGTCGAGCTCCACCCGGAAGTCGGGACCGAAGACGTGGCGGCCGAGCCCGGCGATCTTCTCGGTGAGAGGCCGCACATAGCTCCGGCGCGCCGCGTCGCGCCTGGCCCGCAGCGTCGTAAAGAGCAGGCACGCCGCAGCAGCGCGTCGCTCCACCGCTGCCTGCTCCCGACGGGCCCGGTGCAGCGCGGTCTCCGCGTCCGCCAGCGCCTCGTGAAGCCCCTTCTCCCCCGCGGCGTCGAGACGGGCGCGGACCGCGATTCTCGCCTCCCGCGCCTTCGTGGTGCGGCGCCCGGCCGCCTCCACCGCCGCGCGGGCGTTTTCCGCGCGCAGGCGGATCCCCTCCGGGTCGCTGGCAATGAGCGCCTCCCGCGCCTCCCCCACCCGCTCCTCCAGCTCGCCGAGCCTCCGGAGGGCCGCCGCCTCCGCTCCGGCCAGGACCTCGTCCTCCGCCCCCGCGCGTGCCTCGGCCAGCGCCTCCTCGTCGGTGGTGAGCTGGGAAACGAGCTGGGAAAGGCGCGCCGCCTCCTCGGCCCGCGCGCGCTCCACCCCGACCGCGGCGTCCCGCAGTCGGCTGTGGGCCGCCTCGGCCTCCTCGCGCGCCCGGAGGGCGGATTCGGCACGATCCTTGGCCTGCCGCAGCCGCTCCTGCGCGTCGTCGTAGTCGGCGGGAAGCGGGGGCTCGGATCCACGCTCAACGGGGTAGCCGCCGGTCCGTTCGGCCAGCCGCTCGACCTTTCGCTCCAGCTCGGCCCGGGTAAGATCCCGCAGGTTCTCGCGCAGGACCCTGTCGCGCTCGCGGAGGGAGCGCACCGCCTCGTCTCGCTCGCGCGCGGAGCGCGCCGCGGACTCCAGGTCGTCGACGCCGGCGCGCGCGAGCAGCCCCGTGAAGCGCTCCTCCGCCGCGCGCAGCTCCTCGGCCAGCCCGCGGCTCTCGCCCGCGGCCTCCACCCGCACCCGGGCCATCTCACCCAGG
>SKRI01000207.1 GCA_007118565.1 Gemmatimonadota bacterium | reverse complement strand
TGGACCCATGCCTCCTGGAGGTGGGGATCCTGCGCCACCGCGCGCTCGAGCCATTCGGCGGCCTCCCCGGTCTCGCCGGAGGCGTGGAGGGCGAATCCAAGACCCGCCATCAGCTCCGCCGAGGCGGGATGTGCGCCGACCAGAACCCGGAAGCGGTCGCGCGCGTCCTCGAAGAGTCCCTCCCGGTAGAGGGCGCGTGCCATCGCCGACCCGATCTCCAGATCGGCCCCGAGCCCCTGCGCATCGACGCTGGCGAAGCAGTCAAGGGCTCCGTCGAACTCGCCGAAGCGGAGAAGCGTCTCCCCGAGGCCGACCAGCGCGTCCTCGTGCTCCGGCTCGACCCGCAGGGCCTCGACGAAGGATTCGCGGGCCCACGCGAACTCCTCGCGCGCCACACGGATGTACGCCAGCCCCACGTGGAGGTCGGCTGCATCGGGAAAGCGCTCGAGCCCGTCGCGCAGCAGCGTGAGCGCCTCCTCGTAACGCCCCGCCTGGTAGAGCTGGTGCGCCTTCTCGTCGAACTCTTCGGAGCTCAGGAAAGGAATAGCCATGTGTGGGAGTCCCCGGTTGCACAGGAATGCGCCGGAGGCGCATACCGTCCCCTTCGACAACCTACGCCGGCGGCGGGGTGGGAACCAGCCCCATGACGGGACCCGATTTTGCACCCCCCCGCGCCGTCGACGTCAATACACCAGCGAGGAAACCAATGTTCAAGTGGCTCCGCAGAAGGCGCCTGAGCGCCCAGGCACGCCGGAAGCTCCAGATCGCCATGGCGGGAGCGGAGGAGGCTCTGATCGACACCCACGTGGACAACGTGCTCCACCTGATCGACATCCTCTCCGACGAGGCCGATGTCGATCACCTTCTCCGTCTGTACGTCAACTCCATGAACCTTCCCGATCCGCAGGCCGCGGTCGTCCAGACCCGGCTCTTCGCACGCATGGGAGGTCATCGGGGTGATGTCTCCCGCCGGTACGAGAGCGCCGTCGGCAGCGACCGGTAGCCCGGTCGAGGCCGCGGGCTACCGGGTCGAGTCCCCGTCCTCTTCGTCCGAACTCCCTTCGGCCGCCGAGGAGGCAGGCGCATCGACGGGAACGGTGCTCGGCGCCGAAAGGCGAACCCGGAGGACGCGCCGATCGTCCATCTCCTCCACGCGGAGCTCCGACTCCCCACCCCCTCGGGGGGCGACCACCGTGTCGCCGACCTGCGGGACACGGCCGAGAGCACCGAAGATGAAGCCCCCGATGGTGTCGAAGTCCGCCTCCGGCAGGTCGAGATCGAACCGGTCGTTCACCTCGGAGATGGAGGCGCCGCCGTTGATCAGCACATCTCCCTCGGTGGTGTCGGCGAACTCCGGATGCTCGGCTACGTCGTACTCGTCCTGTATCTCCCCGACGATCTCCTCGAGGAGATCCTCCATGGTCACCAGCCCGTAGGTGCCCCCGAACTCGTCCAGGACGATGGCCAGATGCATGCTCTGATGGCGGAACTCCGCCAGCAGGTCGTCCACCGGCTTGGTGTCCGGCACGAAGTAAGGATCGCGCATCACCTCGGTGACCTGGAAGGGGCGGTCCGGATCGCGGCGGTGGAGGTGGGGAAGGAGGTCCTTGACCAGGAGGACGCCGACGATGCTGTCGATCGAGGTGTCGTACACGGGCAGACGCGAGTGTCCGCCGGTGCGGATGACCTCGATCAGGTCGTCGATCCCGATGTCCACCGGGACACCCACCACCTCGGTCCGGGGGGTCATGACCTCGCGGGCCACCGTGTCGGAGAACTCGAAGACGCCGTACACCATCTCCCGCTCGTCCGCCTCCACGACCCCCTGCTCGTGTCCCTCGGCCACGAGGAGGCGGATCTCCTCCGGCGTGTGGACGAGCCTCTGGAAGCCGGCGGCGGGGAGGCCGACCAGCGCGGAGAATGCCCGGACCGCGCGCAGGATCGGCCAGGTGATCGGGCGGAGCAGCAGCGCCATGAGGCGGAGCGGGCGGAGGGTCAGGCGCCGCGCCAGCCACTCCGAGCGCTGGATGGCGATGACCTTGGGGAGATGGGTTCCTACGACCAGGTGAATCAGCACGATCACCGCGAGGGCGATGAAGACGCGCCATCCATCCCCGATCCCCGGGAGGAGGTCGATGCCGCCCGACCCGAGCGCCCAGAGAACGGCGACGGTGCCGAGCAGCAGCGTGCACAACGTGCTTCCCGCCTGGCTGACCAGCGCCAGCTCGTCGGCACGGTCGAGCAGGTCCGGGAGACGGCGGTCCGCATCGCTCGACTCCTGGACCGCGCGCTCGAGGCGCCCCCGCCGGACCGCGACCAGTACGAACTCGGCCGCGACGAAGAAGGCGTTGCTCAGGATCAGGACGACGGCGAGCGCCGCTGCCGTCCCGGTTGTGGAGGGGTCCATGAAATGGGGGTAGCGCTATGCGGTCTCGCGGGCCGCGTCAGCCCCGCGGGAGGAAAGACCTCCGCCGGAGGGGCTGCCGTCACGACGCCGATCCCGACCCGCGAACGCCAGCCCCTGCCCGCTCAGCGACCTGCCGCCGCCGAGCTCTCGGATCCGTGCGCGATCACGGGGGAGCAGAAGCGCATCCCGATGGTCCGCAGTTGCCCGAGATCTTCGTCGGACAGATCGGGATAGCGATCCGAGAGGTAGTCCACGGTGTCGTCCATCCACTCCCCCTGCTGCTCGGCGTCCGCCTTCAGGACCCCGCAGCGGTGAATGTGGCTGAAGAGCTCGTCTCGCGCGAGCTCGAATGTGGCGTTGGTTCGGTCGTTCCCGCTCAAGCGCTCGCTCCTCCGGTTCGTCCCTTGTGAGATGAGCGCGAAAGGTTACCGGGACCCACCCTTCGACGCAAGAGGTCCGCGGGTGGAGGGAAACTCGACTCAGAGTCGGCTGCCGCGCCGGTACTCGGTCAGATGGAGCGACAGCGATCCGACCACCGGCACGCGGCTGCGCATCTGCACGAGGATCCGACGGTCGTCGTCGCTGAAATACACCTCCGCCTCCCCGCCCTCCGCGAAGAGCCCGCGCGTCCGGATGATGGGCCGGACGACGATGGTCTGGAAGGTACCGGCCGGCACGGTGACGGTCTCGCGGCGGAGGACCTGCAGCCTCACTGGGTTGCCGTCCTCCTGGTAGTATCGGTTGAGGGTGTACGTCTCACCGACCTCGAGGGGGAGCGTCCTCACGTAGTAGAGGAAGGAGACCTCATCCAGCGGCTGGCTCGTGGGGAGCGTTCCGCGCTCCCCACTCCCCTGGATCACGTAGCGGCGCTCCTCCGGGAAGAAATCGAAGGTGCGGTTCCTCTCGAAGCGCACCTCC
>SKRI01000054.1 GCA_007118565.1 Gemmatimonadota bacterium | reverse complement strand
GATGGGGGGCGGAAGTGCGTCTGCTTCGCGGTGCACGACACCGGGATCGGCATCGCCGAGGACGACCTGGAGGTCATCTTCCGTCCCTTCCGTCGCGTTGCGGGCGATGCGGGGAGGGAGCGGCCGGGAACCGGCCTCGGGCTGAGCGTGGTACGCCGGCTGGTGGAGATGCTGGGCGGCACGGTCGAGGTCGAGAGCACACCGGGAGCCGGCAGCGTCTTCCGCGTCACCATGCCCTGCGTAGCACCGGCCCACCCGGAGAAGGGTGAAGCGAAAGAGGGGTCGGAGTACGCGGCCGACCCCGCCACTGCTCCGCCCGTCGCCAGGCCGGACGCTCCCTGAACAGCGGCCGCACTCGGGAGAAGATCGCCGAGCGGTTCCCTAGCTGTCCACCACGAACTCCTGGTAGTGGTCGAACCGGTCGAGGATGACCTGGACGTAAGCGACCGGCTCGTACCCGCGGCTGAAGCCGTACTGCACCACCTCGTGGGTAAAGTAGCGGCGCTCCGACTTCTTGAGCAGCCAGAAGGCCACCTCCTCCCAGACGTCCGGATCGTCCCCGTGATACTCGGCCAGGCGGCGCGCATCACCCACATGTCCCGCCCCGGTATTGTAGGATGCGAGGATGAACTTCCGCCGCTCCTCCTCGTCCAGGATCACGTCCTCCCAGTAGTCGCTCAGCCACGCCAGGAAGCGCGTGCCGCCGATCACGTTCTGCTCCGGGTCCGTCAGGTCGGTGACCCCGTGCTCCCGCGCGGTGGCCGGCATGAGCTGGAGTAGCCCGGTGGCTCCCGCCCACGACCGGGCATTCGGATCGAAGCGCGACTCCTGGAAGGCCAGGGAGGCGAGCAGGCGCCAGTCCCAGCCGATCTCCCGGGAGTGGCGGCGCAACAGGTCGTCGTAGTCGGAGAGGCGGCCCGTCTCCGAAGTGAGATGCTCACTCTCCAGCCGCTGCCGGTAACCCGCCCGGTCCACGAAGTAGCGCTGGTAGAGGGCGTCCCGGAGCTCCTGGTTCGCCTCGATCCACTCGTTGAGCTCCTGGAGGAGGAGCGGGGCATTCTCCCGGACCGCGAAGGCCACGTCGTGGGTCGGTCCCACCGTCGGCCGCACCGTGACGTTGTCGAAATACTCCTCCTGTAGCTCGGCCAGCTCCTCCTGGGTGACCGTGAAGTCCACGTTCCCCGCCGCGACCTGGCGGATCACCGCCTCGTCGGCGCGGACCGTGTCGATCTCCACGACCACGATCTCTCCGGTGATGTCGTCCGAGAGCTCCACGAGGAGGGGGCGGTAGACCGAGCCGTCCGGAAGGTGGACCGTGTGATCGGCGAGCTGCTCCGGTCGGGTGATGCGGCGCGCCGGGATCTCGGTGGCGCTGGGCCCGGCCTCGGGATCGCCCATCTCGACGATGGTGTCGGCGTGCTCCGGCAGCTCCATCTCCTCGGGCTCCTCGGTGCGCTGGACGAGAACCGGCTCGGTCTCGTAGAGCGCGGTGGTGAACGCCACGTCCCGCTCGGCCTGAACGTCGGGGAGGATGCGGAAGCCGGCCAGATCCCCCTCCCCCTGCTTCAGCAGCTCGAAGAGCTCGTCCCGCTCGCGCAGCACCACCGTCCTCAGGTGGAGGTCGTGCTCCTCGGCGAAGGCGCGGGCCAGGTCGTACTCGTACCCCATCGGCTCGCCGCGGTAGATGAAGTAGCTGGTCGAGTTGAAAGTGGTGAGCAGGACCAGCGTGTCCCCCTCGGCGATGAGGTCGAAATCACGCTCGACCGGCGGTTCCTCGCAGGCGGTGGCCGCCACCAGGCAGAGGAGGACGGTGAGGAGGGTGGGGAGCTTCGGTAGCTGTCGTCTAGAGAGCACGGCTGGGGGTTCGAACGATTTACAGGTGCGGTCGAGGGAAGGTGTTGCAGGCGTCGTTCCACGGGAACGGATGTCGCTCGCTCCCCTCGAGATGGCGGGCGACCGCCGGCATCGACATCTTCTCCCGCGTTCACCTTGGTTCCCAGCGCGACGTGCATCGTGAAAGCCCCTCCCCCCGGATCCGGTCTGTCCGACAGCGAGCGGACGACGCTCCGAGCCGTGTGCGATACGCTCTTTCCCGCCATGGTGGCGCGGGGAGACGAGGACCCGCGGCTCTTCGTCCTGGGCGCGCGCGCGATGGCGCTGTCCGCCGCGGTCGAGGAGGCCCTTCCGGACGAAGAGCTCCGCCGCGACCACTTCCGCCGCCTGCTGCGGGTGCTCGACGGCCCGGTGCTCGGATTCGTCCTGCTCGGAAGGCCGGGTCGGTTTTCGACTCTCTCGCGCACGGATCGGGAGCGCTACCTGCGGGCGATGGCCACAAGCCGGGTCCCCGCCCTCCGTACCGGCTTCGAGGCGCTCCGCCGCCTTGGCGCCTTCCTCTTCTACGCGGACGAGGACGAAGCGGGGGGCAACCCGACCTGGGAGCGGATCGGGTACCGTCCCGCGCCACCGGCCGAGGCGACGCCGACCTCCTTTCCCGCTCCGCATATTCGCCGGAGCGAGGTCGGCTGCGATGTGTGCGTGATCGGGTCGGGGGCGGGGGGGAGCGTGGCTGCCGCCGAGCTGGCGCGGTCGGGGAACTCGGTGCTCGTCATCGAGGCGGGCGGGTCGGGCGACGCCCCGGCGTACAAGCAGCGGGAGCGCTCCGCCACCCGCGACCTCTTCCTCGAGCACGGCACCGCCTCGACACCGGACCTCTCCATCTCGATTCTGGCCGGCGCCACCCTGGGCGGCGGCACGCCCGTCAACTGGCAGACCAGCTTCCGCACCCCGGCGGCCGTTCGCGCCGAATGGGCGGAGATCTCCGGGTGCGGGCACTTCGTAAACCGCTCGTTCGACGAATCGTTGGACAGGGTAACAGCCCGTCTGGCGGTGTCCACGAAGGAGAGCGAAGTCAATGAGAACAACGCTGTGCTCCGCCGGGGGTGCGAGCGGCTGGGGCTTCGGCATTCGCTCATCCCGCGCAACGCCGCCGGGTGCGAGAGCGACGAGTGCGGCTACTGCATCTTCGGCTGCCGGCGGGGCGGCAAGCAGTCGGCAGCGGTGACATTTCTCGCCGACGCCGTCGCGACCGGCAACGCCACCGTGCTCACCGGCTGCCGGGCGGAGCGGGTGCGGATGGAGGCAGGGCGGGTGATCGGGGTGGATGCGGTGCACACGACGGGAGCGGGGGAGCGCCCGCTCCGCATCCGCTGTGACACGGTAATCGTGGCGGCGGGGGCCATTCATTCCCCGCTCCTGCTGATGCGCTCGGGGGTCGACGGCACCGAGCTCGGGCGAAATCTCTCTCTGCACCCGACCGCTCCCGTCGCCGGTCTCTACGAGCAGCCCGTGCGCACCTGGGAAGGGCCGCCGCAGACGATCGTCTGCGACGAGCTGGCCGAGATCGACGGTCCGTACGGGGTTCGCTTCGAGTCCGCCCCAGCGCATCCCGGCCTCCTTGCCCTCTGCACCCCCTGGACCGAGGCCCGCGATCACCGCCGGAGGATGCAGGACGTGTCGCGGTATGGGGCGACCATCGCCCTCGTCAGGGATCGCGGTCGGGGGAGGGTTAGACAGGGGCGGGACGGTAGGGCAATCATCGAGTACCGGCCGGGCGCACCGGAGCGCTCGCTCCTCCGCCGAGGCATGGCCGAGCTGGTGCGGATCCACCTCGCCGCCGGAGCGGCGGAGGTTTTCACCCTACATGCTGACGGTCGCCGTCTGCCCGGGACGGCCTCTCCTGCGGAGCGGAACCGCTTCCTCGCGAAGGTCCTGCGCGATCCGGTCGACCAGAACCGCTCGGTCCTCTTCAGCGCGCACCAGATGGGAACCTGCCGCATGGGAAGCTCGGCCCGCACCGCGGTGTGCGGCCCGGACGGGAGGGTGTTCGGCGCGCGCGGGCTCCACGTGGCCGATGCCAGCGCCTTCCCCGCCTCCTCCGGAGTAAACCCGATGATCAGCATCATGGCGCTCGCCGACCACACTGCCCGGGAAATCACCAGCGGCTGAACCAGCCTTGTTGCCCGCCGGCGCGAGCTCTACGTTCTGCTCCCGCCTCCTCTCGACCGTCCACCCCCGCTGATCGGGATCCGGCATGGAAACACTCCTCAACCCGGTCATCCTCTTCTTCGTCCTCGGTGTGCTGGCGGGCGGCCTGCGCTCCGACCTGCGGCTCCCGGAGGCGCTCTACGACACGCTCAGCATCTACCTGCTCGTGGCCATTGGCCTGAAGGGCGGGGTCGAGCTGGCGCAGACGACCGATCCGGGGGAGCTGGTCCTCCCCGCCATCGCGGCGGTGCTCATCGGCGTCACCATACCCCCGGTGGCATATGCAATCCTGCGCCGGCTCGGCCGCTTCGAAAGGCCGGACGCGGCCGCCATCGCGGCCCACTACGGCTCGGTCAGCGTGGTGACCTTTGCCGTGGCAATCGCCTACCTGGACCGGCTGGCCGTCCCGTACGAGGGGTTCGTGACCACGCTCCTCGTCATCATGGAGGTGCCGGGAATCGCGGTGGGGATCCTGATCGCCCGGCTGGGGGCGCGAAAGGGAAGCCTCCAGATAGGACCGCTGATGCACGAGCTCTTTCTCGGCAAGAGCATCTTCCTCCTGGTCGGAGGGCTGGTGGTGGGGTATGTCGTGGGCCCGGCCCGAATCGGCCCGGTGGAGCCGCTCTTCTTCGACCTGTTCCACGGCGCTCTCGCCTTCTTCCTGCTGGAGATGGGGATCGTGACCGCGCACCGGCTCGGCGATCTGCGCCGGGTGGGGACGTTCCTGGTGGCCTTCGGCACAATCATGCCGCTCTTCCTCGGCATGGCTGGCGCCGCCCTCGGCGCTCTGGCGGGGCTCTCGCTAGGCGGCGCCACCATTCTGGCGACGCTCTCCGCCAGCGCCTCCTACATCGCCGCGACCGCGGCGATGCGGGTCACGGTCCCGGAGGCGAATCCGACGCTGTACCTGACCGCATCGCTCGGCATTACCTTTCCCTTCAACATCATTATCGGGATTCCCATCTACTTCTGGATGGCCTCGCTCTTCCTCTGACCCGTTCGACTGGGGGCAGCCTTGCAAAGAACACTCGTGACGGTGGTGACCGAGGGTGTGCTCGAATCCCGGATCGTGGCCGCCGTCAAGCAATTTGGCGCGCACGGCTACACCGTCACCGACGCGCGCGGTGAAGGCTCCCGCGGCAAGCGGAGCGCGGACTGGGAGCACAGCCGCAACATCCGGCTGGAGACGATCTGCGAGGATGAGGTGGCGCGCGCCATCGCCCAACACCTCCGAGAGACCTATTACGAGAACTTCGCCATGATCATCTTCCTGAGCGAGGTCGAGGTTTCCCGGCCCGAGAAGTTCTGAGGCGCACGCGATGATCGATGTCGCCGTGGTGGGGAGCGGGCACAATGCTCTGATCGCGGCCGCGTACCTGGCCAGGGCGGGGAAGCGTGTGGAGGTCTTCGAACGGTCGGCGCACCTCGGCGGGGCGGTCCAGACGAGGGACGACATCTTCCCCGGCTGCCGCATCGACACCGGCTCGTCGGCGCACATCCTCATCCATCTCACCCCGATCCTCGCCGAGCTCGGTCTCGACCGCTATGGCCTGGAGTACATCGACTGCGACCCGTGGGCGGTCTATCCGCTGGAGGACGGGCGGGTCATCCGGTTCTGGAAGGACATCGGACGCACCTGTGACTCGATCGCCGCGGTTTCACCCCCCGACGCGGCAGCGTACCGGAGGTTCTGCGACGAGTGGCGGCCGCTCTCCGAGGCCGTCCTGGACACTTTTCTGGCTCCGCCCAAAGCCGGACGAATGGCCTGGACCATGATGCGGAAGGGCGGCTTCCGGAGCGGGGGAATGGAGCGGCTGCGGACGATCCTGGGATCGTACAGGGCGCTCCTGGACGCGAGCTTCACCCACCCGGCCGTACGTGCCGCCATCGAGTGGATGGCGGCACAGTCGGGCCCGCCACCCACCGAGATCGGCTCCGCTCCCCTCGCCGGATGGCAGCCGCTCTACCATCGGGTCGGCGTGCAGCGGGCCCGCGGAGGCTCGGGCGCGCTGACGCGTGCGCTGGTAACACTGATCGAAGAACACGGCGGCGCGGTGCACGCGGGTCGCCCGGTGGACCGGATCGTGGTGGAAGGCGGACGAGCCACCGGCATCGAGGTCGGCGCGGCCCCCCACCCCGGACACCCGCTCGGAGAGCCGCCGCCGCCACCCGGAAAGAGGGAGCTCGTCCCGGCCAGGCGGGTGTTGGCGGGTTGCCATGTATCGACCACCTTCGGCCAACTCCTCCGCGATGTCGGAGAGCTGTCCGACACGCGGAAGCAGGTGTCCGACGCGCGGGTCGGGAACGGCTTCGGGATGATTCTGCGGTGCGTTACGAGTGAGCTTCCCGCCTACGCCACCGCCTCCGAGGGAGATGGCGGGGAGATGCATCGGGGGCTGCAACTCCTCTGTCCCCCCGCGCCCTACATCGACCGCGCCTACGGCGACTTCCTGAAGGGGGAGCCTGCCGGAGATCCGGCGGTGGTGGGGATGACCTGGAGCGCGGTCGATCCGGCGCTGGTTCCGGAGGGTAAGCACCTCCTCTTCGCCTGGGCGCAGTACCATCCCTACGCGCTGGCCGGTGGCCAGACGTGGGAGGAGATCCGAGAGCGCGAGGCGGACCGCATCCTCGCGGCGGTGGGCCGCTTCGCCCCGAACGTCCCGGGCTGCGTCGAGCAGGTGCACATCCAGACGCCGCCGGATCTGGAGAGGGAGCACGGCCTCTTCCGGGGGAACGTGATGCATCTGGAGATGGGACTCGACCAGATGTTCTTCTTCCGCCCGCACCCCGCGATCTCCGGGTATGTCACGCCGATCAAGGACCTCTTTCTCACCGGAGCGAGCACGCACCCCGGGGGCGGCGTTTTCGGAGCATCGGGGCGGAGCGCCGCGAAGGTGATGCTCTCGGGCTGAGAACGTGCCTTCGCGGGCGGAGGCGGGGCCAAAGCACGGAACCTGCACAAAGCGATATCCTTGCCGCAGCGGTGTCCGGTTGCCCCCCGGGTGACCGGCCCGTAGACTTTCAGCCGGCCGCCGCCGGGCGGTCCCACGCACGCAAGCTAGATCATCCGACATGGCCACCACAGAGACCGCCGCCCCGCCTCCTTCCGCCCATCCGTCCAGCAGGAACGGGCTCGACACCCACGGCATCTCCACCGAAGGCTCCGAATTCTGGAACCTCTCGCCCGCTGAGCTGGTCGAGGAGGCTGTCCGCCGTGGAGAGGGCACGCTGGTGGACCGGGGACCGTTCGCGGCCATCACCGCCCCGCACACGGGTCGCTCTCCCAAGGATCGCTTCGTGGTTCGCGAGCCGGCGTCGGAGGACGACGTCTGGTGGGGAGACGTCAACGTGCCGTTCGACCCGGAAGCCTACGACGCGCTCCGGGAGGAGGTCGTCTCCGACCTCTCCGACCGCGACCTCTTCATCCGCGACATGTGGGCGGGCGCGGACGAGAAGTACCGCCTGGGGGTGCGGGTCATTACTCCGCACGCCTGGCACAACCTCTTTGCCCACAACATGTTCCGGCGTCCCGAGACCGGAGAGCTGGAGGACTTCGAGCCGGGGTTCACCGTGATCCACAACCCCCGGTACGAGGCGGACCCGGACCGGCACGGCACCCGGACCGGCACCTTCGTCATCATCCATTTCGGACGGCGCGAGGTACTGATCGGAGGGACGAACTACGCCGGGGAAATCAAGAAATCCATCTTCGGCGTGCTGAACTACCTGCTCCCGAAGCAGGGTGTCCTCTCCATGCACTGCTCGGCCAATGTGGGACCGGACGGCGACTCCGCGCTCTTCTTCGGTCTCTCCGGAACCGGCAAGACCACCCTCTCGGCGGACCCGGACCGGGGGCTGATCGGCGACGACGAGCATGGCTGGAGCGACGAAGGCATCTTCAACTTCGAGGGCGGCTGCTACGCCAAGGTCATCCGCCTTTCCGAGGAGGGGGAGCCGGAGATCTACGCTACCACCCGGATGTTCGGCACCATCCTCGAGAACGTGGTGCTGGACGAGGACCGCAGGGTGGAATACGACAACGACGAGATCACCGAGAACACCCGCGGCTCCTACCCGCTCCACTACATTCCGAACTACGTGCCGGAGGCGAAGGCGGGACACCCGGAGAACGTGGTTTTCCTCACGGCGGATGCTTACGGCGTGCTGCCTCCCATCTCGAAGCTGACCCGGGAGCAGGCCATGTATCATTTCCTCTCCGGGTACACGGCCAAGGTCGCCGGAACGGAGCGGGGCGTCACCGAGCCGCAGGCGGCGTTCTCGGCCTGCTTCGGCGCCCCTTTCCTGGCGCTACATCCCTCGGTATACGCCGAGATGCTCGGCGAGCGTGTCGACGAGCACGATGCCACCGTCTGGCTGGTGAACACCGGATGGAGCGGGGGCCCGTACGGGGAGGGAAGCCGCATGAAGCTGAAGTACACCCGGGCCATGCTGAACGCCGCGCTCGCCGGCCGCCTGGACGAGGTGGAGACCGAGCAGGACCCGGTTTTCGGGCTGCACATCCCCACCTCCGTGCCGGACGTTCCGGACGAGGTCCTCAAGCCGCGCGAGACCTGGAAGGACAAGGACGCGTACGACGAGCAGGCACGGAAGCTCGCGGACATGTTCCGGGAGAACTTCCGGAAGAACTTCTCTGAGGGCGTCTCCGAGGAGATCCGGGCCGCCGGTCCGCCGGAGTGAGCCCGCGGGCGCGCCACCGGTGAGGGACGGGAAGGCGGGCGGGGGGGAGGTCATCCGGGATCCCCTCTGGAACACGATCCGGCTGGAGTCGAGCGCCCTCCGCATCGTGGACTCTCCCGCCTTCCAGCGCCTCCGCTACATCCGGCAGCTCGGGCTCGCGTATCTCGTCTACCCGGGTGCCACGCACACCCGCTTCGACCACGCGCTGGGGGTCCATCATCTGGCGCGCCGGACGCTGTCCCTCCTCGCCGGGCGCGGCGAGCTGGACGATGTCGATCCGGTGGACCGCCGGCTGGTCCCGCTCGCGGCGCTCCTCCACGACATCGGCCACTACCCCTTCTCCCACGCCCTCGAGGAGCTCGATCCCCGCTTCATTCCCGGGGATCACGAAGCCCTGGTCGGCCGCTTCCTGCGGGATCTTGAGCTGAGGGAGCCGCTGGAGCGAATCTCCCCGGACGGTCCGGAGCGGGTGGAGGCCATGATCCGGGGGCATTCCGACAGCCCCCTGCAGGGCCTCGTGTCGGGGTCACTCGACCTGGACAAGATCGAGTACCTCACCCGCGACGCCTTCTTTTGCGGTGTGCCGTACGGAGCGGTGGATGTGGACCGGCTGCTCGGCGCGCTGGCGCTCGTCCCCGATCCCGAGACGGGACGTCTGGAGATCGGCATCCGGGAAAAGGGGCTCTCCGCGCTCGAGTCGCTGCTCTTCTCGAAGTACCAGATGTTCCGCAACGTGTACTGGCATCATGCCGTGCGGGCGGCCACGGCCCTCTACAAGCGGGCGGTCCACGAGGCGCTGCGGGCGGGGCTGGTGGAGCGGGACGAGCTGATCGGCCGCTCCGACGACGAGATGCTCACCCTCCTCGAGCGGCGCTCGGCGGAAGGGGAGGGTCCGGCCGCGTCACGGATCCGGGAGCGCTGGATGCCGGCGCTGCGGAACCGGCGGCTTCCGAAGCGTGCCCTCGAGATATCGGGTGGCGAGGTGCGGGAGCTTCCCCTTGAATGGATTGCCACCGACCACGATCTGGTGCAGCGGATGGAGGAGACGCTGGCGCGGGAGCTGGAGCTACCGCCCGGAGGGGTGCTGCTCGACTATCCCTCCAAGCCGAAGATGATGGGGCTGGATCTGCTGCTGGCTCGGCGGACCGGGGGAGCTGTGCGGCTCGGAGAGGGGGGGCGGACCGGCATGATCGACCTGCCGCGCGTGGCCGACGAGCTGTACCACACCGCGCGGGTCCTGCGCGTCTTCACGGTCGAGCGGAGGGAGATGGATCCCGGGCCGCTTCTCGCGCTCCTTCGCCTACCCCCATCGGAGCTCCGCGCGCGTCTCGGCGACCTTTCCGCCGACTAGCGCGGGTCGTCCCGCCTCTACTCCCCCTCCGTCACCCGGACGAGCACGACGGTGATGTTGTCGGGCCCGCCCGCCCGGTTCGCCCGGTCGATGAGCTCCGCGGCGACATCTTCGAGCGTCCCTCCTGTTCCCATCACCTCGCCGATCTGCCGGTCGGTCAGCGGTCCGGTAAGCCCGTCCGAGCAGAGAAGGAGCATGTCATCCGGGAGCGCCCGATCCTCGAGGACGTCCGGATCCATCCAGACATCCGCCATGAGCGAGCGCACCAGGATGTGGGCGTTGGGGTGCCGCTGCGCCCTTTCCGGAGAGATCTTGCCCGCATCCACCTCCCGCTGGATCCAGGTGTGGTCGCGGGTGAGCTGCTCGAGCGTGCCGTTGCGTAGGCGATAGAGCCGGCTGTCTCCGATGTGACCGATCTCCATCTCACCGTCCGCCCGCAGGCGGCAGAAGGTGAGGGTGGTCCCCATCCCGCGCCTGCCGGAATCGTTTCGGACCGCGTCGGTGAGCGCGAGCTGCGCAGCCCGGACCGCTCCGGCGGACTCCGGCATCCCCTCGGGGATCGGCACCTTTCCGGCCAGGGCCGCCGCCGTCGTCTCGACCGCGAGACGGCTCGCCAGCGCTCCGGCGGCGTGCCCGCCCATACCGTCCGCCACCACGAAAAGCCCGCCCGGCTCGTCGACCAGGTAGCTGTCCTCGTTCGCCGGCCGAAGCCGCCCCCGGTCGCTCGAACCGTGGGCCTGCCACTTAACGGTCACGACCTCGGAGATGGCGCTTGGAGGGCGAGCGATTCGACGTACACCACGATCTCGACCGCTGCCGCCGGCCGGTTGAGAAGGACGATGGTGACGAAGGCGATGAGCAGGAGGAGGAGGATCACCAGCCAGACCGGGATCCGGAGCGGTCTGCGCTCCTCAGCGTCGGCGCCGACCGCGGGGGGCGCCGCGGATGCCGGCTCCACGTCGGCGGACGCCTCGAAGGTCGTACGGACGCCTCCGAACTGGACCAGGGCGCCGTCCTCGAGCGGCCGCTCCTCCCCATCCGCTCCGAGGCGCTCGCCATTCACGCGCGTCCCGTTGGTCGATCCGAGATCCGTGATCCACCACTGGCCGTCGCGGTACTCGAGACGGGCGTGGACATCGGAGACGGAGTCGTCGTCGAAGACCACCTCGTTCCGGGGGCCACGACCGACGGTGGCGGGCGTGCCGGGGATCGGCAGCGCCCCGCTACCGGTCTGCGGAAGGAGTGCGGCCGCGCTTCTCTCGTCGGGTGCGTCCGGCATTTCTTTCGGGGTGTGGAATCGGGTGATCGGTACGTGCTGACTTCCGGAAGGGAGCACTCCGGCAACGCGCGCGCCAGGGGGACCCTTACCCGGCGACGCAGCCGCCAGACGGAGTGGGATCAGAGCCCCCATTCGCCTTCCTCGTGACCGCGCCCAAACGGTGAGGTGACGATCTAGGCGATGGCCTCCCGGGGAGGATCGCTCCGACTCGGGTCGTAGGACGCGGACTCCAGCAGTCTCCGCACGCGCTCCTCATCGCCCCGCGCCCCCACCTCTCGATATCCTTTTGCGGCTGCCTCGAGGTCAGCTCTGGCATCCGCCACCCGCCCCTCTGCCCGACGTAGCCTGGCCCGCTCCTCCATGACCTCGGCCCTCTCCAGGAGCAGCTCGAACCGGGTGGCGAGGGCGAGTCCCCGCTCCAGGTTGTCGGCGGCCGCGACCAGATCCCCCTCCTCCCGGTCGATCCGGCCCATGAAGCGGTGCCCGTCGATCCGGCTCCGCTTCGCATCGATCTCTTCGGCAAGCGACAGGCCGACCCGGAGCGACGCGCGTGCGCCCCGCAGGTCACCGGTCTCGATCATCGGCTCCGCCCTATTCGTATACAGCCGGCAGAGGAGGGGGCGGTTTTCCAAGGTCTCGGCAGCCTCGATCCCGCGATCGAAGTAGACCTCCGCTTCCATCCAGTCCCGCATGTCGGCGCAAGCCATGCCGAGGTTGTTGTACGCGCTGGCCGCGGTCCATCGGTCACCGGAGCGCACCGTGGCCGCGATG
>SKRI01000092.1 GCA_007118565.1 Gemmatimonadota bacterium | reverse complement strand
CCGGGTATCCGGCGATGGTAATCGCCGGATACCCGGGCATGGATGCAGAGATCAGCTGTACCCGATCAGCACGGCGATCACCAGGGCCACGGCCGCCGCGGCCATCAGCTTGAGGACCAGCGGCGCCACGAAACGCACCCAGCGATCGTAGGGGATGCCCGCCACGCCGAGGATGGCCATTAGCACGATGTTGGTGGGGAGGATCATGTTGGAGAACCCGTCGCCGAACTGGAAGGCGAGCACGGCGACCTGACGCGTAACGCCGACCACATCTCCGAGCGGAGCCATGATCGGCATGGTGGCGAAGGCCTGGCCGCTCCCCGAGGGGATGAAGAAGTTGAGGATGGTCTGCATGAGCAGCATTCCGACGGCGGAAAGCTCCGGCACGACCTGCTGCAGCGGCACCGAGAGCCCCTGGACGACCGTGTGGAGCACCTGCCCGTCCTCGAGGAGGAGGGCGATGGAGCGGGCGAAGCCGACGAGCAACGCCACCATGGCGAGGGCGCTGGCCCCCGCGCCGAAGTGCTTCGCGGTGCCGTCCGCACCGAGCCTGCCGACCAGCCCCGCGACCATGGCGAGCCCGAGCCAGATGGCGCCGAGCTCCACCAGGTACCAGCCGCGCACCGGGATTCCGTAGATCATGGCGGCCAGCGCGATTCCCGTGAGGCCGAGGATGGTGAGGTGCCGCCGGTCGAGCGGGGGATAGTCGGCGGGGGGGTGCTCCATGGCGGGAATCCCCTTCATCAGGCTCTTTTCCGGGTCCCGCTGCACCCCGCGCGCGTACGCCCAGACGTGGTGGATGCCGATGGCCAGGAAGGGGACGAACAGCAGAATACGGTACCATGCTCCCGAGACGGGCGGCACCCCGGCGATGTCCTGCGCCACGATCACCGTGTACGGATTCATCAGCGCCACGCCGTAGCCGATGCCGTACCCGGCGATCATGATTCCCATCGCGGTCATGGCATCCATGCGCATGGCCAGACAGAGCACCACCAGCACCGCCGCGAAGGGGATGTACTCCACCGACGCCCCCAGGAAGGAGGACCCGACCGCGAAGATGAACGTCCCGATGATGATGAGCAGGGCGGGGCTGTGGCCGATACGCCGCAGCACCCAGCCGAGCGCGGCGTCGATCGTTCCCGTCTCGCGCAGGACGGCGATGGCGCCACCCACGATCAGCAGGAAGAAGATGATCCCCTGCGCATCGGCCATCGCCCTCGGCACCGCGGTGAAGAGATCCCAGACCGGGAGGGTCACCCGCTCCTCAGCCACAGTGTAGGTGCCCGGCACCACAACCTGCCGACCCTGCTCGTCGATCGCCGTATCGAACGCCCCCTGCGGCAGGATCCAGGTCGCCAGCCAGGCAACAACCATGATGCCGAAGAGGAGGACGAGGGTGTGGGGGACGCGGAGGCCGCGGGGTCTGGGTTCACTCTCGTTCCTCTGATCGGCCATGTCCGACATGTCTTGGGCGAGGGGGGTGATGCATCGATGGCGGGAGGGATGAACATACGCTGGCGGCGCCGGAGTTCAAGCTCCGGCGACCCCGATCCGACCTCCCGCGGCGTTCGTCGTGGTTCGACCTGGAGAGGTTCCGATCACAGGGGATGCGGCCGTCTTCACCAGCGGCCGTAGGGAAGATCTCAGCGGATTCGAGTGACAGGAATCCGGCGACTCGTTCTCATTGTTTCTACGGTAACTTCAATTCAGCCATGAAGCTTTCCTTTCTCACCTTCCTGCTCCTCTCGTCGCTTCCGATCGGGGCTGCCGAGGCACAGCTCGCCCCGGGAGACGGTGATCCACTCGCGCGGCAGGTGGACGCGGTGTTCGCGGAATGGAATTCCCGCGAGACGCCCGGCTGCATCGTCGGGGTGAGCCGGAACGGGGAGGTTCTCTACCGTCGGGGCTACGGCATGGCCAGCCTCGAGCACGGGGTGCCGATGTCGCCCTTCGTGGTGAGCGAGATCGGCTCCGTGTCGAAGCAGTTCACCGCCGCGGCCATCCTCCTTCTGGCGCAGGACGGGCTCCTGTCGCTGGACGATGATGTGCGGCAGCACGTCCCCGAGCTGCAGGTCGAGGAGCCCCTCACCCTGCGCCGGCTGGCGGACCACACCAGCGGCATCCGCGACTGGATCGGGCTCGCCGGATTGGCCGGACGGCCGTGGGGAGAGGTGATCCACACGATTCCCGAGATCACCGAGCTCATCTCCCGGCAGACCACCCTCAACTTCACGCCCGGCGAGCGCTACCTTTACAGCAATGCCGGCTACGCCCTCATGCTGGAGGTGGTCGAGCGCGTGAGGGGCCAGAGCTTCGCCGAGTTCACAACCGAGCGCATCTTCCGCCCGCTGGGCATGGACGACACCCAGTGGCGCGACGACCACGCCCGGATCGTTCCCAACCGGGCCGCCGCCCACCGCCCGGACAACGATGACGGCTTCCGCACCATGATGCCCTTCAGCGACGCCGTCGGCAGCGGCGGGCTGATCACCTCCGTCGACGACATGCTCCGCTGGACCGAGGCGCTGCACGCCGACGAGTTCGGTGCACCCGGCTTCCTGGAGGAGATGACGCGGCCGGGCGTGCTGAACGACGGCCGGGAGATCCACTACGCCCTCGGCCTGCAGCACGGCGACTTCCGGGGTATCCCCGAGGTAGCCCACGGCGGTGCCACCGCTGGCTACCGGGCCTACCTGGCGCACTACCCAAACGAGGGCCTGACCGTGGCGCTGCAGTGCAACGTCACCGCCGTGAACTCGGGCGGCCTGGCGCGCTCCGTGGCCGAGGTCTTCCTCGGCGACCGGCTGGCGGTCGAGCCGGAGATCGTCGACCCCGAGCCGCTTCCCGTTCCCGCCGGGGAGCTGGCGAGGCTCGCCGGCCTCTTCCGTGACCCTGCCACCGAACGCGTCCTCACCGTCGAGATCGAGGATAGAGTCCTCCGCACCGGCGGCGCGCTGCGCATGCGGCTGATCCCGGTGGGGGAGAACCGCTTCCGCCGTGCCGGTAGCTCAGACGAGTACACCATCCTTCCCGTCCCGGGCGGCGGGCTGGAGCTGCGGGAGGAGGTCGACGAGGGGGAGCCAACGGTCTTCGCCGCCGTTCCCGCTGTGAAGCCGGACGCCACCACATTTGCCGCCTACGTCGGACGCTACCGCAGCCCCGAGCTCGGGATCACCTACGAGGTGGAGGTGGAGGATGGCGCCCTGGTGGTCCGCCGCCCCGTGGTGAGCGACTGGACGCTGACGCCGACCTTCGAGGACGGCTTCGCCGTGGAGGAGGGAGGCGGCGGCAACCTCGTCTTCCGCCGTGGTGCGGACGGAGCCTT